>DATHYS010000028.1:0-3710 GCA_035458995.1 Candidatus Nitrosopumilus sp.
TCTTGGATATCATTACATGGCTGACAGATATCTGAAATTATTCCAGGCAAATAATACAAAATGACCAAGCCAACACTGATCAAAGGATTCACAAATCCTAAACCGATTGTAAAAATCCAAAACAATGCCTTGCTAATTACATTCATTGATCATAGACCTCCTCAATGTTAAATCCTTGATCATAGTCAAAGGAATCATCAGCATCTGATGCCTCTGGTTGCTTCTTTTTCTTTTCAATCATTTTTTTTAATCTCCTTTTGAAATAATTCATAATAGTTTGTAATTTTTTCAAGGTCTACGAATCTAAACAAGGCATAGTTGTTGTGATCATTTTTCTCCCTTACCATCAATCCAAATTGGGCTTCCATTTCATCAAGGTCCAATTTTTTGAGATCAATCATTTCAGATTCCTCCAACCATTGATGGATGAAATGCTGCAACTCCAACAAACGAACAGGCTTTGAGAAGCATTCTATCAAAGGTTACCAAAACAAAGTCTTTTGCCTGGCACAGACTCAAGATTTTGTTGTCCCCATTGTGGCAGATTTGGAATTGGTTTGTGATTTGCTGAGCATTTGAGATCTCAGATTCCTCAACGGATAAGATTTCAATTTTTCTTCCCAGCAAACTAGTCAATTTTGCAATTACTTGTTCGGCCAAGTAACCGCGAACTCGTTTGACCTCACGTAATACGACATCACAGAGGATGATTTTGACGGATTTGCCTCTAAGACGGGCTTTGAGTCCAGAGGCGACTTTGGGTTTCTCTAGTATGTCAATTACGACACAAGAGTCAAGTGCTATACTTTGGGCTTGATTCATAGAGTAATTTGTGCATAGAAATTATTATATGACATCACAATAGTATGCATACTATAGATACTATATGACTAACCTTGCCACATTTCGAGTACACATTGCCCCATTAGGCTTTGAAGTAGACAGAATCACCATACCACTCAAACAGACAAAGGCTGACAAATTGTGGCTATTATCACATGACAATCGCTCAACAGATCTGTCTGCACCATATTTGGAGAAGATCAAAAAAGAATGCAAAAAACTAGGAGTCGAAGTCAAAATTGCATACAGTGACAGACTGAGTTTATTCAAAGCAATAAAATCAATCAAAGATATCATTGAAGAAGAAAAAAATAACTATGTCTATGTCAATGTGGCATCAGGAAGTAAAATTCAGGCAATTGCATGCATGATGGCATGCATGGTACTAAAAAATTGTGATAATCTAAAACCATTTTATGCCGAACCAGAAAAGTATGCAGCCTTTGAAGGAAAACAGCAGTCATTTGGAATCAAAGATACAATACCACTACCAACATATGAGATTCAAACACCAAAGCCAAAATTGCTTGCGGCATTGAAAATTATTTCAGAGCAAAAAGATCAGAAAATGACAAAAAAAGAAATGGCAAAGATTGCAGAAGATGAAGGCATAATTACTATTAATTCAGAAGAGAAGAATCATTCACAGGCAAGATTTGCAAGTCTTGATAAGAACATCATTGCACCATTAGAAAAAGAATGGAAGTTTATAGAAATTGAAAAGATTGGAAGAAACAGATGGATAAAAATTACTGAAGAAGGTAAGAATGCAGCAGAATTTTTAATCTAAATCCGCACACCGTATTTAGAAAATGCATCAGACAATCTACTAATTTGTGAATCCAAATGGGGAATATTTTTCCTACTATCGCATAATCCAGTTTTGATAGCATCATAATAATCAAGTTTGCTTTGCGCCTGGTTTTTCATATCAGAAGAAGACATTTTGGAATTTTTCAAATCTTCTAAATTTGCCAACATATCTGCAAATTTAACAATTTGGGACTGCCATGATCCAGATTTTAACCGATTACAATAGTCAACCTCTCTTTCCTTTTTTATCATTCGGGTATCTTTAGTAACAGTAGACACGATATCCGCAACCTCTTTACCAAATTCATCATCAAGGTCATCATAGTCAGTATCAGTATCCTCAATGGTATCATGTAACCAGCCAGCACAAAGAATCGCATCATGAGTAATTCCCAAATCTTTTAGATTTTCAACTACTTTTTTCAAATGTTTCCAGTACGGTGTCTTGCCATCATCTCTTGTTTGATGCTTGTGTCTTTCTTTTGCAAAAATTTCTGCATCTTCAATTCCTTTCATTCTAATTCCTGTTGCCATTTAGTTCTTAATTCAGGCATCTCCTTGTGTAACCATTGATACCATTTTACAAACTCATCTGTCTCATTTTGAATATAGTTTTCAATATTTTGATAATCCTTTGTGTTATACCATTCAATCAAAGGAGAACCACTGTGTTTTTTTCCAGTCAGTTTATCAAGACCAGAATTTTTGAATTCACCCTTATTCATTAAAATTCCAATGGCCCTCAAATCAATGCAAGGTCGAGCGAGAATGCTAATTGGAAATAGATCATCGTATCGGGATGATTTCTCTAAAAGAAATTTGTGCTCAAATCCAAGATTGTACCCAACTGGGACAAAATCAAAGGCATACTCATTTCCAATAGGAGAATCCTCAATGAATCGACGAAGCATCTCTTTTTCTCCCAATTCCCACTCTTTGAGAATAGTTAATTCGCCTAGTTGCTTGCCAGTTCCACGCTCAAGTTCAGCATATTGTATGGTGATAATCTTATTTTGGACCTCATCTAGCCCATCAGTTTCAATATCCAGGTAGAATGTGGCCATATTTTGACTAATTTTGCAGATATTTTACTATGATCATCACACCTAATGGTATGTAAAGTATGCATACTATTGTCATGGATCATAATAATAGTAGACGCAAATAGTACACATGAAACAAAACACAATCCAAAAAAACGAATTAAATTCTAGACCTTCTTTTTATCCTAGAATTATTCGAGAATTCGAAGATGAACGGGATGAACAGCCAATGTTCTATGGAGGAAGCTAGATGGAGAAAAACACCATTAGAGAATCACTTGGACACAGGCTAGAAGTTGCAGACATTGAATATGACATTAAGAGAATGTCAGCAGAGTTGAACTATCACAAATCAAAGGCCAAAATCTTTGAGCAAACTATCAGAGCAAGACAAGATGAGCTTGATGAAATGTTTGGAGTCACAGCACATTCTGCAGATAATGGAGAGATGTATCAATGAAAATCACAAAGATTCTTCCAAAGTTTCTTGCTAGAGTATATCAGGAAGAAGATTTGAGACGAGCAGAAATGCATTTACAATATCATAGAGGTATTGTAAGAGTTCTTGAAGGGCGAGTTGTAGAAGGTAGAAAAGAACTAGAAAGATTGCGGGGACAAAAATGGAAGTAATTACAAATTTTACTCAAGCACATTATGAATTGTTTGTAATTTTAGGAATTATCGTTACAAGCATTGTTGTAATCTTTAACATTCAAAAAATGAGGAAAGTCGATTAAATGACTAGACAAAACTTGATAATTTCCATTCTGAGGAAAATCAACATGAAGAATATCGATAAGAGTATCAATGAATTCAACAAGGCAATTCAAGATTTCGGAGACGCTATGGAATCTATAACTAGTGAAATTTCAAAAGATGTCAAAAAATCAAATAGAGATGCAGAAATCAGAGAGGAGAAAAACAGAGAAAATCTAGATAAAATTTGGGGAAGGAAAAAGAATTCTTTCCTCGGAGATGGGGAGGTTTAGACATTGAGTGTAATGCCAAAAA
>DATHYS010000029.1:0-3726 GCA_035458995.1 Candidatus Nitrosopumilus sp.
AGAATGAGAATATTCATCAATTTCAATAAACTCTGATATTTCTGCCACTTGTTTTGCTGACTCTGAATCTATACTGACCATTCCTAAAGGGGTCTGCCACTGGGAATCAATCATTGTAGCAGCATCTTTTCCTACACCGAAATGATTTGGCCCAATAATTACTGCAAGTTCTGGATTCTGCGATGATATGGCCTTGTAAGAGTGACATGCAGTGGGCCCTGAGTAGACATATCCTGCATGGGGGCAAATAATTCCATATATTTTATCATTTGAGGTTTTAGGATTATTTCCTGGTCCATATTTGTGATCAATACACTGTTTGATCATGTTTTTCAAATCCTCTTCCCCTTCAGGATAAAACTGCCCTGCAACTACCGGTTCTCTGATCATTGTTTTGTTTAGTTTATTATTTTATAAAAAATCATCAGATGATTCTCTAATAATGGTTCCATTGGGAGCATCTTCTTTGAAAATTACTCCTTGGAATCTTGAGATTTTAGTGTCTTTATCTTTCCATGCATCCTTATCTAGTCCTGCTTTCTGACATGTATGTTCAAGAAATTCCTCTACATCCCATCCATATTCGGTTGGTACTTGTGGTAATAACAAACCTGATGAATATGAATTCTTTACAATCAAGCCATCTCTACCAACTTTGATCTCTTTGAGGTATTCTATGGATTTCTCTACTTTGATTTCAACAGGTGGGGTGAGAACTGTAACCTCAAAAATAATCTTGTCTAATTCATCAGGATTTACAGGACTGAATCGTGTATCTTGTGTTGCAGCAGATATTGCTGCATCAATTAGTCCTTCTGATAGTTTCTTTACGGGAAGAGGATATCCGATACACCCTCTCAGTGAATCCTGTTTGTTTAATGTTACAAAAACTCCAGAACAAAAATCAAATTTAGCATTAAATTCTGTATCATGAATTTTTGAATTATTTCTTAAAAATTCGGTGACTGCTTTTCTTGCCATTTTTACCAATTCTTTTCCATCCGAATCGGAAAATTCCTTTGATTCTCTCATACTTGTTAAATATGTTAAAACACAATAAAAAACATTGACGACTATACTTGGAAAGGAAGCTGAACTTTATGAAAAACTTCCTAATGATAAGGTAAAGTGTACAGCTTGTGCACGATATTGTGAAATTGGTAAAGGCCAAATTGGTTTATGTGGAATTCGAGGAAATGAAAACGGTAAACTGCAGTTATACGCCTATGGTAAGGTGATCTCAGGTCATGTTGATCCAATTGAGAAAAAACCATTAATTCACTATTACCCTGGAAGTAAAGTATACTCCATTGCTACAACAGGATGTAATTGGCTCTGTAGATACTGTCAGAATTCCGATATTAGTCAGCGCAGAACTGTTGAGGGCATTGATATGACTCCTGATGAGGTTGCAAATACTGCAGTAAAATATGGTGCACATGGAATCGCATACACCTACAATGAACCATCTATCTTCATTGAATTTGCACGTGATTGTGGAATTGCTGCAAGAAAGAAGGGATTGTTCAATGTTTTTGTCTCAAATGGATATGATACTCCTGAATCAGTTTCAATGATGAATGAATTCCTTGATGGAATTACTGTTGATTTTAAAGGAAGCGCAGAAAAAGAGTTCACTAGAAAATTCATAGGAGTACCTGATCCTCAACCTATCTTTGACACTCTCTTAGAAATTAGAGATAAAACAAAAATCCATGTAGAGATTACTGACTTGATTGTTCCCAAAGTAGGAGATGATTTGGAACATGCAAGAAAGCTTTCAAAATTCATCTATGATGAATTTGGACCAGAAATGCCTATCCACTTCTTGAGATTTCATCCTGATTACAAAATGATGGAATATCCTAGCACGCCTATAGAGACTTTGGAAAAGCATTATCAAGTTGCCAAAGATGTAGGACTAAAGTATGTGTACCTTGGAAATGTTCCTGGCCATAAATGGGAACACACCTACTGTTCTGAATGCAACAAAATAGTCGTAAATCGTTATGGATTCAGCATTAGAGAATGGCATATTGACAAAAACAATTGCTGTGAATTTTGTGGGAATAAAATTCCTATAGAAGGTAAGTTACAAGAAGGTTACAAACAAGATCGTTTTCAGTTTGTTTCTTGATAATTTAGAAAATCAAAAAAAAAAAATCACTGTACTTTGACAGGTTTTTTCTTTGGAATTGCTGTTGGCTTACTCTTTGGAAGAGTTACATCTAAAACTCCATCAGTGAGTTTTGCTTTTACTTTTCCCGGAATTACTTTTTCAGATAATGGTATAGTCTGGTAATATGACATACTGTGTCTCTCTTTTCTCAAGTAATTCTTCTTCTTTTCTTCTTCTTTATGCTCTCCAGTAACTTCAATTGAATTATCAGTTACATTCAGATTGATCTCATTTTTCTTCAATCCTGGCATATTCATTTTCATTCGAAACTGTTTCCCTTCATCAATTACATCACATCCACTTTGAGAAAATTTTGGAAAAGATGAAAAATCCATTCTTGGGAAAGAAGAAAAAGATTTTTCTAAATCATTTCTGAAATTCTCAAAAACCCTGTCAAATTCAGAAAAACTTGACTTTGCTGGTGTTGATGACAGTTTTTTTACCTGTTTTTTTGCCATGCTAATATTGTGTCATAGATTATTTCAAAGATTTTGTTGATTATCAGAAATGACAATATCAGATTTATTTATCTAAGAATTTCACATTAAAGAATCATGGTAGGAGATAATTTCTGTCATTGTGGTTCCTGTGGCCATGAAAAAGTTGATGAATGCTATACTAAAGAATGTGCTTGTTGTCTAACTGATCATCAAGGTCCATTTGATAAGAATAGATAATTGAAATATGCCTTTCTGCCAATTTTAAGTATTCTTGTTCCAGAGATGGAATTTGCAATTGTGGTGTAGACTGTAACTGTGCTGCATGTAACTAATGAAATAATTCCAAAAATCTAATTTTTTCTTTTCTTACTTTAGATGATGTCAAATTTGCCGTTTTCTTTGGCTTTGTAAATAACGTCTGGTTTTCTAAGAAATATGCCTGATTCTAGGACTCCTGCGGTCTGTTTTATTTTCTGAGTTAACACTTTGGGGTTCTTTATTGTTCCAAAGTCACAATCCAAAATTATGTTTCCATTTTCTGTAAAGAATGGATAACCTCTATCAAGTGAACGTATTTCTACATCTCCTCCAAGTTTTTTAATTGAATTGGTAACAGAGTTTCTTGCTAAAGGATGAATTTCAACTGGAACAGTTCTAGTAAAGTTTTTTACAAATTTTGTCTTGTCTGCCATTACTACAACTTTTTTTGCAAGACTAAACAAAATATTCTCCCTTAGTAGTGCTCCACCACCACCTTTGATTACGTATTTTTCAGAATCAATTTGGTCTGCACCATCAAAGACTACATCGATATGTTTCACTTGATCAGCCTCTACTAACGGAATTCCTCCTTTTTCAGCAATTAATTTAATTTGTAATGACGTTGGTACGCCTCTCACATTGTAACCTTTTACTTTGATTAGTTTTGCAAGTGATTTTACAAGTGAAGTTGCTGCACGTCCACTACCTAACCCAATAACATAATCATCTTTTACAAATTTTAACGCGTCACTTGATAATGCCTTAATGGCATCATCATATGTCAATTATTCTACCTCTGCTTGATCCAGTTTTGACAATACTTTCATGATATCGCCTTTGATTTTG
>DATHYS010000030.1:0-30240 GCA_035458995.1 Candidatus Nitrosopumilus sp.
TTACATATTTAATGCATGCCGCCACCTGGTGCACCAGATGTAGCAATCACATCATCAATTCTAAGAATCATGCATGCCGCCTCAGTAGCTGATTTGATTATTTGCTCTTTAACTGCGATTGGTTCTATAACATTAATTGCCATCATATCAGCAATCTGTGTATTTCTAGCATCTATTCCAGTCCATTTACGGCCCTGATTTTGTTTTGCTCGTAGATTTGCCATAGTATCAATTGGATCCATTCCTGCATTTTCAGCGATTGTAAGTGGAATTGTCTCTAATGCTTCAGCATATTTCTTGATTGCAAGTTGTTCTCTACCATCAAAATTATCAGCCCAATCTTTGAGTACTGATGCTGCAAATGCTTCAGGTGCACCGCCACCAGCTACAATTGCTGGTTTTTCAATAACATCTTTTACAACCATTAAAGAATCATGAATTGAACGGTCAACTTCATCAATTACTCTTTGAGTTCCACCACGAATTAACATTGTAACTGATTGTGGATGTTTACATCCTTCAATGAAGACCCATTTATCAGATTCAACTTTCTTTTGTTGTGCCAAATCTGCAGTTCCAAGATCATTTTCTGAAAGATCATCAAGATTACTAATTACACGTCCACCCGTAGCTTTGGATAGTTTGATCATATCACTTTCTTTAACACGACGAACTGCCATAATACCATATTTTGCAAGATAGTGTTGTGAAATATCATCAATTCCTTTTTGGCAAATTAAGACATTAGCTCCTACATCATGTAATTTGTCAACCATAGCTTTTAGCATTCTATTTTCTTCTTCTAAGAACATCTGCATTTGAGTTGGATCAGTAATTCTAATTTCTGCACTTAATTCAGTTTTTTCGATTTCTAATGCTGAATTAAGTAATGCAATTTTTGCATTTTCAATTTTTGTAGGCATTCCACTATGAACAATTTCTTTATCTAAAACAATACCTTTTACGATTTGTGTATCATCAATTGAACCACCGGCTTTCTTTTCTACTTTAATATTTTCAAGGTCAACAGAATAAGTATCACCTTTCTTTGTTGCAATACTTAGAATAGCATCAACTATAATTTTAGAAAGTAGTGAACTATCTTCAGAAATTAATTTTGATTGCATACTTGTTGTGGCGATTTTTAATAGAGATGCTTTATCATCAGGCTGAATTTTTTTTGCCAAATCAGAGTAAATTTCAAGGGTTTTATCAGCTGCTGCTTGATATCCGTCAATAATAGTTGAAGAATGGACATCTTTGTTTAGAAGATCTTCTGCTCTTGCTAATAATGCACCACCAAAAATTACAGAAGATGTTGTTCCATCACCTACTTCATTATCTACAGTTTTAGAAATTTCAACCATCATTTTTGCTGCTGGATGTTGAACATCAATTTCTTTTAAAATTGTGGCACCATCATTTGTAATAGTTACATCACCTAAGGAATCTACTAACATTTTATCAAGACCTCTAGGTCCAAGACTGCTTCTAACTAATTGTGCAACTAATTTTGCTGCAGCTATATTGTTTTGTTGAGCATCTTTACCTTTTTGCTGTAATGCGCTCTCTTTGAGAACTAAAACAGGTCCATTAGGTCCTTGTTGAATTGATGCCATTTAGATTCAGCTTCAATCCACTAAATCCCCCTTTTTAACATTACTTAGTTGATCGGTGAAATGTAGCTGCGTTTTTTCACATCAACAATACCACCAGAAAGAATCCTAACTGAGGGTAAAGCAAGAAAAGGTAAGAACAATGGGATTAAGTGGGGTCTAGAAAATTTAGAACCTGAATCTACAATTACATTATTGATTTTTTCAAAATTAGATGAAACTTTTTCAAACGGATCAGTGGAGATAATTCCTCCAAGTTGTAATGGTAAAGAAGCAAGAATTTTTCCAGATTTGACTACAACTAGACCACCCTGATTCTTTATCAAATGATTAGATGCAACTGCCATATCAGAATCATTTGAGCCAATTACAATCAGATCATTTTCATGAAAACTCCAAGTTGAAGCAAAAGCCCCAATATCTGCTCCAAAATTTTCAAGGAATCCTATAGAGTGTTTATTTGTTCCAAAAATTCTATCAAATGCTGCAACTTTCCAGATATCAGAATCTAAAGAGGCAGAGACATGACCATCTTTAGAGTGAAGTTCAGTTGAACCAATCTTTGTGATTATTTCAGTTTGCATATTGATAGTATTTGCAATTACATCTTTCTTTTTTGATTTTATGAGGAAATCATTTTTTGAGAAATTTTTTAGTTTTACAGTTTTTTTAATCCAGGGGGAAATTGTTTTATTTTTAACAGGAGTGACAATTTTTCCATTAGACACTATTAGCTTTCCTCCAACAAAGACTTTGTTTGGTTTAAATGATTTTAAATCGTCAAAAATTAGAATATCTGCTAATTTTCCGGGGGCTAAGCCACCAAGATCTTTTCCCATGTTATAATAATCAAAATTATTCTTTGATGCCATTGTAATTGCATCTATTGGTTTGAGGCCAAGTTTGATTGATTCGCGTATACAATGATCAATGTGACCAAATTTAGAAATATCAAGAGGATCAAGACCATCTGAACAAAACATTAATCGATTTAGATAGGTTCCATGAGAAAGAACACGTGGAATGATTTCTTTCAAATCACGTCTAATGGAGCCTTCTCTAATCATTATCCACATTCCAAGACGTAATCTTTCTAAAACCTGATCAAAATTAATTGGTTCATGGCAAGATAACACACCAGATGAAACATATGCGTTAAGTTTTTTTTCACTTGCACCAGCAGTATGTCCATTAATTATGCAATCACATTCAAGCATTGCAGAAAGTGACTTCATAGTTTTTGGTTCACGAAGAGTAACTTTAGTCCATGAAAAAACTTCTCCCATTCCAAGAACGTGAGGATGTTTAACTGCAGATTTTTCTTGTGATAAAGTTAAGGATTTACTGCTACTAAATTTTCCATCTACTGGCAAGCCACCTGGAACCACTTGAAAGATTCGAATTGGAAGATTTTCTCCAAGTTTAAGAAATTCTTGAAAGCCTCGATATCCTCCAACACTAACAATGTCAATTGGATCAGAAAATAGAGATGTAACACCACAAAGTAAAGCCTTTTTTGCAAATTCTGATGGCAATACAAATTGATCAATGTGTAAATGCGGATCTGCAAAACCAGGACCAACATATTTTCCTTTAACATCAATTACAGAAGTTTTGGGACCAATTGTATGAGATGCATCTGGACCAACATATGCAATTCTTTCATTAATTATAGCAATCTGAATTTTAGGAATTATTTCTCGAGTATACACAGATAACAAATTACAATTTTTTAGAATTAGATCGGCTTTTTTGTCACCCATTGCTACAGAGTTTAAACTAGAGATCGATTTCGCTAGGCTCGAAGTCACGTCTTTGTATTGGATTTTGCGCCTATTATAGATTCAATGCTTAAATTACGGATGAAGAGGTTTTGTTGATATGAACATCCCTAAGGTGATTCGAAAGTACTGTGCAAAATGTAAAACACATACTGAACAAAAAGTCTCAATTTACAAGGCTGGAAAAAGAAGAGGCTCCGCTAGGGGTGAACGTAGACATGCTGAGCGTAAGCAGGGATATGGTGGACAAAAATTCCCAAAATTAGCAAAACCTGCCAAAGTTACGAAGAAAGTTACTCCGCTTATGACATGTACTGTATGTAAAAAGAAATACAATAAAAAAGGCGTTAGAATTAAGAAATTTGAGTTGGTAGCAGCATGAAAAAAGATCACGTTGAAATTCCAAAACCATCAAGCAAGTTTCAGAAAGTTAATTGTAACGAATGCGGTGAATTACAGATAATTTATTCACATGCATCAACCCAAATAGCATGTAATTCTTGTGGCAATACTATCTCAGAGCCAACAGGATCAAAAGCTCAAATTAATGGCAAGATTTTAGGTAGTGCTGAGTAAATCATAATCTTGTTTTGAATTTAGATTAAAAGCAATTCTTTTGTCATCCATTATAATATAATTTTCAACCAAATTTTCTAGGGAAGAGATATTTTCTGAATTTACTAAAGAAATTCCAGTGTAATGACATTTTTTTCCATCAAAAGTAACAGAGTAATTAGATTCAAGACCAAGTGAAGTTAAAAATTTGTTTGTAACAAGAATACTTGTCCAAATTTTTTTAGGATCAAACTGATTTAATATTTTCAAAATTATTTCTTCATCCAATAAAGGTAAATCACCAGAAGTGATTAAGACTTTATCATTGATAGTTTTCAATACCAAATTAAGATCTTCTACATAACCAATACCAGGAGTATCAAAAGTTTCAATATTGTTTTTTTCTAGTAATTTTTTTGTTTTAGGGGAATTGCAACTAGTAATTGCCAATATTTTAGAAAAAGAATTTGAATTTTTTAATGAATCAACAACATGTAGAATTACAGGTTTTTTGTATTCTAGTAATAGTTTTTCATTATCTAAATTCATTCTAGTGCCTTTACCACCAGCCATAACAAGACCTATCATATTGAAACAAACACCATCAAAGAAGCTAATCGAGTAAATTCATTTGTGGCACCAAGTACATCACCAGTAATTCCTCCAAAACTCCGAGTAGATACAGCCAAGATGAATAAAGTAAGTGCAATAGTCACACCAAGCATAATCATTCCAGTTATTTCACCTATCAAAATAACAGGAATAAGCATAATCAAAAATGCTGCTGAAAGTTTTTTCTTATCTTTCATAAATTCAACAAAAGGAGAGTTTGAGCCTAAGGATGCAGATTTACCTAAACTAGCCATTAACACCATTGAAAATTTTGCTAATATTTCACTAATCAGAATTGCTTTAAACAAATCAAATCCACTGGTAAGAGAAATGGTGATTATCAAGCCAATAAGATACAAAACAATTGTAACAATTCCGGCAGATCCTGTTGAAAGATCTTTCATAGCTTGAAGTTTTTTATCTTTTGTACCTTTTACCATAAGTCCATCTGCAAAATCAGCTAAGCCATCTGCATGATGTATACCAGTAACAATTGCGATAGAAGCAACAACCAACAGACTAACCAACAAAGGTTCTAAGATGAAAGATAATCCAAAACCTAATGAACCAATTAAGAGACCAATAATAATTCCAACTATAGGAAACATGAACATGTATTTTGCAATGTTTTCTAATGTTCCATTTGATGAAGGAAAGATTGTTAAGAATGAAAAAACAGAACCAATTTCTTTAAGCATGAATCCACCATCCAACAAAAGATAAAATCGTAATTAATGGAATGGTTACAATTCCAAAGAAAAGTAGTGAAGTAAGTTTCATAATTGAAACAGCAGAATACACATGTTCTTTTGTAAGAATAATTTCACCATCACCTAGCTTGTAATGATTTATTTTCTCAAATTTTGTTTCTAATGCCCCAGCTAATGCAGCCATTGGATAACCTGCATTTGGACTTTCAGTTTTTTTGCTATCTCGAATCATTACTTTGTATGATTCTTTCCAGTTCTTTTGTAAAATAACAGCTGAAAGGATCATGATTAATCCTGTTAGTCGAGAAGGAACATAATTTAGAACACTATCACAAGTTGCTGCAAACCAACCTACATTTTTGAAAATACTAGTTCTATATCCAATCATAGAATCTGCTGTATTGACTATTCGATAAACAAATGCGCCTGGTAAACCAAACAAAGAATAGAAAAACAAAGGTCCCGTAATACCATCAACAGTATTTTCACTAATACTCTCAAGTACGCCTGAAAGAATGTGGTTTTTGTCTAAATTTTTGGTATTTCTCTTTACAATCATAGATAGATGATTTCTAGCCAAATCTAGATTGTTCTCATCAACTGATTCCAATACAGAAATTGCATGTTTTTCCATTCCACGAATAGCAATTGTGGTTTTTAGTAGTAAACCACCAATTATCACTGTAGCAATTAATGAAACATAATCAATTGTTATGAAAGAAATCCCAGCATCTAATGCAAAAAGCAAAAAGATTACAATTCCAGAAGTAAGAATAACAACACAAACACCACCTAATTTTTCTATAATGTGATGTTGATTTTTTGCAATTGGAGTAAGTTTTGCAATTAAAGTTCCAATCCAAGCTGTTGGGTGATATTTATTTTTAGGATCTCCAAATTTAAAATCAAGTAAAATTGCAAAACCAACTACTAATATTGATTCAATAATCATTTTAGCATTTCCTCAATAGATTTCATGTCAATATTTGATTTTACAGTTTTAGCCAATTTGTTTAATTCATTATCAATTTTTGAAATATTTTTTCTAGTCCATTTAATCTCTTTGGGATTTGCATGTAAGGAATCTTCTTCAGGTAAATCTAATGTCATTAAAGGTATAGTTCCCATGACAGGTATTTTTGTAATATTTTTGAGTTTTTTATATCCAGGTTTTAGCACTTCTAAATCTCCTCTAAATTTGTTAAATACAAAACCTTTGACAAGTTTTTGATATTTTTTTTCAATTAAGGCCATTGTTCCAACAAGACTTGCAAAAGATCCACCTTTGTCAATATCTGAAACCAATAATACAGATGCTTTAGCTATTTCAGCAATCTTCATGTTTGCAATATCAAATTTTTGTAAATTTATTTCTGCAGGAGAACCAGCACCTTCTAAAATAACTAGATCATTATTTTCCTGTAATTTTTTTAGAGATTTTGATGCAATTTTAATTCCTTCATAATTTACAAATTTTTCATAGTATTCTTTTGCATGCATTTTCTTGTGTTTTTTTCCATTTAGATATACAATACTTTTGTAGTTACCAGCTGGCTTGAGCAAAATTGGATTAAGGTCAGGAGTGATTTCACATCTTGAACCTATTGCTTGAATTGCTTGAGCACGGGATATCTCAAAATCAGGCGTCACATATGCAAAATTGGACATATTTTGAGATTTGAACGGGGCTACACGATATCCCTTATCAGAAAAAATTCTACATAATGCTGCAACTAATGTTGTTTTACCTGCTCCGGAGGAGGTCCCCTGAATCATCAGAGATTTCATTTTATACCCTCCAATGTTTTTACTAGTTTTAGATTATCTTTATGAGATTTAACAGCAATTCGAATATAATGATTGTTTAATCCTCTGAAATTTTTGCAATCTCGTATCAAGATTTTTTTTTCAAGTAATTTTTTTTGTAAACTTGTTGAATTATGTTTTATTTTTATTAAAATAAAATTTGTAGATGATTTATTGCAATCATATCCATCTAATTTACTAATTTTACTTGTTAAATAATTCAATTCTTTCTTTATTATTAAATTAGATTTTAAAAGATGTGTTTTATTTTTAAGTGCAATATTGGCTGCATTTTGAGCTAAAGAATTTACACTCCAAGGGATTTTAATTTTTTGTAAAACTTTGATAATTGGTTTTGAGCCTGCAGCATATCCTATACGGATTCCAGGTAATGCAAATGATTTAGTAAGTGAGCGTAAAATGAAAAGATTATCATATTTTTTAACATGTGATATTATAGATTCATTTGATTCTGGAACCATTTCAATAAAACATTCATCAACAAATACAAGTGTAGAAAGTTTTTTTGCTTCTTTAATTATTTTAAACAATTGATTTTTTTTCAATAATTTTCCTGTAGGATTATTTGGATTACATATGAAAACACATCCATTTTTTGGAATTTTGGAAATAAATTCTTCAAGATTTTCTGATAAATCCATTGTTTTAAAATATGAAATTTTGCAATTGTTTAGTTTAGCAGCCGTTTCATATTCTTGAAAAGTTGGAATTGGGATCAAAACTTTGGTATCTTTTGATAAAAATGCAAAGCAGAAATTATAGATTATTTCAATTGCACCATTTCCAACTATGAGATTAGATTTTTCTAACTTTGTGTAGTTTTTTAGGCTCGAAATAACAGAGGATGAATTTGAATCAGGGTAATTTTTGATATTGTCGATATTTTTTTTAATACTTTTTTTTACAGATAAGGGAGTCCCTATAGGACATATGTTTGAACTAAAATCTATGATACTTGAATCAGTCAGTTGTAAGTGATCTTTGCCACCATGAATTACTGGAGTATGCTCTAAAATGGATAATTTTGTTCTTATTTTCACAGTTCCAAATAGAATTAGTCGATTTAGTATGTTGTGGTAATGCAGAAAACGATTATTAATTGAAAGCGATCATCATTAGAATTATGGATAAAAAAAGAGTAGCAATCATTGGTGTTACAGGTGCCGTAGGTCAAGAATTTGTCCAGTCACTACATAATCACCCTTGGTTTGAAGTTACTCAGATTGCCGCATCTGAACGTTCTGCTGGAAAAAAATACCTTGATGCAATAAAGGATGCTAACGGAATTGTAGCATGGGATGTTGGCGGAGAAATTCCAGAATATATCAAAGAAATGACAGTAAAATCAATTGATGAGTTAGACGTTTCTCAATTAGATCTAGTATTTTCTGCAGTGGAATCAGTTGCTGCTAGAGATATAGAAACTAAAATGGCTGTAGATTTACCGGTAATTTCAACAAGTTCTGCTTATAGATATGAAGACGATGTACCAATTTTGATTCCAGGAATTAATGATGAACAAAGTGAATTATTGGAAATACAAAAGAAGAATAGGAATTGGAAAGGATTTGTTGCACCACTACCAAATTGTACAACAACAGGTTTAGCAATTACACTAAAACCATTACTTGAAAAATATGGAGCAAAAAAAGTAATGATGACTTCAATGCAAGCAATATCTGGAGGAGGTAAATCAGGAGTATCTGCAATGGGAATTACAGACAATATTCTGCCTTACATTCCAAAAGAAGAGGGCAAAGTAAGATTAGAAACTAGAAAAATTCTAGGGAAGCTTAAAGATGGAAAAATCGAAGACGCAGACATTAGAATTAGTTGTACATGTACTAGGGTTCCAGTAATTGATGGACATACAGAATCAGTTTTTGTCGAAACAACAAAAGAAATTGATCCTTCAAAAGCAAAAGAAACCTACAATCAATCTAACAAAGATATTTCAGTACTAGGATTACCATCAGCACCAAAAGATTACTATGCATTTCATGAAGATCCAACTAGACCTCAACCAAGAATGGAAAGAACAGTTGGAGATGGAATGACTACAACAATTGGAAGAGTAGAGAAAGAAGAATTGTTTGATAATGGTTTGAAATACATGTTGTTCTCACATAATAAAAAAATGGGTTCAGCAAAAGGAGCAGTTTTGCTAGCAGAAATGTTATACAAAAAAGGCAAGATTTAGAGAATTTTTTGCAATTTTTACAATAATAACTTTATAAGATCCTGAAATCTAGATCGACTCAGGTGTTTTAGACGGCAAAAGTAGATGACTTGGATTTACAAATTTTATCAGAGTTATCTAATGATGCTTCAATTTCAGTTCCTCGTTTATCAAAAAAAATCAATGTTAATTCATCTGTTGTGTATTCACGAATCAAAAGATTAGTCAAAAGAAAATTGATTGAGCGTTTTACAATTGTTGTAAATGATGAAGAACTTGGATATAATGTCAAAGCACTAACTGGAATCAATATGGATACAAAAAAACGAGATCATATTATTGAAGAATTATTCAAAATTGATGGTGTCAGAGAAGTTGCCGAAGTTACAGGTAGATTTGATATTTTAGTAACAATGTATTCAAAATCATTAGATCAGATGCATAAGATGGTCTCTGAAAGAATTGGCAGAATTGAAGGAATTCAGTCTTCTGAGTCATTCATTGAGATGAAATCACGAATGAAAGCAATGCCATATATGCCATCAAAGGATAGTGAATGATATTGCAGAAGCAAAAATCTGAATCCAGAGTAGCAGTATATTATGAATTAACAAAACCAAAAATTTGGTATTTGTTAGTTTTTACAGCATTTGGTGCAGCATTAACAGCATCCAATATTTACGATATTGAAATTTCTCCAGCTACATGGCTTTTGATGCTATTTTCAGTAGCAGCTGGTTCAGCAGCTGCAAATACTTTGACAAATTATCATGATAGAGATATTGATGCAATTATGGAAAGAACAAAAGATAGACCTTTACCATCAAAAAGGATCTATCCTGCAGTTAAAGCAAGGAATTTTGGATTAGTACTAGCAGGCATATCATTAGTTTTAGCATTTGGAATTTCTTTTACTACTACACTAGAGCAAGGGGCATGGGCAACAGCTTTCATTGCATTTGGGCTAGTAAACAATATTCTAATTTACTCTTATGTACTAAAACGAAATTCAAGAACTAACATAATTTTAGGAGGATTATGTGGAGGCTCACCACCTATGATTGGATGGGTAGCAGTAAGCATGTCAGATTTATGGACTATGGGTCTTGCTATGGCCGGTTTAGTGTTCATTTGGATCCCAATGCATATTTGGGCATTGACGTTACATTTCAAAGAAGATTATAACAAAGTCAATGTACCAATGTTAACTGCTGTACAATCTGAAAAAACTTCTGCAAGAGCTATTGCACTTTCTACAGTTGTTATGGTATTGTTTTCAATAGCTCCATTTTTCATTACAACTCAAAATGGTGAAGAAATGGTTGGTGGAGTATACCTATGGACAGCAATTGCATCAGGTGCATTAATGGTAGGATTATCTGCATGGGTAATAATAAAACCAATGGAAAAAGCTGCCTGGACACTGTTTAAATTTTCTAGTCCATATTTAGCAGTATTATTTATTGCATTAATGGTTGACTCTGCATTATAGAAGACTGCCTTTATCATCCAAACTGTTAAGCTCTTTTGTAATTTCAGCATGATTGTCTACTAAATTTTTAAGTTCATTTTTCATATCTTCAGATTCCCATCCTGAAGAAATTAGAGATGTTAATTTTGCAACAATTTTCCATTGAATATTATTTTGATCATCAATTAATTCTAAAAACCGCTTGCCTTTTTCATCATCATTCATAATTTTTTGATATAAAACAATGATAAAAAGTTAGCATTGGTAATTACATTATTTCAAAGTTTTATTACCAAATAATTGTAATTTTTGATAATGCAATGTAGCATATCAGAATGCAAGAATAAAGCTATCCAAACTGTACAAATTAGTTTCAAGGAAAGAAGAAATCTATGTGAAGAACACTTGAAAATATTTAAAAATAAAGATATGAAACATTTTCCAAAATTTTCTAAAGCATCAGATTTTTAGTAAAATTCTGAATGCCTTCATTTCGTGAAATTATTGAAAGATTTAACATCTACCATTTTCAAAATACAATATGGTAGCCAAGAAAAAGACCACTGTGAAGAAAACAGTGAAAAAAACAGCTTCAAAACCAAAAAAACAAGTAAAAGCTTCCTCAAAAAAACCAGAATTTGAAAAAGCATGGAAAGACTACAATTCAGCATTAACCGGTTGGAAAGAATCTCTTGCACAATGGCAAAAAGCTACAAATGAAACTCTAATGACTTATCATGATGCTTGCCAAAAAGCATTAGAATCAGATGCTGAAATGTTGAAAAAAGTTAGTTCTAGTTGGGAAGAAACATGGGAGGAAATTGGTCCAGAATACATCAAACAACAAACAAAGATGATGGAAAATATCTTTAAAGAAACTAACATTGAATCAATAAAGAAGTTCAATAGTCAATGGGAAAAATTTCTAAAAACCTCTGGTGATGATTCAATAGTGGCATATCAAGAAGCTATAAAAAAATTTAATCAGGCATGGCAATCAGGACAAATGTGATTAATTAATCAAAATATAATCAAAAGTTTTATTTTTTCATTTTTCCTATTCTGAAAACTTTACAATTACATACTGAACAAATTCCTTTGATTGCAGGTCTTCCATTTTTCATTAGAGTTTCCTCTGGATTTTTAATTATTCTTTTAGTTTTACATTTGACACAATATGCTTCTTCTGAGAGGGATTCTGAACTTTTGGATTCAGATATTTTTGAATTATGAAGTTTATTTTCAATATCATCTAGTTTTTTGTTTTGCTTTCGTAATGTTTGAATTATTTCATGTTCAATATCTACAGCCTCTAGTCTTTCAATTTCTTTTTCCAACTCTTTTACTTTAGAAAATTGCTCAGGAGTAGCTTCTTCTTCCTCAGGTTCTGAATCAGGGAATTTCTGTTTTGATAGAATATTTTCTAAATCATCAATTTGTTGTTGTAGATCATTTACCTGAGATAATTGTTCAGGAGTAGCTTCTTCTTCCTCTGGTTCTGTAACTGGTTCAGGTGCAAGGTCTAATTCTTGAGGAAGTTCTTCTGTTGATTCTTTTGGTAGTGAGCCTCTAGGGCTAGAAGGAGTTTCTGGTTCTGTAACTGGTTCAGGTTTTGATTCTAATTCTTGAATTGTGATTGATTCTATAAATGAAGATTCTGGTAAATCTCCTAGATAATCTAATTTGTCTTTATTTTCATCAATTCTAAGATAAGGAGTACCTCCAATTGAGAAAGTTCGAAGTTTATTACCAGGTTTCCAAGAATTTTTTCCACTGTAAATTGTGATGTATGTAAATCCATTTTTTATATCAGAAGCAATCGTTAAACGATCTACAGATTTTCCTTTGGTTACGCCTTTATCAGTATCTTGATGTCTGGTAGCTATTGAAATAAGATGTTCAGAATCATAGCTAACTTCTGAAATCAAATAGTCAGCCCACTTCTTCATTACAAAAAATAATGATTAGTTTCTACTAATTAAGCAATGATTTTTGGAGTATCAACTAAAAAAAATCAAATTTCCAAAATTCGAATAAAAGTAAGAAAAATGTATCAAAATAGGCATAAAAAATAGGGTTATAATCAGCATAATGTAATTGAAATAAATGGAAATTTCAATAGAACCATGGAAAAAATTGATTATTCATGAGGTAATTGAATACAAGTTTGAAGATTGGGTTAAACAAATAGCATTTAGTACTAGATCATCTGGGGGAGGAATTCCTACAATGCAATGGACAAATGGGATTGTTTTCTCTCCAGCAAATTTTCCAACAACTAATTCTACAGTAGATGAACAATTGAAAGGCACATTACATTGGTCATCAGTATCATTTGCAATTAAAGAAAAATTTGAGAAACAAATAGTTGAAGAAAATGCTACAATAAATTTGGTAGATGTTAGTGTAAATGAAATTTTTAAAGAATTGGCTACTAGTTTAAAATCACAATCTAAATTTGTTAATTCAAATTCAGCCCAATGAATATCGAAAAAGCAATTGAGGAATGTGAAATTTCTTTAAAGCAAATTAAAAAATATGATCCTGATCCATTTTATGTGAATTATTTTTTTAATCAATATATAATTTCAATAAATAATATTATAGAAGGAATTTTTGAAGAGGCTAATAGAGATTTTGGTTTATTTGTACCAGAAAAAATTTCTGAAAAAACATTTTCTCAAAAAGCAAAATTGAAAAAGGATGAAAATGCAATAAAATTTTCAGAATGGTATATACAAAAATATAATGAAGAACACAAATATGCGTATCCAAATTTTATGGATAAAGTACGATATTTCCAAAATAAGTTTGAAAAATTACCAGAAATCAAAATTATGATGAGAAGTACAGACAGATACAAAGATGATATTAATCAACAAATTAAGATCAATTTGCATAATGACAAATTAAGATCAAAGAAAGAATTAGATATTGAAATTAAAAGACAATTACCAATTTTTTTACAAGTAATTAACCATAAAAGACATGAAAAAAATGAGCCTAAAGTTGAAGGAAATCAAGTAACTGCTTCAGCATTTCTTGATATTGAAAATCATGAAGATTTTGAAATTGGATATGCAGCTGAAATCTACATTCCTGTAATGAAACGATTAGTAGAGGAAGCAAGAAAGAAAATTAAAGAATTAGTCAAATAGAGATTTTAGATTTAATCTTCTAGCCCAAAGATTGAATGTTCATTTTTGATTTTGATGATTGGTAAATACGAATAACCATGATCAAAACTATCTGAAAATTCTGGATCTTGGCCTTGATTTCCTTGATATTTTACAAAATGTTTTGTAGGCTCAGAATCTAATTCAACATAATTGAAATTATAGTATACCTCATCCATCTCCAGAGAGGTAATGTATCCCATCACCCAGGAATTTTTGTGGGGTAATGCATAAAGAGTGAGATTATGCTCATCTGGAAATTCAGGATCATATGTTAATCGAGCTAAACTCCCCAAATCTTTTACTTTAATTGGATGAAATTGATCAGATAGTTTTTTTGATTTACTGGGTAATGGAGATATTTCTGAATCCATATGAATTATTGGTGCATAATGAGCATTGACTTTTGTGGAATCTACAATATCACAAATTTCTTTTCCAGATGTTACCTGATAGGAAACATATCTTCCCAATTTAGGTAAAGGAGTATAAAAAATTAATAATGTATTTGCTAAAGCAATACTACTTGAGATAATTTTAGAGCCTTCTAATTCTTGAGAATATACTCGTTTAGGATATTCTTGTGATGCACATGCAAATCTTGCAAGATCATCAAAACTGGATAATTCTACAAAGCATTCATTTTGTGTTATTGACATTAAAGCAATGTTAATTGTTCATATTTTTATTCTTTCCAATTTGTGATTATTATTCAAAGAGTTTTTTCTGTCAAAAAATTCCATAATAAAATGAAATATGATTAATTTTCCAAAAACAACCATTGAAATCAATGACAATACATACTCACCCATATGAAATAGATATGCAGTAACTCCAGTGGCAGTCATGATTTCTAATCCAGTACAAGTACAAAAAAAGAGAAATTTTTCTCTCAATTCAAGAGTTTATTGGGATTTAGGCCACATGGATGACCATGTTTCAGCGAATTTTTTCATCATTTCACCATAGGCATTCATCTGTTCTAATCCAGATGAACTAAGGGTCTTTTGCCAATTTTCAGTGAATTGTTTGAATGTAGTTGTATTAGTATCATTGAGAGTTTTTTGCCAATTTTCACTAAATTCTTTGAAAGAATTCATACCTACATCATTGAGAGCTTTTTGCCAATTTTCTCCAAATAGTTTCATGGTTTCAGCACTTGATTCTACAGTTGCTTTATCCCAAACACTATTGAATTTTGATTGCATGTCTTTACTTGCATTTTGAATTTGCTCAAAAAGAGTTTTCCAGTTTTCAAGTGATTTTGTATATTCGCCCCATAATGAATCCCATTCATTATTTTTTGATTCTTCAGACATTAACTAAAGATATTTTTCATTATTCTTAAAGGGATCTATGGAAAATAGTGCATTATTTTTGGCGATTCTTTAATCTACTATCCATGCGAATTTTACCCTCTTCAAACTTTATTCTATCATCATCGGTTTTAAGAGCTAATTTAGGAACATGCATAGGTTTTCCATTTTTATCTAGAGCCACAAATGTAACAAAAGCCGTTCCAGTAACAGTTCTAATTCCAGTGACTATATCTTCAGCTTCAGCTTTAACTTCAATTTCCATTGATGAATTATGAACGTAGTTAATTCTAGCATTTAGTGTTAGAACATTTCCCACAAATACAGGTTTCAAAAAATTAACGCTATCCATACATACAGTTACTGCATTAGATTGAGAATGACGTTGGGCAACAATTCCTGCAACCATATCAATATGTTTTAGAATTTCACCACCAAACACATTACCTGCTGGATTTGCATCAGAAGGAAACATTCGGACAATTACTTCAGCATGTGACTCTGCAGGACTTTTTTCTTTAGGATGATTTTCAGATGACATTTTATCTAATTATTGCTCCTTAGTTTATCCAATTTAATTTAATCAGTCTATTTGGATTATTTGAAATATTTTTCTAGTTTAATTTTGTCAATTTTAGGGATTTTAGCTAATTCAAATCCTTCAGGTCGTTTAGATAATGGCCTAGTCGCATCTACTCCCATTTTTGCAGTTTGTAGTTTTTGCTGATTACTAGAAGGATCTAAACTAGAACCACGTACATTTTTGAGAATTACAAGATCTTGATCAGCTTGAAATCTAGTAGCCATAGCATATTCTACGGATTCAGCACTATTAACGTCAATATCTTCATCAACTACAGTTACTTGTTTCAAAGAACGGTGAGATTCAAATGTTTTTTTAATAATTTTTTTAGGATCAGAATCATTTTTCTTTTTAATTTGTACTACTGCATGCAACCAATTACATCCACCATTAGATAGTGAGACTTGTTTAGTTTGGGAGAAAGATTTTTTCAATTCACCATTTAATTTAGATTCAATAGGCATTCCCATCAATAATCTATGTTCTGAATATCCAGAAAGAACATCATGAAAAATAGGATTATTTCTAAAAAACATATTTTCTATTTCAAAAACGGGTTGAGATCTTTTATGATCGTATGTCTGTAACATTTCAACCATCCATTCAGGATGAGTTTTATCTTGAAGGATTTTTCCTTCCATTACAATTTCAGCACCAGATGGTACATTCAATCCAGAAAAGGGTAATTTTGCTAAAGTTAATTTTCCACCTAAAAGTGAATTTGCAATATCGATTTCATCTTTTCCCCAATCAGTTTGATATGCACCTGCAATAGAAATTGCAGGATGAACACCAACAGTAATGGCAATTTTAAGATCCTCTCCATGCTCCTTGGCATCAACAAAGCATCTATGTGTATGACGCCCTTCCACCATTCGGATAGAAAGATGAGTTTCATCAATGGGCATCATTCTATGGAAAGAAGAATTTTGTTTCCCTGTTTCAGGATTCTTTGCATAAGCAACAGATGATGTGATAAATGGTCCAGATTCTTTTTCAAAATGAGTCACAATAGGCATGGAAAGGACATTTTTTGACTTGTTTTCCATAAATTTCCCTGAAGAGACAATTTTTGGTTTTTTTGCTTTTTTAATTGCTGAAATCACTTTTTCATGAATATTTGATTCAGTGCCACCAACAGCAATGCCAAATCGTTTTCGAGTTCCAACTAAATTAGCAATTAATCGAAAATTACTTTCTTTAATTTTTTCAAATAAAACGGCATGTGAACCATCAACTTTAGCTGTTACTCCAGCAATCTCATATTTTGTTGAAACTCTAGTTTTTATGGTTTTGAGTTCGTTGATTTTTTTAATTTGGGAGATGTAACTTCTAAGATCACTCATTCTCAATCATCTCCATTATTTCAGACATTAAGGTTTTTGCGGTATTAGATTCTAGAGGTTTTTGAATAAAAGTAGAAACTAAGGCAATACCTCTCATTCTAGTACTAACTCGTTCAGCAATAAGTTTGAGGAAAAGAGATTCTGATCTAGATGGAATTACAGTGGTGGTAATAGGAGTAGGTCCAGTTGCTAAGGATATTACCATTGAACCTAATTTGTTAGAACCTTCAGTTACTGAAATAAAATAACCATTTTCAAATTTTTGAATTTGTAAAGAAAAACTTCGACTCTCCAAATTTACCATTTTATGGAAAAATCCATTTGGAGAGGTCAACAAGCTATGAACAAATCTTATGCTTTTATTGCTATTGATTCATTAGTCTGGGATTCTATAACTTCAGGGTTCTTCTTGCAATTCTTCTCATGTTTATCTGGATAAACAAAGAGTTTTTCACAATGTTTGCATGGAGTTTTCTCTTTAGTTTTTGATTTTGTTGTTTTAGCTTTAGCAGATTTGGCTTTAGATTTTGCCTTTACTTTAACTTCAACTTCTGATTCAATTTCAGTAGCTGCTGCAGCTTCCATAGAATCAGCCTCAACTCTAGCTCGTAATTTTGCTTTGTATTTCAAATTACGTGGTTTTGTTCTTAATCTATATCCACAACATGGACACCATAGTCCTTCCCATTTGATGAATATTTCACAAATCTGGCATCGACGTTGTCCAGAAGCATATCTTCCAGTGCCAACAGGCTTTTGAGCCTTATATCTAACACAAATTCCTTTACAAGTCATCTTGGTAGTATTGTATAGAATTCATAACTATATAAGGATGGATCGATAAAATTCATAAAAATCAATGATAAATATTGTAAATATTATACATTTAGAACCGATCAAAATTATAATTTTCAAATAAAAGCAAGAAATCTTCAATAAATATGTATAGCTGAATCTAAATCAATATTATTTGAAAAAATAACATGTATCAATATAGTTGTTTGATAAAAAAATTCATCTTTTTTTGAAAAAAATGAAATAATTATAATATAATCATACTTTAATCAGACTCATTATCATGATGAAGAAATAAACCACATGAGAAATTCATAATTTTTTGAAATTTTTCTAATTTTTCTCAGCCTGTAATAGATAAAGGTAAAATTGAATGTCTGTATCCTTCCCGTTTAGAAATATATTTTGCAGAAAGCATATCTCGTTTTCCTCTTTGATTAAAATTTTTGATTTTCAGACTAGTCCTACTTTCATCTACAAATTCTAATTCAAATGATGAGCAAAATTTGAGATTAAGCATTTTAACAATTTGTGTTGCAATCTCCATATTTCCATCTCCAATTTTCAAAATTTTTCTTTTGGCTCTAAGGCCACCTAAAATAACAATAATGTGAAAAACTAATTCTTCAATAGAAGTATGTACTGAGCTTTCAATTTCTACACCATAATAAAAAATTGACAATCCCATTCTCTGACCAGGATCTATGCCTAAAATCAGATTCTCTTCTTCAAAATCAAGTTTGAGTTTTTGCATCATTATTCCTCTAATTACAGTAGGATGATGTTCAAGAATATCTTCATGAAGTAAAATTTTCTTACAATTCATTGGAGATTCTTTTCTAGTGGTAAGTACCAAATGTCCCGAATAATCATGAATTTGCTCAGGAAGAATAGAATCAAATGATAAATTTAGAGTTTTCAAGTAGGTTGAGAATCGATAATACGGTTTACCATAAGTAGTAGCAAGTCCAATACGAGAATTCTGTAAGGGATCTATAATTGAGGGAATATAATATGAGATTTAGGTTTATGCCTTCAAAACTGTTGACACTACATGTTTGACAGCTTCATCAAAATTAGCATCAATCGTAGACTGAATTTCAGACAATTTTGCATCTCCTTCTTGGGTAATTTTTGCAGATTCAGCAGTTGCTTTTTCTTTTGATGCATTAATGATTACTTCAGCCTCTTTAGTAGCCATCTCTCTAGTTTTTTCTAATAAAATATCAATTTCAGATTGTGCCTTGATTGATAGTTGTTTTTTCATATCCCCAACCTTGCTGTTTAGGGAATCTAGATCGTCTTCTAAGGAATTTAAAGACTTGATAATTCCTGTGACTTTGGATTCAGCCATACTACTCATTATACTCCAAATCTAATGATTCCATTACTTAAATCATTCATTTTATAGGCATGATCTATGCCAAAAAGCCCTAATTTAGGCACAAAAACTTGATTTTCTGCAATATGCTTATGTTTACAATTATTTCAGAAATCAAGTAATGAAATCAGAATCAATTAAAATTTTGATAGGTGAAATCGATTACAAACTTGGCAGAGTGAATTATTTTAAAACCCATCTTAAAGAATGGGAAAATAAGGAAGAAGACTATAAAAAATCACAAAGACGACTTGCCAAGTTGGTAGATGAGACAATGAATCTTTTGCAGATCATGAAATTAGAGGAACTAGAGGAATTCAAAGAGTATCAAGAGATTTATGAAAAACTAGGAATTTCATCCAGTGGTTAAAAGCAAAATTGCTCTTGCCAAATCGCCTTCTGCCTCTTCTAATGCACTTTTTGCCTTTTCCTCATCAACTCCAGCTTGTTGACTAACTAATTGAATATCCTCATCTGAGAAAATTGGAACTTCTAATTCTTTTTCTTCATAACTATCTGCAGTTACTGTAAAAATAGAATTGTCTTTTGCTTTCATTTCTGTAACTGAAGGTTTTGAAATGATAATTTCTTTTTTATCAGTTTTAATTATTACTTCTTGAACATTAGATAATTCATTCATATCTAGACCCATCTTATCCATCATTCTTCGCATTTCGCGGTTGCCTCCTCGCATCATGATTTTATTTCCTCATTACGACTTTTTAAACTATCTCTAACCTTGATAGCCACTCCACGTTCAAAATCAGAAATCATTTCAGAAGATAAAATTGCCCGTCCAACAGCAATTACTTTATTTTTGAATATAACAGGAGTATCTGCAGAAATACGCACATTTTTTCCACATGAAACTACGTGTTTACAAAATACTGATCTTCCTTGCTCTACAAAAGGAGCAGCATCAGCATTTATCTCAACACAGTTTTCTTTGAATTTTTTATTTTTCAATAGTGTTTGAGCAAAATGAGTACTTATTGCTAGACTCCCATCAATTCTCAAAGTACAAAGCAATTTTCCCTTATCTGAAACAGTTCTAATTCTTCCAGTTTTTCGTGAAAAGGTCATTTCAATATCTTTAGGCAATAACTTTGAAGTTCCATTCCCGAAAAGAGCATCAAGAGAGTGCTGAAGTTTCAAAACATGATCCATATAATGGGAAAATCTTTTCTAAATATTAGTTCAATGATAGTCTATATCTTAAAGATCAATCTATATAGAATTAGATTTTACCTGTAGATATGGAAGATGGTGAAGAGACTAGAAAAATTCAGTTTACTGGTAAGTCATCATACATAGTTTCATTACCAAAACAATGGATTATAGAGTTAGGTCTTAAACAAGGAGATCAAATTAGAATGGTCCGAAAAGGCTCATCGACATTAGAGCTATACCCACCAAAATTTGAATCTAGAACTCAGAAAAAAGAAGATGCAGTTATTGAAATTGAGGGAGAAGAGGAGGCATCTTCAATTGTTAGAAAATTAATTTCATTGTATTTTTTAGGATTCAAAACAATCAAGGTAAAACCAAAAAATGGTAGATTAAGTGTTCATCAGAGGAATACAGTCAAAGAAGCTGTAAAACGAATGCTAATGGGGTCTGAAATCATTGCAGATTCTACGGGAGGGATTACAGTACAGGTTCTTGTCAATTTATTAGAATTATCAGTAGATGGTGCTTTCAAACGAATGATTCACTTGGCAAAATCAATGTCAAGTGATGCAATTTTGGCAGTAAGTGAGAATAATTTAGAATTAGCCCAGGAAGTTATCAACACAGACGATGAAGTAGATAGATTTGGATTTTACATTATTCGACAATTAAAGATTGCAATTCAAAATGAACATATGCTAAAAGAGATGGGTTTCAGAAATGCTAGAAATTGTTTGGGGTATAGACTAGTTGTAAAGAATATAGAAAGGACAGGAGATCATGCAGCCTTAATTGCTAAAGATCTTATTGAATTTAAAAAACCTGTTAAAAAAGAAATTTTACAAAAATTACAGGATATGAATGAATTTTGTTTGTCTGTTTTAGATGATTCATGCCTATCTTTATTCAAAGAGGATTACTATCAGGCTGAAAAAACCATAACAAAAATTGAAGAGATTGTAAAATTTGAGAAAAAAGTAAGAGATGCTTCAAAATCATTAAAAGATGATGAAGAGGTTTACAGAGTTAGAAGAATGACTGAAAATATTCGAAGGGTTGCTGAATATGCTAGTGATATAGCTGAAATAGTCTTGAATATGAATATAGAAAAAACACTGAAAAAATCTGATTAATTTCAAAAAAATGTCCAATACAATTATCTTAGATTCAATTAAAAAAATGAATTAGAATGAATTCTGCAATTTTAATCACATATGATCAGGAAGATGCCATAAATGAGGCCAAAGGACTATGTGATGCTGCAGGGTATGAAGTAGTTCATATTATCAGACAAAATTATCTTCAAAAACCAAAGTATGGTATCAGTGGAGGAGTAGTAGAGCAATTAGAAGAAATATCAGAAAAACTGAGACCAGATGTAATCATATATGATGAAATTCTAAAACCCAGTCAAAACTATAATCTTGCTACAGTATTACATCGTGAAGTATTAGATAGAGAGGCATTAATTCTTGAGATTTTTGAAAGTAGAGCTTCAAGTGCAGAATCAAAATTACAAGTAAAATTAGCACAACTAAGATATGAAATGGCAAGAGCCAAAGAGAAAGTCAGACTAGCAAACATGGGTGAACAGCCTGGATTTATGGGAATAGGAAAATTCGAAGTTGATGTGTACTATAATGACATCAAACATAGAATGCAAACAATAAGATCCAAGCTTGAAAAAGCTGGAAAACAAAGAGAGCTTCATAGACAAGGAAGAAAAAGAATGGGATTCAAAACAATATCACTTGCAGGGTATACTTCTGCAGGAAAAACAACATTGTTTAACAAAACAACAGGTGAAACAAGAACTCAAAGTAAGGAATTGTTTACAACCCTTACTACTACAACACGTAGATTAATGATAGAGCAAGAGCCATTTTTGATTGCAGATACTGTTGGGTTCATCAGTAAATTACCAGCCTACATGATTGATGCATTCAAATCAACATTAGAAGAATTAGTGCATACTGATGTGATAATTTTGGTAATTGATATTAATGATTCAATAAATGAATTGAAAAAGAAATTTTCAAGCTGTATGAGAACATTAAGTGAATTAGGAGTTGAACAAGATAAGGTAGTTTTTGCCCTAAACAAATCAGATTTATTAAAAGATGAAGAAATTAAACGAAAAATTGAATTCCTTAATTTATCCGAAAATAAAAAATGGATTTCAGTTTCTGCAAAAACTGGAAAAAATATACCTCAATTAAAAGAATTAATCAAGGAAATTACAGCAAATCAGAATTTTCATAAACCAAAAACCAATGCATGGAAAGGAGTAGAAAAAACATTTGGTAATTGAAGTAGTGAGAATTGGACAACGTCTAGTAAGAGATGACAGAGTAACAACACATGTTGCACTTGTTTCTAGGGGATTTGGGGCAGAGAGAATTTACATGACTGAGGTTAATCCAGAAATCAAAGACACTATAGAAAAGATCAATAACACATGGGGCGGTAATTTTGAAGTTGAATTTATTGAAAAATGGAAAGGAATTGTAAAAAAGAAAAAAGATGAAGGATTCAAAATTGTTCATCTTTCAATGTATGGTGAAAGTATCAATGATGTTCAAGAAAAAATTCACAATGAAAAGAATCTGTTAATTGTCGTAGGAGCTGAAAAAGTTCCTAGGGAGATTTATGAATTAGCAGATTATAATGTTGGAATAGGCAGCCAACCCCATTCAGAAATTAGTGCTTTGGCAATTCTATTAGATCGTATACAAAATGGTAAACAATTTGAAAAAGAGTTTCCAAATGCAAAAAGAAAGATCATTCCTACGAAAAATGGTAAAAATGTGCAGGTAAAAGAAACAAGGGATTAATAGTAGAAAATCAGGAGTCATTAGAGTTGGTAGACAAATACGAAGATCCTTTTGTTAGAATTGCTTCAATGATTGGGGGAGACGAATACCTCAAAGTAGCAAGATCACTTCTAAAGGCCGAGGATGCAACTGATGAAGAAATTGCTAGTTCTACGGGTCTTAGAATAAACATGGTAAGAAAAGTGTTGTATGATCTCTTTGGAAAATCACTCATTACGGGGATTAGGGTTAAAGATGAACGAAAAGGTTGGTTTGTCTACAGATGGAGAACAAGAAGAGAAGAAGTTGAACATTTTATTGAAAATCAAAAGAAAAAAATCGATGAGAGATTACAACAAAGATTAGATTATGAAAATGCTTCAGATTTCTATCACTGTGGAAATGAAGATTGTCCTAGAGTAACATTTGAAAATGCTCTAGATGGAATGTTCAAGTGTCCATCATGCCAAAATGTTTTGAATCTCAAAAAGAATGATAAATCTAAAAAAGCATATCAAAAGAAAATTGATGAGATCAAAAAAGATATGCAACAAACTTTTTGATTAGTTTTTGAAATTATATTAAATAAAAAATTTGAAAAATATGTTACTAGAATAAATAGGAGAAAATCTTCGGAATATCCTTGAGCCAAATATCTACAGTGAACCCAGCTACTGGAGAAGAAATCAATACATTTTCAGCGATGGACAAAAATCAAGTATTTGATTTAGTAGGTAAAGCAAAAAGAGCATATCCAGAATGGAAAAAAGAATATGAAAAACGTAGAAGTTACATTTACAATTTAGTTGAACATCTAAAGAAAAACAAAACAAAGTTAGCAACAGTGGCTACGACTGAAATGGGTAAGCCACTCAAAGAATCAATTGGAGAAGTTGAAAAATGCGCATGGGCTTTAGAATTTTATGCAGATCATGGAGATAGTTTTCTTTCTGATGAAGTATTAAACACAGATGCTAGAAAGAGTTTTCTTACTTTTGAGCCACTTGGAGTTATAGGCTCAATTATGCCATGGAATTTTCCTTATTGGCAAGCATTAAGATTTGCAGCTCCTTGTTTAATGGCAGGAAATGTAATTGTTATGAAACCATCTAGAGTAACAATGCAATCAGGTATTGAAATTGAAAAAGCATTTACTGAGTCTGGAATGCCTGATGGAATATTTCAAACAGTAGTTGGAAGTGTAGAATCTGCAAATCATCTAATAGATTCAGATGTTAATGCTGTAACTTTTACTGGTAGTACTAATGCAGGTGCAAAAGTAGGCGAAAGAGCTGCAAGAAATTTGAAAAAATGTGTGCTAGAATTAGGTGGGAGTGATCCTTTCATAGTATTAGACGATGCAATAATTGAAAAAGCCGCAGAGGGTGCTGTAAAAGGCAGATTCATTAATTGTGGTCAAAGTTGCGTTGCATCAAAAAGATTTTTTGTTGGGAAAAATATTGCAGATGAATTTATTGAATTATTTATTAAAAAAGCATCACAACTCAAAGTGGGAGATCCTATGTCAATTGAAACTGATATTGGACCACTATCAAGTAAAGATGGTTTAGAAACAATATCAGGAATAGTAGAGGATGCAAAAGAAAAAGGTGCTGAAATTCTTCTAGGAGGATCTGAAATGGACGGAAAAGGATTTTTTTACAAGCCAACAATTCTTAGAAATGTTAAACCAAATATGAGAATTGCACAAGAAGAAACTTTTGGGCCGGTAGCTCCAATTACAATTGTTGAAAATGAAAGTGAGGCAGTAAAATTGGCTAATGAGAGTGAATTTGGTCTAGGTGCAAGTATTTGGACAAAAGATCTCGCTAAAGCAGATAAAATGTCAAGACGAATAGAGTCAGGAATTGTAAGTGTCAATAATGTTGTAATTTCAGATCCAAGAATTCCATTTGGAGGAATCAAACATAGTGGATTTGGAAGAGAATTATCAAGATATGGAATGCTTGAATTTGTTAACCTGAAATCAGTCAGATTTTATGATAATCTAACGCATCATCATTACGTAGAATAGGTTATTTTCATTTAGAATAGATTATTCTTCGGAATCATCATCCAATTCATCATCATCTAAATCATCCTCATCATCACATTCTTCTAATTCAACATATCTCGGGTTTCCATCATCCCCAAAGAAAATTTCAATGCAAGTATCAGTGGATAAAGTAGAGGCCAAAGTTTCTGTTAATTCTTTAGGAAAATTTCCTAATCGGCTTGGATCTGATGAATGTCTATATGTTGTAATTTCATCATCATGGTAAAAATCAACTTCAATATCACCATTAGCAAATTTTCTGACAGTGATTACTTGACCAAATATACTATGAGTCAATTCTAACTTCCTTGCTGAGATACGTCTTTTGTGAGATTTTCAGCTAGTTGTTCATAATCTTCTCTAGTTTTCCCAAGTTCAGTTAGTTTAGATTTTTCAATTTCAGAAAGTTCTTTGTCTACTTTTTCTGAAACATATTGTAATCTAGCTTCAGCCATCATGAATAATTTGTTATTCTCTTTCCATAAATGTTCAGTAATATGTTCAACATATTGTTGCATATCACTAACTAATTTTGTTGAATCACCTGATGAAAGATATTCTTTTGCAGATGCTTCCATTTCAGTTCCAATTTCTCTTGAGCGTTGATGATCAATTAGCATCATTGCAATAGGACCCATATTGGTAGGCAATCCAGCTTTCTCTAATGCAGGAAATAATGATTTTTCTTCTTTACTATGATGGCATACATCAGTAAAATTCTTTGAGAAATCAATTACAGGCAATAATATTGATTCGGGAATTTGTTTATCATCATTTAGTAATTGTATAGTAGATTCCATTGCTTTGATAACTTTTTCAATCAATTCATGATCGCGTCTTAATGATGCAGTTGACATAATTATTTTGAAACAAGTCCAATATCTATACTTTATTCATATTAAAAATAATTAAAAGATAGAAATTAGTTAACGGTGATTCGTTAACATGTGGGTTTAACGATTAGAAAGGCTTTTTGATTTTACAAATGCCCAAATCTTTTTAGTCATTTCACTTGGTGCAATTGGTTTTTTACCAAATACTTGTTCTACAGTTTCTGAACGTCCTGCAAAACTGATTGCATATCCACCAAATGCTGGTTTTTTAGCTTTTGATTTAGTTGCTTTCTTTTTTGGTGCTGCTTTCTTTTTTGGTGCTGCTTTCTTTTTTGGTGCTGCTTTCTTTTTTGTTACAGCTTTTCTTTTTGTTGTTTTCTTTTTTACTGCCAATTTCTTGTAATTTTATTTCAAATAAAGTATAAGAACTTACAGTTTTTGATAATTCAACACAAGATGATTTTTGAGCCTCTTGACGGATTTGAGTTGAAGTTTTGGAGATTTTGAAACCTTGTCAAATCCCTTTCCTTGAATAAAGGAAATTGCATCATTTCCACCTAGGAGAAATGGTGAAATTGTGATTATTAATTCATCAAAAAGATTCTGTTTGATAAATTCCCAATGTATAGTTCCTCCACCTTCAACTAGAATAGTTGTAATATTTTTCTGAAATAGTTTTTTTAGTAATAATTTGAGATTGACAGATTTTTCTCCTGTAGAAATTATTTCAACAGGGAATTTGTTTAATTTTTGAAGATTAGACTTAGTGATTTGTTTAGATACTGCAATAATTGTAGGAATTTTATTTGAAGTTTGCAGTATTTTTGATTTTATTGGAATTTCACCTTTAGAATCAAGTATTATTCTGACAGGATTTTTTCCTCTAGTATGACGTACAGTCAATAAGGGATTGTCCTTAATAGCTGTATTTTTTCCAATTAAAATTCCATCAACTTTTGCTCTTAGTTTATGTAACCTAACAAAATCTTCAGTTGAAGATAATTTAGAATTTCCTGTTCTAGTAGATATTTTTCCATCTATAGAAATAGCTGCACTTAGAATTACATATGGTTTAGATTTTTCCATGAACTATTTTTCCTCCAATCATTACAGCCTTTATTGCAGATTCAGATGCTCTATGAACAATTGATGCATGTGGATCATGCATTGGTTCTAAATCCAATGCATGTTTGTCAAGAAAAATACAATCGGCAATTTTTCCAGTTTCAATTACTCCAATATTTTTATTTAATATTTTTCCACCATTTACAGTAGCCATTTTTAGAATTTCTTTTGCGCTAATTCGTTTTTTATGAATTCCCATTGTCACTTTCCAAATAAAATCCATTTCTCTGAACATATCTGGAGAGTTAATCATTACATTATCTGTGCCTAATCCTAGAGTGCATCCAGATTTTTGCATTAATTCAATATCAGGAATTCCTTCAGCTAGTGCTGAATTTGCTCTTGGACAAACTACAATTCCTCTGGTTTTTTTTGATGCAATCTGAAGATCAGATTTTGTGGCATAAGTCATGTGAACTAGGAAATCAGGTTTTAGAGTTAGCGCTCTGATTGTCTCTGATTTTCCAGTAATTTTTTTTGATTTAGTTGTACTTTGTTTAGTTTCTGCAGAATGTATTGCTCTAAATTTAGAATTTTTAGAGTAATAATTTAACACTGAATTACTGTTCTCATTTGCACCACTGATCCCAATACCATCACATTTTTTTACCAATCGAAGAAATTCTGCTCGTTTTGTGCTTGGAAATGATAAATTTTTTTTAATTTCTTTGTCTCCATGATAAAATTCTAAACGTCCTAAAATAATTGAACGTAAAGGAATCTCATCTAACACTTTTTTTAGTAAAAGAACACCATCCAAACCGCCTTCCCTAAAATCAACAAAAGTTGTGATGCCCTTTCTCATCATGGAATAGCATGTATTTTTCATAAAATCTCCCAAATTTTCATCAGATGTATTTTTGAGGATTTTAGATTTGGCACCAAATACAGGATGAATCTTTGCGTCAACTGTTTTGTTTAAAGAAATATCTTTTCCAATTGAATCTCCAATATGCGTATGGGCATTAATGAATCCAGGAATCATTAGTAGTCCTTCACAATCTACAAATTCTTCTTTTAGATTTGATTTTATTTTTGGTTTAATTTTTTTAAATTTCCCACTTTGAATTTGCACATCAGTATTTGAAACAAAATCTAACTCTGGACCAGATAATATGCTGATGTTTTTGATTAACATGATAATTCATAAACTTCAGGTTTTTCTTTACCTGAATCTCGAATTTCTCGTATAGTATCAAGGGATTTTGTGGCTAGTTTTACTGCATCTCTACCTGTCTTTGCATTACCAATTCCACAATTTAATGAAATTTTCTCATTATTTTTTATCATGTTGATAAAATCTTGTACAGATTTTTTTGCTTCATCATTTGATACCACCATAAAATTGTCACCACCCATAAAAAATGTAAGAGAATTTTTTTCTAAAAAGAATTTAGACATTTTTGAATATAACTCAAAAATGATTGATGAAATTTCATAGGGAGAATCAGTATTTCTTCTTGAAGTAAGATCATCTACATCTAAATGCATTATAGAAATTTCAGAATCAGATTTTCCATTTACAAAACCAAAAATGTTATGCTCCTTGTTTAAAATAATTTTATTTTTCTTTCCTTCATAAGCTTTCAAGTTTGCTTCAAATGGAGAATCTCCACTACCAATCGATATTGTCAATCTAACTTCAAATAATTTTTCTAATGTTTCTTGGATTTTGATATGGTCTTCTAGGTCTAAACCACTTGAAACTACAAAAAATTCATCAGATCTGTTAAGAAAAACTATACAATTCTTTTCAGAAAATAATTTTTGTACTTCTTTGTACAATGAAGCTTGAAGCATTTGGAGTTCATGTTCCCTATCACTTCCCAAAGTCAGTGTCCAAGGTCCATATTCTGTGATTTTTAAGATACTTAGTTGAATCATTTTTGAATCCTTTTTAGTTCATTTGATATTTTCACAACTGCTTCCACAGCTCGCTCTGCAACGGGTCTTATCCTAGCATAAGCATGTCTTTCTTGCATTCCAGGTCCAGTAATTCCCAAGGAAACAGGTTTTTGATATTTCAATGATAAATCAGTTAGAGCTTTTGCTGCTGCATGAGATATTACTTCGTCATGTTTTGTTTGTCCTTTAATGATAGCACCCAAAGTGACTACTCCATCAATGTCTTTTTTGTTCAATAATGAGTCCACAATAATAGGCATATCATAGGCTCCAGGAACCATTGAAATATATGAAATTTTTAATTTCATCAAATCTGCTTTTTCTTTGGCCACTTCAAGCATCCTAGATGTCACTTCCTCATTGAATTCCGAAACTACTATTGCAATATTCAAAACTATTTCACCTTGGCGTATTCTAAAAGTTCTTTTCCATCAATTAATGGAATTCCATTTTGCTTTGCAAATTTTTCTGCCTTCTCAACAGATAATGCTGAATAAGTTTCAGCATCCATCATTTCACAAATAGCAGTTACAGGAGTTAATCCTGCAATCTGTGCCAAATAAACAGACATTTCTGTATGTCCCTGACGTGCAGCTAACAATCCTTTAGATGCAATCAATAATGGAACATGACCAGGAGTCTTAAAAGATGATGCAAACTTTTTCTGTTTGTTTTCAACATTGTAAATTTTTGCCATTTCACTAATTGTTAATGATCTGTCTTTATCGGTAATTCCTGTATATGTTTGATAATGATTGATAGATAATGAAAATGTAGGATGATCACCATATGGGGCCAAACCCATTATCATTTCTTTATTTGAAATAGAGGATTCTGAAAGAATTTCATGCATATACTGCAAGTCTAAAGATTTTGCAAAATTATTGTCAATTGCAATACACAGCAATCCACCAGCATGTTGACGCATTCTTGCAACATGTTCAGGGGTGATAAATTCTGCTGCTACAACCATATCAATTTCATTTTCTC
>DATHYS010000031.1:0-32963 GCA_035458995.1 Candidatus Nitrosopumilus sp.
GAACTGTTGTGACAATTAGGGCATTTTTTGGATACTCTGTTTCACCAAGTGCATTTTCTCCAAAGTTGATAACTTTTGGAATGCGTACTGTATTCATAACTGAAAGGCATCATTGATTATTATTATATCTTGCATTATTGATTGACAGTATGATTATCCAAAATTTTGAGGACTTGGCAACTACAGATAAGAAAAAAGATTGTTTAGAAATTTTAGAGGCAGGACTTCAAGCAGCAAATCCAGAAAACATAATTCCAAAATTTGTGAGACCTAATGAAATCAGAATTAATGGAAAAACAATGAATCTTGAGAAATATTCCAACATCTATTCAGTTGCTTTTGGAAAAGCAGGAGATTCTATGACGAGGGCATTAAATGCTATAATTCCAATAAAAAGCGGAATAATTGTAATCCCCAAAGGCTCAAAATCCATAATCAAAGGCAAAAAATTTCAGATTTTCAATTCCAGGCATCCTAAACCGGATAAAACAAGTGTGAAAGCAGCCAAAGAAGTCATGAAATTTGTTCAAAATAAGAGAAGTGACGAATTGATTATTTTTTTGGTGTCCGGAGGAGGTTCATCATTACTTGCAATGCCAGACAATATTACTCTAGAAGACAAGGTTCATGTGACAAATGTATTGCTAAAGTCAGGAGCTACAATTCAAGAATTTAATTGCATTAGAAAACATCTCTCAAAAATCAAAGGAGGTAAACTAGTTGAAAGCATGAAGTGTGATGGAGTAAGTTTAGTGATGTCAGATGTAGAAGGAGACGATCTTTCATCTATTGCATCAGGTACTACATACATGGATGATACAACATATGCAGATGCTTTGGAAATAATTGATAAATACAAAATCCGATGGAAGATGCCACAAGAAGTTTTAGATCTTTTAGAAAAGGGGAAAAATGAAATTATAGAAAAATCAAAAAAAGCTAAAATTGAAAATATCGTAATTGCAAACAACGATGATTGCTTGAAAGCGATGAAAGTCAAAGCTGAAAAAATAGGTTACAAAGTAAGTACCATGCATATTTTTGGGGATGTAAAAGAAGTAGTAACTAAAATTTTAGAAAAGATTTCTGAAGATGAAAAAACGTGTTTAATTTTTGGAGGAGAGCCAACTGTAAAAGTTCTGGGCAAGGGAATGGGAGGGCGAAACCAGGAATTAGTTTTACGATTATTAAAAAACACTCAAAAATTAAAAAAAATGGTCATTGCATCAATTGGAACAGATGGAATTGATGGAAACTCGGTTTTTGCAGGAGCCATTACTGAAAATACCAGAATAGATTTGGACATAATGAAAGAATTTCTAAAAAACAGTGACTCTGGACGATTTTTTCAAAAACAAAAAGGCAATATTGTCACTGATGCCACCCACACAAATCTAATGGATATAGGCATGGTTTTGAATTAATTTAGGCAACAATCTAAAAAAATATCAAAATTTGAGATTTTAATTAAACAAATGATTACTCAATAGCAAGAGTCCTTCAAATATGATAATCACCTATTCAGAGTATGTTAAAAAATAATTTTGGATTTTGTAATGATGAATCTTGTAAATGTGACTGTCATGAAGGATCAAGTTTTAGAAGAGGAAACAGGAAGAGACAATATTGTTAGAAAAACAATTCAGCCCAGATAAGCTATACAATAGAGTCGTTCATTTCTATATGGATAAAAAAGGATATTCAAAGGATAAAGCAAATGAAATTGCCCAATCAGTAGTTCAAAAAGAAGCTCAAAGAAGAATTTGTAAAAATGATAAGTGTAAACATTTTTCCCATGATCATATTAGAAATGCAGAAACATGTCTAGTTGAAGATTGTCAGTGTAATGAATTTTCTAGGTAAAATCATCTAAGGAATTTTCTAATAGAGGCTGTGCACTAATGCCACGTTTTCTTAAATCTTCAGCAAACTCATCTACAAATCCATGTATAGTGTAAACTTGTTCTGCTCCAGATTGTACAACCATCTCAATTAATTCATTATAATCACAATGATCACTCATTGGAATTGAATAATCAGTACGACGTCCAAAAGAGAATTTAGTGGACTGTGCCCATCCACTAAATCCAATTGTTACGGCACCATACTTTGACTTCATATCTTGAACAAATTTATTTTTACTAGATAACATTGGAGCAACCATAACCCAAGGTTTTTTTTCAAGCAATCCCTTTTTTTCAGCCTCAGTATGACCAATTCCATCATTTAATGAAACTCCAAATTTTTGATGGAGGGTATTCATATCTTTTACAGAATCATGAAGATATAGAGGTCCCCAATGACCAAAGAACTGAGTAATAGTTTGAGCCTTTCCCAATTGATACCCCATCAAAATCACAGGAATTCCTTTTCCATAAAGTTCAGAAATTAATTCATTTACTTTTTTTAGAATATAATCAAGTTTTGGAAAAACAAATTCAGGTAAGCCAAATGTGCATTCAGTAATCAGAGTTTTACATTTTGGAATTTTTGCACCTTTAAGAAAACCTCTATCTCTTGTGCAAACATCACCAGTATAGAAAATATCATCAAAAAGTAATCCTTTGGCACCTAAAATATGACCACTATCAATTAGGGAGAAATCATCAAGTGAATCAATATGATTTTCCATTTTGAATCCACGTAAATTTGCGATCTCATTTGTCTCAATTGAAGATAGAATAGTACCGCCATTTTTTGAGGGAAGGTGATCAGCATGTGCATGTGATACAAAATTGATCCCAGATACATCTCCATTTTTTGGATCCAAACAAACTCGCTTATCTCCAACCTCACACAGGATTCCATTTTTTGTCATCCTGACTTTTCTAGGCAATGAAAATGAAATCATTTGGATTTGATATAAATTGCAGGTTTGATCTACTATTGACTAGTTGCTAAATCTAGGAATTCTAATCTCAGGTCGCGGGAGCAACATGGAATCCATCTTAAAGGCAATTAAGAAAAAAAAGATTCCAATAAAGCCAGCTGTAGTAATTTCTAACAAACAAGATGCCAAAGGCCTTAAAATTGCTGAGAAGTTAGGAGTCCAAATCGAAGTAGTTGAGAGCAAGGGATTCAAAGGAACTCGAGCAGAATATGATAAAAAAATAATTGCAGTTTTAACAAAATATGGAGTTACCCCCAGAAATGGCCTCGTATGTCTTGCAGGATTTATGAGAATAATCAGCCCAGAATTTGTAAAAAAATACAAGAATAGAATAATCAATATTCATCCAGCTTTACTACCTGCATTTCCAGGATTGAATTCACAAAAACAGGCATTAGAATATGGAGCCAAAGTCTCAGGGTGTTCAGTTCATTTTGTAGATGCAGGAATGGACACAGGTCCTGTAATCATTCAAGCTGTAGTCAAAGTAAATGAAAAAGACACAGAGGAATCCCTTTCAAAGAGAATTTTAAAAGAAGAGCACAGAATCTACCCTGAAGCTGTGAATCTTTTTGCTAGAAAGAAAATAAGAGTTTCTGGAAGAAGAACAATTATCAGTTAGGAATCAGGGCCACCAAAAAAATACAATACTTTTAGTTCCTTTGTATTTCCATGGAAAAAATGCTCTACATCTTTTGCAACAAAAAATAATTTATCCTTTGAAACTTTGTAATCCTTGTCTTTAATTTTCAAATAGCCATTACCTGAAAGAACATAGTATACCTCATCGCTATCATGAGGTGTTTGGGTATCTTCTTCTCCGGGTTTTAAAACAAGGATACCTGCAGCTAAACTTTCTTTATTGATAAAAGTATGAAAATAGGAATTACTGTTTTTTATTTTATCAAGGTATGTGGTTAAATCATACTCTAGTTTCAATTTTATTCAGCAGCTACTGTGTATGTTTTTCTTTGAGGATCTGCACTCATGAAAGAATGTCCAGTTGGATGAATTTTTTCATGTTCAGGACTCTGATGCATTTTGATAAAGGTCTCTTTACTCTCATGCTCTACAAGAATCCTATAGCTCCCATCAGAAGATTTTAAGAATTTTCTTGAGATGAATCCAGGAAAGTTAGACAATACTTTGTTTGATTCTGCAAACCAGTTTTTGAAATCTTCTTCAGCTCCATCTTTGAGTTGAATATCTGCTATCATTACAAACATGTCATGACTAGGAAAATAACCATTTAATTTCTTTTCCCAGATTTTCAACGTGAAATTCCAAGAATTAAATATCTACAAATTAAAAAAAGCCCATGGTAGGAGTCAAAATTGATGGAAAAATCATTGCTCAGTCAGTCAAAGACAGAGTCAAAAAAGCCGTAGAAGAATTGAAAGCCCAAGGCATCTCACCATGTTTAGCCACAGTCCTAATTGGAGATAATCCAGCCTCAGCCACATATGTAAGAAACAAGCACAAGGCATGCGAAGAGGTAGGAATTGCAACCAAAGACCACAAACTTGATGCAAATATCACACAGTCAGAATTGACAAAAATTATTGATGAATTAAATTCAGATAGTTCTGTTCACGGAATTTTAGTCCAGCTTCCATTACCAAAACAATTAGATGAATTTACCACCACATCAAGAATATCACCACTAAAAGATGTGGATGGTTTAACTCCACATAATGCAGGATTGCTTGCAATGAAAAAAGCAGCACTGGTTGCATGTACACCGTCAGGAGTAATGGAAATGTTTGATTATCATGGCATTGATTTAGAAGGAAAAAACGTAGTGCTAATCAACAGAAGTAATCTAGTAGGAAAACCCCTCTACCATTTGTTGTTAGAAAAAAATGCCACAGTACTTACTTGTCATTCTAAAACCAAAAATTTAACGGAATTGTGCCAAGCAGCAGACATTGTCATTACAGCAGTCGGAGACAGAAACAAATTCACATTGACCCCAGATATGATTAAAGAAGGAGCAATTGTCATTGATGTTGCAATTTCAAGATTCAATGAAAAGTTAGCAGGGGATTCAGATTATGATGAAATTATTAAAAAAGCATCTTTTGCAACACCAGTCCCAGGAGGAGTAGGACCTATGACAGTTGCTATGTTATTAAAAAATACAATTACAGCAGCATCATTGAGTAGTCAAATTGGAAAGTAATCCAGAAAAAGAATCACTTCGAAATCGTCTTTTAGAAACAAGAGACAATACATCTTTTGATTTATTGAAAATTGCAAGTGGGAATATTCAAAAGAAAATAAAGAAAATTTTTGCATTCAAAAATGCCCAAAAAATAGGGGCATATTACCCCATGGGAAGTGAAATTTTTACACAAGATATCATTCAGGAATTACTCAGTCAAGGAAAACAAGTCTTTTTGCCAAAAGTGATAGGAGAAGAAATGGAATTTAGAAAAATTACCAGTTTTTCAAGCCTAGAGCAGGGCAGTTTTGACATAATGGAGCCAAAGGATGACTGTCCAGTAGATAATGATCTAGACGTGATTCTGGTTCCAACAGTAGGGATTTCACCAATAGGAGTAAGATTAGGGTATGGTCATGGATTCTATGACAGATTTTTAGCAGAAAATAAAATTACCACAATTTCACTTACACTAGAAAAACAGATAATTAAAAATATTCCAAAATCAGAACACGATGTCTTAATTGATTGGATTGTTACTGAGGATAAAATTCTACAAACTCAGAAATAAGCAAGACCCTTTTTTCCAATATCAGTTCTATTGAATTTTTGAGACCAACTAATTTTTTCAGTTGCAGAGTATGCATTTTCAATTGCAGAATTTAGTGTATCGCCCAATGCAGTGACACCCAATACACGTCCACCATTTGAAAGAATCTTACCATCAGATTTTTTTGTTCCAGCATGAAATACAATAGAACCTTCTGGAACAGAATCAAACCCTGTTATTTCGTCATTTTTTGAATAAGACTCTGGATATCCCTTTGATGCTAAAACAACACATACTGCAGATTGAGGTTTCCATGAAGCTTGAGGTAAAGAAGACAAATCGCCATTTACACTTGCAAGAAAATAATCATACAAATCAAAGTCCATCCTCATTGTAATTGGTTGGCATTCAGGATCACCCATTCGGACATTGTATTCTAAAACATAGGGTTTGCCATCTCTGATCATTATACCAGCATACAAGAATCCTTTAAACAAAATTCCTTCATTTTTCATTGCAAGTATTGTTTTTTCAATAATTTGTTCTTGTATGATTTTTGCCAAGGCATCATCAATTATAGGAGTTGGAGAATATGCACCCATACCGCCAGTATTAGGTCCCTCATCATTATCAAAAATTCTCTTATGATCTTGGCTTGAAGCCATTGGGATTGCAACATCACCATCAGATAGAGCAATGTAAGAGGCCTCAATCCCATCAATTCTTTCCTCAACAATTATCCGATTACCAGCATCACCAAATGTTTTATTGACAAGAATGGTCTGAATTGCAGAAATAGCCTCATCATTACTATCACATACAATGACCCCTTTTCCAGCTGCAAGCCCATCAGCTTTTACAACCACGTTGTAATCAAGGGATTTTACATATTCTTGGGCTTTGATAGCATCATCAAAAATTTCAAATCGTGCAGTTGGAATTTCATTTCTTTTCATAAAGTCTTTTGCCCAAATTTTACTAGATTCAAGTTGGGCTGCTTTTTGGGAGGGTCCAAAGATAGGAAGGCCAAGTTTGTTAAATTTATCAACAATTCCTGCAGCAAGAGGGTCCTCAGGTCCCACAACAGTAAAACAATTATTTTTTTGAGCAAAATCAGCTAATCCATCTAAATCATTTACATCGATTGGGACATTGTTTTCAGTCCCTCCATTTCCAGGTGCTGTAAAAACAGTTTCAACTTTTGGGCTTTGAGACAATTTCCAAGACAGAGCATGCTCTCTACCACCTGAACCAATCACTAAGACATTGACCAACAAAAATTATTCTTTACCCAATTATATAATCCAAGTCTCAAAAAATCAATTTAGCTTTATAATGCCACAAACATAGCAAAATCCAGATGGAACTCTCCACAAAATTTGATGCAAAAGCAATAGAATCTCAAGTAAAAGAATACATCAAATCCATAGATTTGGAAAAACAGATTTTTGCATCAGACAAACCGGAGAAAATTAGATTCATTGAAGGCCCACCTACAATGAACGGAATTCCACATGCAGGTCATCTTAGAGGCAGAGTAATCAAAGATTTGTGGTATCGATTCAATACACTGCAGGGGAAAAAAATTGAATTCAATGGAGGGTGGGATACACAAGGGCTTCCTGTGGAATTACAAGTTGAAAAAGAGTTAGGAGTTTCAGGAGGCAAGACTGAAGCTATCAAGGAATTCGGAATTGAAAGAATAGTATCAGAATGTAAAAAAGTTGTTGAAAAATTTAACAAGACATGGGTAGAAGTTGATGATTTACTTGGAATGTCATTTAATCACGAAAAAGCGTATTGGACTTTTAGAGATGAATTCATTGAAAGAGAATGGCAAGTACTCAAAAAAGCATATGAGAATAAAATTCTAGAAGAAGATTTTACAGTAATTGCATATTGTCCAAGTTGTCAGACATCACTAAGCCATGCAGAAGTAAATCAAGGATATGAAGAAGTCAAAGATCCATCACTATTCTACAAAGTCAAACTAGTCGATGAAGATGCATTTTTGATTGTATGGACTACAATGCCATTTACACTTGTTACAGATGCAATGGTAGGATTACAACCTCAAGAAGATTATGCATATGTTAAAGTAGAAAATGAGACATGGGTAGTTGGAAAAACAAGATTAGAAGAATTCATGACAGAAGTAAAAATTGAAGATTACAAAATTGAAAAGTTAGTCAAAGGTTCAGAGTTTGAAGGGAAAAAATACATCCATCCGCTATTAGATTTAATTCCAGAATTAAAGGAAATTTCAAAGTCAGATAATTACCATGTCGCAGTGTCTGAGACATTTGTGGATGCAAGTACAGGAAGTGGACTAGTCCACCTATCTCCTGCAAACGGTGAGGAAGATATCAAAATTGCAAATAAACGTAAAGTCAAAATTTTCAGTCCTATCGATGATGAGGTAAAATTCACAGATAAAGCAGGAAAATACAAAGGAATGTTTGTCAGAGATGCAGACAGACCAATAGTTGAAGATCTAAAAGAGCACAATGCCCTAGTAAAAATTGGAAAAATTAAACACAAATACCCACTTTGCTGGAGATCACACCATCCAATTGTATGGCTTGCCAGAAGAGGATGGTTTTACAAATTAGACAGATTAGAAAACAAGGCAATTGATGCTGCAGAAAGTGTAGAATATTTTTTTGAGCAACCAAAAAACAGATTCCTTGGAATTATCAAAGAAAGACACCCATGGTGTATTTCCAGAGAAAGGATTTGGGGGTGCCCTCTACCTGTTTGGAACTGTGAGGATTGTGGTGAAAAGAATTGGTTCTTTACAAGAAAAGACATTGTAGAATCTGCAGACAAATTACCTGACGGTCCAGACTTTGAATTACACAGACCATGGATTGACAACATTACAATAAAATGCAAAAAATGTAGCAGTGTTAATACAAAAAGAGAAGAGTATGTGCTTGATACATGGCACAACAGCGGTTCTGCACCATATTCATCATTGACAGATGAAGAGTACAAAAATGAAATTCCAGCACCATTTTTTACAGAAGGAATTGATCAAACCAGAGGATGGGCATACACTTTACTTATTGAAAATGTAATTTTGAATAACGGACCTACTCCACCATACAAGGCTTTCTTGTTTCAAGGACATGTTTTAGATGAGAAAGGTGGCAAGATGAGTAAAAGTAAAGGTAACGTGTTAGAAGGAGCAGAACTACTACAAAAATATCCAGCAGACTTGATAAGATTCTATTTCATGTGGAAGGCAAGCCCAATTGAGCCACTAAGTTTCAGTACAGATGAGTTAATGTCAAGACCATACCAAGTAATCAACACACTATTCAATCTACATCTATACTTTCAACAAAATAGTCAATATGACAAGTTTGATGAAACAAACACAATTGAATGGGCAAAACAAAACCAACTATTAACATCGCCAGATATTTGGTTATTATCTAAACTTCAAAAATTAATTCAAATTTTAACTGAGAAAAATATGACATGCAAATTCCATGAGGGGGCAAAGGCAATTGATGATTTCATCATCAATAATCTTAGTCAGATATACATTCCAATAACAAGAGGAGAATTATGGGATGAGGATGAAGAAAAGAAAAGCAGAAGATTATCAATTTATGCAGTGCTAAGCGAAGTTCTCAAAACATTAGATATTTTGATTCATCCACTTTGTCCGTTTACAAGTGAACATCTCTATCAAACAGTATTTTCTGGAAAACAAAGCATCCTACTTGACAAATGGCCTTCATACCAAAAATCTCTAGTCAACGAGGAAATTGAAGAATCATTTGACATTATGAAAGATGTAGTTTCCATATCATCTGCAGCTAGAATGAAAGGAAAACTAAAGAGAAGATGGCCACTAAATGAGGCTCAAATTTGTGTAAAAAAAGGTCAAAAAGCAAACCTAGAATCACTATCAGAATTATTGCAATCACAACTCAATGTTGAGAAATTCAGCATTACTGAAACTGAAAAAGAGTCAGGATTGGAACAAATTCTAGAATTAAAACAATTAGGATTACCAGTAAAGGGAATTGTAGAATTGGAAAGAAAAAGAATTGGGCCAAAAGCAAAACAACACATGGGGAAACTAGTATCGACATTTAATGAAACAGATCCTGAAGAAATAATTTCATCATTGCAAAAAGAATCAAAATATGATTTTGACATAGATGGAGAAATAATTTCATTAGAGAATGAAGATTTTATCATAGACTTTGATGCAAGTGAAAACTTTGCAGTTGCAAAAAGAGACAATTACATTGTATTTATTTCAACATCCAGAAACAAAGAGATGATGGCAAGAGGATTGGTAAAAGATATTGCCAGAAGACTACAAACATTAAGAAAGGAAAGAGGATACACACCAACTGATGTTTTAGATGTAGCATCAATTTTGGAATTAGATGAAGAGTCTCTTGAGATGGTAAAAGAGAAAGCAAAAGAACTAGCATTTCTAGTTAGAGTAAAACAAGTCAACTTTACAGATTCTTGTAAAGAATACAAAGAAGATGATATTGATGGACAAAAAATTAGAATATCAGTAGAATAGTCATTTCAAAGATTTAGAATGAGTGCACTGCAATCATATTTTTTATTTATCATAGTTGCAAAATAGATTCAAGTTCCAGAGGAGTAAGCATCAGGTCCCCAACCGATATTTTCCCACATCTCCTCTGGAAATCAATTTCTAATATTTTATGAAATATTTTTATTACGACAACAAAAGAAATCATCAAATGTCCGAATCAAAACCAAATGTGGTTGGAATTAACGTTCTAAAACAAAACGGCCTTGATGTCGATGAATTGGTAAAAGAGTTAATCAAAAATGCAGCTGTAGAATTTACTGCATACTATTACTTTACCAATCTCAGAGCACATTGTACAGGCATGGAAGGAGAAGGACTCAAAGGGATTATCGAAGATGCAAGACTAGAAGATCTTAGCCACTTTGAATCATGCATTGAAAGAATCTATCAATTAGGAGGAGCCCTTCCAAATGACGCAACAGAATTTATCAAAATTTCTGGTTGTGAATTCTTACAACTTCCAGCAAATCCAACTGATCACAAAGCAATTCTAGAAAAGTGTCTCAAAGCAGAACAAGGGGCAATTGTCAACTGGGATAAAATTTGCAAAATGACATTAGGCAAAGACCCTGCAACATATGACATTGCAAAAGATATTCTTGCTGAAGAGATTGAGCACGAGTCTTGGTTCCTAGAGTTAATCTATGGAAGACCATCAGGACACATGAGAAGAAAGTATGCAGGGGAAAGACCACATACTAGAAAACACTCTAGAGCATTAGATATGGCATAAGAGCCACATCATTTTCTTTATTTTAAAATCTCAGTTAATGTGATTTTTTTGACGACAAGTTGTGAAGATGCGTTGTTTTATCAGGGTTAAATAGAAAAATCACATATCATAATCATGGTAAAACAGATTAGTCTAGATGCATGGCAAATTCAGCATTTATCAGATCTGTTAGAGAAAGGCTCAAACATTGTAGCAAAAACAAACAGGCCGATTGTCTTGTACAGACAGACGCTTGAAGAGGAGGATGAATCCTACGAGGAGATTGTTTGTACGCTTACCAAAGGATACGTGATTGAACAAATGGTTACATCTGGAGGAATTCTAGTTCCAAGTTTTCATCAACAACTGGTATTTACCATTGAAGAATATCCTCAAGAATTACTTAGAAAAAGTAAAGATCGCTTTTTAGAAATGATTGATTTTCTTGATGAGCAATTGAAATAGTCTCATAATTAATAAAGACCATAAATTTGATGATTTTTGCATGCAATTACTTGAATTTCAGGCTAAGGAATTATTCCGAGAATACGGAATCAACCTTCTAGACAGTATTTCATCTACGAATATTGAAGAAGGCAGAAAGCATGCTAAAGAATTAGGATATCCATTTGTCATTAAAATTCAGGTGCCTGTGGGGGGTAGAGGAAAAGCAGGAGGCATTCAAAAATGTCAAAATGATGACGAATTTGAGCTAAAATACCCACAAGTGATGGATTTGACAATCAAGGGAGAAAAAGCAAGAGCAATTTTGCTTGAAAAAATGGCAGATATCAAAAAAGAATTGTATCTATCAATATTTTTGAATCGTTCAAAAAGGTGCTACACCATTATTGCATCAGCTGAAGGAGGAGTTGAAATTGAATCAGTCAAAAATCAAATTATCAAGGAAGTAGGATTAGGAGATGTTTCTGATGAACTTGCAAGAGAAGTTGCAAAAGAAATGGAATTAGAAGGAAATACAGCAGAGCAATTTGTAGACACATTAAAAAAATTATCAAAACTTACAATTGAAAAAGAAGCAGAGCTTGTGGAAATAAATCCATTAGCAATTATGCAAGATGACACCATCATGGCACTTGATGGTAAATTTGTTACAGATGATAACAGTAATTTCAGACATCCGGAACTAGAAAAATACCAAGAAAAAACAGCCATTGAAGAGCAAGCTGAGAAAAGTGGATTTTCCCTTGTAGAATTAGATGGAGACATTGCTGTTGTTGGAAACGGTGCAGGCCTTGTAATGTCAACACTAGATATGCTATCAGACAATGGTGGAAAGCCAGCATGTTTCTTAGATGTTGGTGGTGGTGCAACAACTGAATCAGTGTATGAAGCATTAACTTTGATTAGTAAATTGGACAGAGTAAAAGGAATTCTTGTAAATCTCTACGGAGGAATTGTTAAAACAACTGTTGTTGCAGAAGCATTTCTAAAAGCATATGAGAATAATCTAATTGATTTACCAGTATTTTCAAGACTAAAAGGTACAGAATCAGAAAAAGCAAAAGAAATGCTTCAGGGTTCTAGAACAAATATCTTTGATTCTGTTGAAGAAGCAATCAATGCAGCAGTAATGGGAGTAAAAAAATGACAGACATTTTTGGACTACTAAAAGGAAAACCAGAAGATTCTGATTATGAAAAGAAAGGGGTAATCGTTCAAGGAATTACAGGAGCATATGGTTCACTACATGCAAAGCAGATGATAGCATATGGGACCAATGTAGTTGCAGGAGTCACTCCAGGTAAAGGAGGTCAGAAATTCGAAGACAAAGTTCCAATATACAATACCATGCAAGAAGCAGTAGATGCAACAAATGCAAAAATTTCCATCATCTTTGTTCCAGCAAAATTCTTCCTAGGAGCAGCCAAAGATGCACTAAATGCAGGAATCAAACTACTAGTTGCAATTCCAGAACATGTTCCAATCAGAGATACAATGGAGACATTACAGCTTGCAAAAGAAAAAGGGGCAGTGGTTATTGGACCAAACACACCAGGAATAATGATTCCAGAATTGATCAAAATTGGAATCATGCCACCAATGCCATTCAAAGCAGGAAAGATTGCAGTATTATCAAAAAGTGGAACGTTACTTTATGAAATTTCAGATGCATTAACAAATTCAGGATTTGGTCAATCAATTACAATTGGAATTGGGGGAGATCCAGTAAACGGCACAAGACTCGTTGACGCATTTGACATGGTAAAAGATATTTCAGATTTAGAAGGGCTAGTAGTAGTAGGAGAAATTGGCGGAGATTCTGAAGAAATTCTGGCTCAAAAAATTATCGATAGCGGATTTAACAAACCAACAGTGGCATACATTGCTGGACGTGCAGCACCTAAAGAAAAGAGAATGGGTCATGCAGGAGCAATAGTAATGGGAACTTATGGTTCAGCAGAATCAAAGGTATCGATGTTCAATAAAGCAAACATTCCAGTAGCCAAAAGACCTGCAGAAGTACCAGTATTATTAGCAGGAAAGATGGAAAAATCCGATTAGATTAAAAGAGAGGGATTGAGGAGAAAATCAAATGCCAGTCACAGACCCCGAGAAGAAAAGAATTGCTCAACAAGCTCGTCTTGTTATGAGAATCTGTTTCAAATGTGGATGCAGAAATGATATTGATGCTACACGATGTAGAAAATGTAGAAACCCATACTTGAGACTAAAGAACAGAAATCTCGGCGTCAAGAAATAGAATTAAGAAATCATTAACCTTTGTCTATAATCTACAATTGCAGATTTTAATTCATTATAGTATTGTTTTACAAATGCTTTTGCAGATTCACGATCATCCAATTCTTCAAAAGTCAGCTGTAGATCATCAGGCAATTGATCATTCATCTGATACAAAACTTTGGCCGCCTCAACATACTGTCCTAGGTTGTCAGCATACTCAAAAGCTAATTTCATCCTATCAATTAATGCATCAAATTCTTGCAAAGACATGAAGATTATTTTTCAAGGTTACTAAAAAAGGCCAAGGTAATTGTGACATAATCACATAGCAAAGACAAAAAAACTACTCACAAAGTAAGATAGTTGGACCGGTCGTCTAGTTTGGTTTGGATGACGCACTCACACTGCGTAAGAGAAAAATTTCTCCGCAAAGGTCGTGGGTTCAAATCCCATCCGGTCCACTTTTTACTTATTCAAGAATGCAAGAATTTGTTTCTACATCAAATACAGTTCCAGGACCACATTTTGAATCAGATTCATCAGAATCTATTGTTGCCAATACTTTACCAACTCTACATGCATTAGTGTCAGGATCAAGAACGGTTCCATCTCCACATTTTGAATCATACACGCCATAAAAAATTTCTTCATCTTCAATTATCGAAGTAGAAATTGTTTCAGAGGAAGAATCAATATTATCAAAATACCCCATAGAGTATCCAGCCCCAAGAATAATCAAAACTAAAACAGGAATACCAATTAGTATTGGAATTTTCAATGAAACAGATTTTGCATAATTTTTTGGTTTGATAGTCTCAACAGGTTGAGGTTCAGAGCCAACTTCAAACAACGAAGAGCCACAAACCATGCAGAAATTAGCTTCCAATGGGCATTTTTTTCCACACTTCCAACAATGGATTGTTTCATTATCTTCAGGTTCATTTTCAAAAACGATATTTTCTTCAGATGGAACATCTGAAGTATGTTTGACCAAATATTTTTCTCTTAAACGTTTAAGATAATTTTCATCAGTAATCCAAATTTTCTGATTTTGAAGATAAGTTTGCTTGATATGCTCCAAACGATAAGGATCACCCACTTTAAGCTTCAATAAAGCATTCACGTCATCTACAACATCAGGGGAATCCATATGCAATTTTTACAAGCATTTGTCATTAAATACTAATTGAAAAATTGTCCAAAATGATAAAATTTCTTTCTAGTACAAAGTAATAGTAATCATTAAAATCTAAAAGGCAAAAGGAGTCTGTGGACATTTACCAAAGAAAGATAGAGGTTGAGTCAGCCAAAGAAGTTCTATTAGAGACAATTTTGAAAAATAAAGAAAATCTAGATACAAACATGATAGCCAAAGCCATCAAAGATTATGTGAAAAATCATGAAGAATATAATTTAGAGAAAAAGGAAATTTTGGATTTAATTTCAAAGGCAGAGAATTAACAGAGAATTTAATATTTTTAGTATAGGGGTTCGCCTTTTTCCCAAGACAATTCAAAGAGAGAAATCATCATGTCAACTAGTGTTTCAGAATCAGACCACCATGCAAATGTCTGTCTAGTTGGATGTGGAGCATTTCTCATGAATATCATAACTTCTTTTTTGTCATTAATAATGAAACATTTGTTTTCAGATTCAGATGGAAGAGCTCTAATTTTTGAGGATTCCATATCGGACATGAATTCAGGAGTTTTGTTTACAGGAGAAGCTACTATCTTAAGATCAGTTGGAGCGTTTTCAATCCAATCAAATACATCAGCATGATACATTCTAAGTAAATCTGAAACGCTACCATAAATTCTAAAATCTTCAGTGCTAGAATTTACCATTTCTTTAATTTTGTTAATTATCGGACCAGTTCCATGTAAGAGTTGCATTTTTTCAGATTTTGATTCATCTGTTTCTACTGCAAAGAAAGGAATTTCTTTCCACATTTCAGAGAGAGATTCTTCTTTATCGGCTAAAACATCAATTCTCTCTTGTTCTTGTTTAACTAATGTAGCAACAGCTTCTCTCATATCCATTGCAGTGTATTTTGTAGGATGAGATAATTCTGCAACAACTAATCCCATGTTTTGAAGAGAATTTACTAAGTGATATGTTTCAGTTCTAGGCAACTGTAAAGCTTTTGCAATTTCAGATGCAGTTTTTGAACCGTATTTACCAAGATAGATGAAAACTTTAGCTTGACTTTTTGTTAGACCAAAATTGATTAACTCATTTCTTATTTTTTCAAGAGTCAGTTTATGCTTGTACATTGCAGTATCTGATTCATTGTCAAATAGATTCATTTGAGATTCTTTGGCCATTTGTAAGCAATTATTATTACACTTTCATCAATATAACAATACTGTCACAAAAATTCAAGACAGAAAATAATTATTTGTGCCTATGAAAAATCATGAAATATCAAGTGTCACACAAAATTATGACAAATTATACAAGATTTGAGCCTAGAAAAGGCAGTATGCTCAGAATTAGAATCAAAAAAAAGAATCGGGTTAAAATTAGATGAAAATAAGGATAAAGTATGAAAGCTAGATTTAATGGAAAATGTGTAGAGTGCGGAGACGTAATTAAAACAGGAAAAGAAATTCTAAAAAATTCTAATGATAAATGGGTTCACAAGGCATGTTGTGATTTAGAAGAAGAATTGCCATAGTGTGAAGGAAACTCGAATAAATTAGTAACAAATTTTTTAAAGAACTTTGAAAGATATGATTAGGATGAATACAAAAACCAATGTTCTGCTAATTGCATCAATTTTGACAGTCTTTGGGGTGATGGCAATCCCAGGAGATATTTCTGCAGAAACTAACCAAATTACAATAACTCCGATTAATGAAAAAGTTAGTTTAGAAAAAACAATTACTACAATGAATGTTCCAATAGATAATGAATTCCCATGGGGAACTGTAAGAGGTGAAGCATCAGAGGTTGCTGAAAGATATCCAATCATTATTCAGTTTTACAAAGGAGAAGATCCAGTTCACTTTGCACAGGTAGATGCAAAGGGAGATGGCTCTTATGAATACAAATTCAGAGTCAGAAATCTTGATTCCAATACAGGTGAATTTGTAAATATATTTGAAGGGGATTATACCGTAAAAATATACAAAGTAATTCCAAATCCCAATTATTCATTATAATCAATTAGGAATTTCAAAATCTCGCTGCTTTGCTAATCCAGATATGTATCATTCATATACTGAATACCTAGATGAAGAGCTAGAAAATGAGTAAGAACTTTTGGCATGATATTGAATCAGGGGCCGATATTCCAGAAATTATCAATACCATTGTAGAAATTCCTAAAGGTTCTATGAACAAATACGAATACGATAAAAAACACAATATGATAAAACTAGACAGAGTATTATTTTCGCCATTTCATTATCCAGGAGACTATGGTCTTGTACCTCAAACATTATCAGATGATGGGGATCCTCTTGATGCACTAGTATTGGTTACAAATCCAACATATCCAGGAATCCTAATTGAAGCAAGGCCTATCGGGCTACTTCAAATGAAAGACGATGGAAAACTAGATGACAAGATTATTTGTGTTGCAACAAATGATCCAAGGTATTTGCACACTGCAGACATTACGGATATTGAAGATCACTATCGTTCAGAAATTGCTCACTTTTTCCAAGTTTACAAAGATTTGGAAGGAAAGAAAGTAGAAATCATAGGATGGAAATCTGCAAAAGAAGCTAAAGATGTCATCATCGAATCAATAAAAAGATACAAAGATACTTTGAAAAAATATTAACATGCCTAAAGAATGCGAGCATTTTACTCAAGAAAGAAAAGTTTCTCAAAATACAAAAGGTTGTCAAGAATGTGAAAAAGAACACCTCCCAGTTGTTGCACTTCGAATGTGCCTAACATGTGGACATGTAGGTTGCTGTGATTCATCTATTGGAAAACATGCAACAAAACACTTTGAAGAAACAGGGCATCCAGTTATGCAAGCAGTTCCAGAAAATATTTGGAAGTGGTGTTATATTCATGAAGAATATTACTAATTGAAATTTTAATGACCAAAAATGAGAGTAGAGTTTAAGGTAATGATATTAAGTATGAATTTATGATTAATAGTATTGGGAATCGATGTTAAATGGTTAATTGCATAGTGATAGATGATAATTCAGATATTGTTGATATGTTTTGTGATTTTCTAAACATACTCAAGGTAGATGTCCTGGATACAGGAAATAATGGCTTAGATGCAGTGAAATTATATGAAAAGCATTCCCCAGATATTATTTTTACAGATTTGGCAATGCCAGACTATGATGGACTGTATGCTGTTGAAAACATCAAAGATAGAAATCAAAATGCCAAGATAATTGTAGTCACTGCAAATTCCAATGATTATGATCTGCATCTTTTCGAATCGCTAAACATACCTGTCATCTCCAAACCTTTTGACATGGATATAATAAAACAAGTCATAGATAATATCTCCATTATAGAGAATACAATGCCTACGTCATTTGATATCAAGTACAAATTCAAAGACGATATTGAAAGTTATTCCTGTAAAGTAAATTATGAACAATATAGAAATTTCAAAAAATTAGAAATCATACAAGAATGTAATATCATAAAAAGTAATGACAAAGATCACAAACCAGGGAAAGAAATTCAAAAAGCACTAGACCTGGCAGTACAAAACGATACAAGTCATATTCGTAAATTATCGGAGATTATAGAAAAATGAAGATAGAGGGACATAATACTAATAATTTAGCAGTAGGAGAAAAATATCATGACTGAGATTGATCAATTATTTGCATCAGCACTTGAAAAAATAATACGAGAAAATCTTGGAGAAACTACATTTCATAGCATACAAAACAGACTATTTGAAAAATATGGTATTAGCATAACACAATCCATCAAAGAATTTGAAAAACTAGATTCAGTCTTGACAGAATTTTTTGGTTCGGGGGCAAAAGGCTTGGAAAAGAAATTCCTAGAAAAGATTTGCAAGATAAAATCAAAAAAAGATTTACAAGAGAAAAGGCTTACAATATTGGAATCATCAATCAATCAATCAATTTTAAAAGCATTTAGTGATGATGAAATGTCAAAAATTCTCAATGCATCTATTGGAGAGCCTTGGACTATTTCAGAAATTTTAGAAAAATTAGAAATTCCAAAGACATCAGGATACAGAAAAATCAACACATTGGTTGAAGAAGGACTCCTAATCAAAGTAGGGGAGGAGCTTACTGAGAATAGAAGGAGTATGGACAAATACAAATCCTTGTTTGATAATGTCAATATTGATTTTAACAATAATGTTACAGTGAATGTTCAATTCACCCCAGAAGTTATTTTGAAAAGCTCTATCTTTCAAGCAATGTATAGAGAATAAATTTATTGTATTAGCATCAATTAGATAAAATTTAAATTCAGAATTCTAATCGTAAACCATTAATTCTTTTTCTTCAAGCAAAGCATGAATTTGGTTTACAGAGCGATGAACATCTTTTTCGAGTTTTGCACCAACACAGACTAATTTTCCAGATGCAAATATGAGAATTACAGTTTTTGGATCAAGCATTCTATGAATTAATCCCGGGAATTGTTCTGGTTCATACATACTTCTAGGAAGAGTTCTAGCAGCTTGTTCCAAGTTGACTTTACCCCCAAGATTAATGGAAGACACAATATTTTGAATTGATACGATTGGATCGTTTTTGATTTTGATTTTACCTTTTCGTAATATTTTGACTACTTCAAATACAGCAGTTTCTGCTAATTCTTGAGATTTTGCACCTGTGCAAACCATCTTTCCAGAACCAAAAAGCAGTGTTGCAGTTTTTGGGCTTTTGAGTCTAAAAACAGCGCCAGGGAATTGCTCTGGATGGTATTCAACAGCCGGGAATTTTTTAGTGATATCAACTAAATCTAATTTTTGTTCGATTGTTGCTGAAGCTACAACGTTAACAATTGCAATTACAGGTTTTGTTTGAGTCATCCTCTTATTTTCCTCCCATCATATCCATATTTTGGTCTAATCTCAAGCCTTTGTATCTATTTCTAATTGTTACTTCAGTTACATTTGCAGCCTCTGCAATGTCACGTTGGGTTTTATCTTCTCCATTTTTCACACAGGATAGGTAGAGTGCTGCTGCTGCCAATCCCATTGGATCTTTTCCTGCAGATTCCTCATGTGCTTGTGCATCTTTGAGAACTTTGACAGCATAACGTTTTGTTTTTTCAGTGATTCCAATAGAGCTTGCAATTCTTGCAACACATTGTACAGGATCTACAACTGGCATTTTTAGTTCTAATTCTTGATGTAAAATTCTATAGCATCTTGAAATATCTTTTTTCTTAATGTTACCTGCATCTGAAACGTCTTTTAGAGTTCTAGGAGTTTCAGTATCTCTACATGCTGCATAAAGAGATGCAGCAATTAATGCAGATATAGAACGGCCCTTTACAAGACCTTTTTCCAATGCTTTTCTGTAAATGTAAGATGCTTTTTCAATAACGGCATCAGATAGAGATAATTTGTCTTTTAATGTAGATAATTCGCTTAATGCTTGTCTGAGATTTTTATCTGAAGAAGCGTTTACTTTACTTCTACTATCCCAAGTTCGTAATCTTTCAATTGTACTCTTCATTGTAGATGTCAGAGGTTTTCCAGAAGAATCTTTGTTCATAGGACTGATGATAGTTGCTAGTCCTCGATCATGCATTGCAAGTGATGTAGGAGCTCCAGTTCTAGTTGGATCTGCACCACCTTCTTTTGAAAAAGATCTCCACTCAGGTCCTGAATCTTGTAGTGTCTCAGTGATTACATAACCACATTTTCCACAAAATCTTTCACCAGTGTCATTATCAGTCAGCATGGAATTTTTTCCACAACGACCACATGTCGAATCAGCTTTAACAATTTCTAAAACCATGAAGATTACTCATTTTATGCAATCTATTTCCTATATAAACGACTTATTTGCAAATTTTCCTTGAATTATTGAGCCTAAATTTTAGGAATAAAATCTTGAAATTTAGGAAATACTAGGCATGATTTGATCTCTGAGGCAAAAATAACAAGTTTAGAAAAGGGCACATGAAACACGCATTCATTTTTTAGTAGTTACTAAGCAGAAAATCCAGATGTCATCATACCAGTTAGGCAAGTGGGATCTTACAAAATTAGTTAAAAATCCAAAAAGTCCTGCATTTCAAAAGCAAATTAAAGAATTAGAAAATCAGGCAAAAAAATTTGAAAAAATTAAATCAAAATTAAACCCAAAAATGTCATCTAAGCAATTCATGAATATTATTCATCAAGTTGAAGAAATTTCTGAAAACATGAATAAAATTGGAGGTTATGCATCATTAGCATATTCTTCAGATACACAGTCAGATGAAGCAACATCTCTAATGACAAAGATGTCAAAGCTAGGGGCTGAAATTTCAAATAAAATTTTGTTTTTTGATTTATGGTGGAAAACACAAGTTGATGAAAAAAATGCAAAAAGGCTGATGAAAGATGCGGGAGAGATTACAGAATACCTATCACACAAAAGATTATTTGCAAAATATGCACTTAGTGAACCCGAAGAGCGAATCATTAACACATTAGATGTTACAGGAATTTCTGCACTTGTCAAATTGTATGACAAGATAACAAATTCTTTTGAATATAAGATGAAAGTTGGAAATAAATCTAAAAAGATGACAAGAGAGGAACTCACAGGTTATGTTAGAAACAGTAGTCCAAAAATCAGAGAAACCGCATACAAAACAATTCTTTCAAAATATTCAGAAAACAAAGGAGTTGTTGGAGAAATTTACCAAAATATTGCGCTTAATTGGAAAGATGAAGGCATAGAGATTCGCGGATACAAATCACCAATATCAATGAGAAATATTGGTAATGACATAGATGATAAAACAATAGAATCACTACTTGCAGTTTGTAAAAAAAACTCACCAGTTTTTCAGAAATTTTTTGTTCAGAAAGCAAAGATGCTAAACATGAAGAAATTGCGCAGGTATGACTTGTACGCACCTGCTGCGGCCAACATTAAAGAAAAAAATTACTCATATGATAAATCAGTAAAACTAGTTTTTGAGTCACTTGGGAAATTCAGTAGTACGTTAGAAGAATATGCCAGAAAAGTGTTCAATGAAAATCATATTGATTCAGCCATAAGACAAGGAAAGCGGGATGGGGCGTTTTGTAGTACACTTTCACCAAAGATTACACCTTATGTATTGGTAAATTTCACGGGTAAATCAAGGGATGTGTTTACTCTGGCTCATGAATTAGGCCATGCAGTTCACAGTCAAGCAGCACAAGACAGATCAATTCTTGTTCAAGATGCACCATTGCCTTTAGCAGAAACTGCATCAACTTTTTCAGAATTACTATTGTATGATAACATATCAAACAAAATTTCAGACAATGAGAAAAAGATAATGTTATCAGAAAAAATCGATGATCTTTATGCAACAATTCTAAGACAGTCATTTTTCACAATTTTTGAAGTAGATGCACATAAGCAGATAGGAGAAGGAACTACAATAGATGAGATATCAAAAACTTACTTGAATAACCTCAAAGTTCAATTTGGAAATTCATTGAGTTTGTCTGATGACTTTGCAATAGAGTGGAGTTGTATTCCTCACTTTTATCATACACCGTTTTACTGTTATGCATATTCTTTTGGCAACCTACTAGCTTTGTCTTTGTTTCAAAGATACAAAAAAGAAGGCAAGGACTTTGTCCCAGCATACATCAGCATTCTTGCAGCAGGGGGCTCAAAGAAACCAGAAAAACTTCTCTCTGAATATGGATTTGATATTAGCAGTCCAAAATTCTGGCAAGAGGGATTCAGTTATGTCAAAGAACAGGTAAAGGCACTTTCATTATTGAATTAATTTTAGAATAAATGGGGCTGACAGTCCAACGCATGGACTGCCAGCTTGTTCCCCGAACGGTTTGAATTCGATGTCAATTCAAAGACAATGGCAATCTGATTTAAACGTTTGAAATTATTTCAAGTCTAATTTCTTGGGTTTGATTTTTCTAATAGAGCCTACCAAAATTCCAATAGTAATTCCCAGCTGATAAAGAAAATACAGTAAAACTTCAAAAGTGCTAGGAGTGAGATCAGTGAATCTACTCACAGCAGTCAAAATCAACAAGAGTGCACTAAAAAAGAAAACAAATCCTTTCGTAATTCCATTAAGATTTGTAAATTTCAATACAACAAAACTCATGACAGTTACAGTAATTGCCAGAACGGTTAGAAATCCAGTATTCATCCCAAAAATCAGAAAAAGTGCAGATACAATTTCACCTGGACTATTTGCAGACAAATTTGAGAGGGTGATTTTTTCAGGGGATGCAAAACGAGGGACACTCAAAATTGCATTTATCAAAAATAAGCCAAACATTGTAAAAGATACAGTTTTGACATGATTTTGTAAACGTGGAAATCGTTTGAGTATAGCCCTGCCAAGAATTATTCCCTGGAACAACCCAATACCAAAAGTACTCAAAACAGCAATCAGTTGAATAACAGGGTTAAGGAAAAGATCTACCAGAATAGGAACTAGTGCCATGCTATCAAATCAATTATTTTTATGGAATATTAGTTACTAGATAATTTATTTTTGCTAAAAATAAAAAATAAACCAATCAAAGAATAGATTATGAGTCAAATATGAGTAAATTTAATAATTTCATCTTTAGAAAACAACCGATGCAGAAAAAGATTATTTTCTTTGCAATGATAACATTAGTTGCGATTTCAACAAATTATGCATATTCGCAAGAAATGAGTCTTTCAACGTTTCAAGAAACAGCGCAAATCATCGTTGATAAAAGAATGACACAAAATGTAACAGCATCAATTACTTTACAAAGTACCAGTATTCAAGAAATTAAAGTTCCAGCAGAATTAGAGCAAAGAATCAGAGAAAATGAAAATATTTCAGCAGTAATAATTACAAATCAAGACAAATGCATTTTGGGAGTATCTGAGGAATCATGTATTTTGATTAATGTCAAGAGAAACCCAGCAGATACAAATTTCCCAAAGATTCAAAATTCAACATTAAAAATTTCAAACCAATTCATTGATGAAATAAATGAGATGTTTGACACAAATGCAGAGTTACATTCTACATTCATTCAGCCCAGTGATGAAACAAATACAGCATTACAAACATCAGGAGTAATCTCAGGCAAAGGTACCATTTCAGCAGTATACACTATGCCTATGGAAGATACATCATCAATGTATGAGAAAATATCAGCAATTCTTATTCCAAAAACAATCAGAGATTCAGGAGGATTTTATGATACAGCAAGAAATCTTTCAGCAGAAGAGAATGCAAAAATGACTTTCTCGATAATTCCATCAGAGAGTAAATCATTACTTCAATTAAGATTATCAACAACATATTCAGGGATAGCCCCAAGCATTAATGAAATTAGCCCACTTGAATTATTAAAAACAGATGAATTGAAAAGATCAGAATATTTCTCCTCAGGATTTTATCCTTTAAACTCTATCATTCAGATAGCAGTGTTAGATTCTAAAAATACCAACATTTCTGATGTTAGAGGCAATATCCTTCCAACACAAATTATAGACGATGAGAAAATCCCAACAGACATTACAAAAAATGGATGGGTTTTTGATCCTGAAGAAGGATTGACAATTCAAGGAAAATACATTTTTGGAAAAGAGACATCAGTAAAAAGTGACGAATTAAGATTTTCACTAGGAGGAGAAAACCTCACAGAGCAAAAACAAGAGTTTGATGAATCAATTGTAGTTGTCACAATAATTACAATTGTTGCAATTGCAGCTGCAATATTTTATCTCAAAGGATACAAAAAATAATTACAATAAAAGAACAGCTGCTGCAAAGACAGTTGTCCATTTCCCATCTTTATCACCTTTAGATGCTTGAGTGATGTTATGAGTTTTGTAAATCTCTCCAGAGATAGACCACTGTTGTCTTTTTTCATTCCATGCTTTATCAACATCAAAAGGAATTCCCAAAGAAGATGCAAGCATTTGTGCGGCAATGTCTTCAGCATAATCACCTGCCTGAATTTCATTTTGCCCAAATGATTCGTATTCAGAAAGGTATCCATACCTAGAGGTGTCCTTTGGCTGAGCAAGACCTACAGATGCAGAACATACTCTGTGAGGCTCATTTGTTTGATTTTTGGAATAAATTGTAAATAGAATTTGTCCTGGTGAAATTTTTTTCAGACCCTCTTTTCTAGAGATTAATTTTGCACGGGGTGGAAATATACTAGAAATTAAAACAAGGTTAGTTCCTGCAATTCCTGCATCTCTTAATGCATATTCAAAACTAGTTAGTCTATCTTCATGAACTCCCTTACCCTTTGTAAGAAACAAATTCTTTGCAACTAAATCCAACATTTCTGAATTCCTGATAGAGAATTATTATTTATACTTTAATTGGGAAATATTCAGAATTATTTTCAAATAAAACATTGAATCAATCACGTTTTTTCTTCTTCTTTCTTTTATCAGGTTCTTTTTGAATCTGTGTCAAAAGGATGAATGTAAAGAAAGCACCCAATCCGATGTTAATTACACCCATGAAAGTGATAATCAGGGTCTGTTGAGGACCAGCTATAGGGGATAATCCAATAATAATTCCAATAGAGCCAGTTGCAAAAAACATCATCATCAAAACCTTAACTCTAGTAGGTTCGATGTATCTCATTATTGGTATCAAAATACCAGATTATTATAAACTGATGGTGAATTTAGCGATTTTCGAATAAAAATTATTTTCAAATCAACCTCAGGTAACACTTTAAACCATCAAAAATTTCATTTTACTTCGTGCCAATGTAGCTCAGCCTGGTAGAGCAATTGATTTGTAATCAATAGGTCATGGGTTCAGATCCCGTCATTGGCTTTTAAAATTCTAAAATTATTCAAATCTAGGTTTCACAATACGATTAAGTATACCAGATTTAAAATGAATTTAAATGAGTTTTGATGAACCAGAAACAACCCCAAATAATACTCAGCAAATTTCTGTCAAAAAATCCACCTTCAACGGATTAGTTATAGGAGTAATCATTCTAGTAGGAGTTGCAGCATTCTTTGCAGGGTCTTTTACATCAAATCTTAATTCTGAACAAATTTCAGAAGAAGATCTTGATAAAGCACTGGCAAAATTAGAGTTAAAATTATTGCAAAACAAGTTACCTACAGAGCAGCCATCAGCACCAGTAAAAATTTCCATAGATGATGATCCAATATTTGGAAATCCTGATGCACCAATCACAATAGTAGAGTTTTCAGATTTTGAATGTCCATTTTGTGCAAGATTCCATGTTCAAACATTACCGTCATTATTTGAAGAGTATATTGATCAAGGAAAAGTAAAACTAGTTTTCAGAGACTTCCCAATTCAAAGTATTCATCCAAATGCATTACCTGCATCTGTTGCTGCAAATTGTGCAAATGATCAAGGAAAATTCAAAGAAATGCATGATATGATATTTGAGAATCAAAACGTATGGAACAAACAAGAGACAGTTAATGCATTATCTACATTTAGTCAGTATGCTGCAAGTATGCAATTAGATCAAGAATCATTTGATGCATGTTTGACTAGCGGCAAACACATTCCAGAGATTAGAAATGATCTTGAAGATGGAAGAGATTATGGAGTTTCAGGAACCCCAGGATTCTTTATAGGAAATGACGAGATAGGATATGTTGAATTGAAAGGAGCCCAACCATTTGAGAGCTTCAAAAAAGTGATAGATGCCCAATTAGATGCATAAGAAATAACAAGCGTTTATTAGACCTGAAACGGGATTAAGCATCAGAATAATGACGAGTGGGCAGTGAGCTTTTTCGTCATTGCCAAAGAGAAAAAAAATAAAATGACAAAATTTCAAGATTTAGGATTAAGCGATGAAGTACTGAAAGGAATTTCTGATCAGGGATTTGAAGAAGCATTTCCAATCCAAGAAGCAGTAATTCCAGTGTTGCTTTCAGGTAGAGATGTTGTAGGACAAGCTCATACAGGTTCAGGAAAGACTGCAGCATTTGCATTATCAATGTTGCAAGATATTCAACCAAAACAAGGAATTCAAGGATTGATCATGGCACCTACAAGAGAGCTTGCAATGCAAATCAGTGAGGAGATTAAAAAGTTTGGAAAACACACAGGAATCAAAATAGCTACAGTCTATGGAGGACAGGGGATGGGAATTCAACTAGATGCACTTCATAGAGGAGTAGAAATTGTTGTAGCAACCCCAGGCAGATTAATTGATCACCTCAAAAGGGGTTCAATCGAACTCAGAGACATCTCACACATTGTCCTTGATGAGGCAGATACCATGTTAGACATGGGATTTGTTGATGATATTTCATTTATCTTAGATTTAGCACCAGAACAAAGAGTGATGTCATTGTTTTCAGCAACAATGCCAACTGAAATTTTAAGACTATCAGAAGAATATCTGAATAATCCAAAACAGTTCCTTCTAGATGCAGATGATCTTAGTGGAGAAGGAATAGATCAATCATATTTAGTCATTAAAGACAGAGACAAATTCAAGTATCTAATTGATTTCATAAAACCAACTAAAGGACAAAGCATTGTATTCTGCTCTACAAAATACAGAACAAGAGACGTTGCAAAATTCCTCCATCAGGAAAAATTCAATGCAGTTGCAATTGAAGGAGACATGTCACAACACAGAAGAGAACAATCCATGGGAAAATTCAGAAGTGGCAAAGCAGACATTCTAGTAGCAACAGATGTGGCATCCAGAGGAATAGACGTTCCAAGAGTTGAGCTAGTAGTAAATTATGATGTTCCAAATCAAGAGATGGCATACTTTCATAGAATTGGTAGAACTGCAAGAGCAGGTGCAAAAGGTAAAGCAGTTACATTTGTATCATATTCATCAGTAGGAGATTGGAATTTAATTAAACGTCAAATCAAAGTTCCGCTTACAGATTTGAATCAAGAAATGGGAATTCAAATTTCAATTCCTGATCCGCTAAAAAGACAAACCCCATCAAGAAGATATGGAGGACAATCAAGATCCAACTATTCCAGAGGAGGACGTTCTGGAGGATATGGGGGTTCAAGAGGGAGCGGAAATCCAAGAGATGATAGAAGAAGAAGAAAAGATAGTGATAGTAACAGAAATAGCTACGGCGGACGTAGTAGATGGTAATACTGTAAAACTTAAAGACTCGAACTACGTAATAATTTTAAGATAAACCAATGCATAGAGGATTCATTTTATTAAATTGTGATCTAGGAGCAGAAGAATACATTGTGGATGAATTAAAGCAAATGCAAGATATTACAAATGCATATCTAACTTTTGGTGCATATGATGTAATTGCAGAAATTCAGACAGAAGATCAGGACGGATTTGAAAAAGTGATTGCGACGATTAGAAAACTTTCAAGAGTTGTAAGTACAATGACACTGAATGTCATTGTACCTCAATAATTGATCCAAGTATGGCCAATCCCATAGTTGAGGCGTATAGAAAACATGCTGACAATTATGATTTTGCAGTTAAACTTTACCGCTTGTTAGGAATCAAAATCGGAAAGTATCGAAACATAACAGTAAATTCATTAGAGTTGCATAAAATAAAATTGTAAAGTTAGTTTCAAGCCAAAATTTTCTTTTTGAAATATAGTAACCATATGCCCGCAACAAAGGATAATGCTACTCCTGATGCCAAATTAATTGAATATTCCAAATGTTCTTTCTCTTCAATTTTATCTCCTTGAAGATCTTGGACGTATGGGTTTCTGGTAACGGGATTTATCAAGACCTCTGATGGGTTAAATTGATCAGTCAAAAACGGAACATCAGAAGTATCTACCATTTTATTGTAAAAATGCTCTTGTTTGCTTAATTCATCAACTAGATAATCTGTAGGGCTATTTTTTGCCATTTCCAAAAGTGATTCTCTATCAAATTCATATGGTTGGTTAGATGACACTGTCATAATGTTTTGAACAAATATGGGGCTAAGTTCTGTAGGAAAAACATAGGATACTGGAAACGTCTCCTTCATTGTTTTGTAAACTGATCTGACCAGCGGGGAATTATTCCCTTCAATGGAACCAAGCAAGTTAGAGATTATGACTCCATCAGGTTCGAGTCTTTCTTCCAGTATCTGGAAAAATTCATGTGTCATTAAATGGTATGGAACATAGTTTGTTGCATATGCATCCAAAACAATCAAATCATATTTTTTATCAAACATAGAAAGATGTTTTCGTGCATCATCGTTGAATATTTGTAATCTGGGACTTGATTCTAAATTGAAATATGTTTTTGCTACATCAATTACATCTGAATCAATTTCAATTACATCTATTTTTGTATCAGGATATATTTGCAAAAAGTTTTTTGGACCCGTAAAACCTCCCCCTCCAACAAACAAAATGTCTGTAGCTGTTGGATTAAACAGCATTCCAAGATGGAAAAATTCAGTATAATCAATTACTAAATCAAGAGGATCATCCAAATCCATCGAACTGTGTCTTAGACCATCAAGGTACAAACTTCTGTTATCTCCATATTCAATAACGTCTAAATGACTAAACAATGTCTCTTTTTCAAAAATTAGTGTTCCATTATGGGATATTGTGCTTACAGATAGCGAAGACCAAGGAACCACCAAAATTATTAGAATTGCCACAGCAATGACTTGAGGAGATGTTTTGAGGCCCACCAAAGAACTCCCAATTAATGCAATTCCTAACCCAAAAATTATTTGGTTTACTGTAAGATTTGGAATTAGGATAAAAACAGTAACAAATGTGCCAAATATACTGCCTATTGTAGCAATAGAATAAAGATTTCCTGAGGTGTTCCCGACTTTTTGTAACGTATGAGTCCCAAGTTTGATTGCATAGGGGGAAACAAATCCAAGTAACACAGAGGGCAGCATTAATAGTAAAAATGTTGCAAGTAATGGTGTGTATTGCGATATTGGAAGAACAGCCAAAGAAAAATCTACAACAGAGGATGCAAAAAATGGGATTCCAACTATAAACAATCCAACTGAAAAGACAATCCCGCAAATTTTTTCAAAACTGGGATGCTTGTCTGCTGCTCTCCCCCCCAAAAAATAACCTAAACTTAAACCACTTAGAACTATTCCAATCAAACTTCCCCATGTGTAAATTGTACTGCCAAAGACAGGTGTCAGTATTCTGCTTGCAGAAATCTCCAATGCCATTACAATAGCACCTGATGCAAATGTGAGAATTTTTAATCTCCATAACATTCCAAATGATAATTTTGAATTAGGCATAGTAGTCATTGCAATTGAATATGATCAGATAAAACACAATATCAAGATAAGGACTTGCTTTGTTTCCTTGCTAATTCTTAAAGAATTTTTTATTTACTGAGTTCTTCAGTTTTCTGAGGAGCCATGTTTTTTCATCATTAATTTCACTTAATCGAAGGATTATCTAAGAAAATCGTTCTTCGAATAATTGTTATATGAGTAAATTCAGGATTGTTTCAAATTGCAGAAAATTGATTATGAAGCACCAGTTTGGGTACTAAATTACAATAATCCAGAGCCATTACTAGATCATGCCATACACATGCTTGAAAGGCACGGAGTCAAGCGTGAAGATATGGAGATTACAGAAACGCCAACTGCCAAAGTAGGAGCCATAGTAGTAGAGATTTGGCCATACGAGTTGGTTATTGGAAGAGTCAGAACAATCAGAAATGACTCTTTTATCAGCGGTACAGAATTTACTATAGAATTAAAGTTAGATGAAGACGGAAACTACATAGATTATCTTTGAAGAAAAATAAAATACAAAATATTTCAATTGCAGCAATAGGCATCATAATCATTATAGCTATAATTGCATTCAACTATTCTGCAGATCAAACCAAGCAGAAAGGATTTCAGTTTGGCAATGAACTAGCTCAAATTCAACAAGATGTTGCAGAATTGCAATCAAAATTCTATTCTGAGAAAATCAAGTTTGATGAAGGGGACATAACAAAAGAAGAGCTATCAGAATACTATAAACAACACGTAAATGAATTTGAGGAAATCATTCTAAGATATGATCAATTAGATACGCCAGAATTATTTGAGAGTTCAGTAGAGCTGTTCAAGATTTCATCTGAAACTCAGCTAAAAAGTGATATCGAATACATCAAATGGATTTCAACTGGAGATGAATCAGCAAAAGTAAGATCAGATACACAAATTCAAGAAGCTTATGAGTTTGAAAATTTAGGACTAGCTGAATTTCAACTAGCTAAAGCAGGAATAGTTGAATTTAATGAAGATGATAAATTTGCTCCAACAGATAATGTTCTCAAGCAAAAAGTCCTTCAAATTTCAGAAAATATGATTAGTAAATGTGATGGGGCATTCAAAAATGAATTGGGTAAATTTGATTCAAATGATATAGAAGTAAAATGGTTTAATTGTGTTAACGAGGCTGAAAAATGGCAAAAAGATCACTTGCCTTAGATTAAAAATTTTATAATAATTCAGATTTTTGCAACAGTTCCAAAGTATCCAAAAGTTCCTCAAGCAACAGAGTTTTCTCAAGAGGAGTTGGCTTTGAAAACAATATTGGAAAAGTGATTGTAAGCATATCTTGGTCAGTGTGAGATATTCTAATTGAATGGGCTTGATGACTAGTTTCAGAGAGGAAATTTTTCCATTTTTGTAAATGAGTGTTTACTCTAGTTACTTGCTCTTCAACATTGGTCAAAGATGTGTCCAAATCAGTATCAAACAATCTAAATTTTACAAGTGGAACCATTATTGCCCCACCTGTAATTTTATCATGGTTTTTTATCATATCTGAAATGATTTCTTCTGCATTGTCTTTTGGGAAGATATCCCCATAATCAGGATCAAAGTATCCTGCAATGAGTTTTTTTGAATCATATATTCGAAAATAGTTTTCATCTAATTCTAATTTCCACAACATTTTGAAAATAATTCATGAATAAATAAACGATTAATCAAAGACAAATAGAGATTACAAGATGATTACTATTAATCTTCTTTAGCAAATGTTACAGGATCCTCATTTTCATCATGATTAACATGTTCTTCATGTTCTATTGATTCTACTTCTTTTGAATTTACATATGTTACAGGATCCTCATTTTCATCATGCTGAAGATCATCTTCATGTTTTAGAGCACTGTCCATAAGATCCTCTAGTTCTTTTTTCTTTTTAGAATCCATGTTGAAACCCGTTTGAATATATGCAGATTCTTAGTTTTATTATTTTCATTAAATACTAGCCTTGAAAATAGAATTTTTGAGATTCATTATTGAGAATCAGATAAATTTGTAATATAGGCCATAACAGTAGATGGCTCAATCAAATTGGCAGTAAAATCATTCAGATTCCCTACACCTCAGATGACGTATCTGATCAAGAAAAAATTATGGGCACAGGTAATCTTGGCATTATTTTTAGGATTAGTATTGGGTATTAGTTTAGGCCCCGAAGCAGGCTTTGTTGAAAAAGAAACTGCAGAAATAATCACAGATTGGTTATCAATTCCAGCAAATCTATTTTTAAAAATTATTCAAATGATCATCATCCCTTTAATTTTTGCATCAATAATTCGTGGTATAACATCAGCAGGAAGTATGGAGCAACTTCAAAAATTAGGTTTTGGTGTAGCGATGTACTTTGTTGTAACAACTGCAATTGCACTAACTATAGGAATTTTAGTTGTAACAGCAATTGCTCCAGGAAATTTTATAGATAGTTCTTTGATCAGAGAAAGTTTTGGCTTAGAAGACATTGAACCAATTGAAAGATCAGAAATATCAATACATGAAATCCCACAAGGCATTCTTGGAATTATCCCTAGTAATCCCCTGGCATCTTTTATTTCGGGAGAGATGTTAAGCATAATTGTTTTTGCATTAATTGTAGGAATTTCTCTTATTACTTTACCCAAAGAAAGTTCAAAACCCATTCTGGATATGTTAGAATCTATTCAAAAACTTACAATGAAAATTGTATCTTATGCAATGCGTTTGGCACCTTTTGCTGCTTTTGGTTTAATGGCAGGCATAACTTCAAAACTTGGTCTTTCAGCACTTGTTGGGCTTGGAGCATACATGGGTACTGTTGTAATTGGTCTTTTTCTAATGTTATTGATTTACATCATAATTATCAAAATATTTGCAAAGAGGCCTATACTATCGACATTAGCAATGATAAAGGATGCTCAACTTCTTGCATTTTCAACTTCTAGTTCTGCTGC
>DATHYS010000032.1:0-10522 GCA_035458995.1 Candidatus Nitrosopumilus sp.
TTGATGAATAGTTGAAATCTTCTCGACTCATTACTCAATTAAGAAATTATAATATTTAAGATATTCATAAAATCAGGCTCGTATAGATTAAAGAAAATAACGCATTATTTGGAAAGGAATTTGTCTTCGCTTGCAGCATGATCTTTTGTCACATGTTCCATAAAAGATGCCTGGATTTCTGTTTCATAATCACATAGACTGCACTTGTATGTTTTAGTGATGATGGATTTTGCTTTTGAAGCTGCACGAGCAACAATGATTGTCAAAATTACAGCAATGATAGTGACAACAATAGCATATGCAAGCATTGCACCCAACTGATCTGAAGTTCCAAAAACTTCTCTAAAGAGAGCTTTGATAGCATCATTCCATGCTAAAGCGGCAACCAAACCAAATGCGGCTGCAATTAGGGCAGCAATTTTATCTAAAATTTCAAATTTTATAGGAACTGGTTTTTCTTCTTCACCCATACAATATCAGAAATTATTTTTAATTCTATTATTAAAACATATTCAAAAAATTAAAAATGAGTTAGATTTTAGAAAGAATCTTTTTCTTTTTTTCCTCAAATTCTTTCTTTGTGATAATTCCAGCCTTTTGCAAGTCTGCAAGTTTTTTTAGTAAATCTAGATCTTTGCCAGAAGATAATTGCGTTCTCTTTTTGATTCTTGATTTAAGATTACTGCCTTTGAGACTGATTTTTTCACCAATGTCATATCCTTTTTTCTTTGCGTGTTTGATTATTTCTTCAGATTTTTGTTTTGTAACATCATCAACTAGTTTTTTTCTTCTTGCCATGGAACCTAATTCCTTGGTTTTCTTTTTGGCAAGACGTGTTTGTAATTTTAAATCCTTGATAATTTCATTTTTTGTCTTTCTCTTGAATCGTCTAGTATATTCTTGAATGACAAGTATTGGAAATGGACTATACTCTACATCAAGATAATATTTGATTATAGTGTCATCAGGTAATTTTTCAAGATATTCTTTGATTGATTTTTCTGATTTTATTTCCATAATATTACCACATCATTTAGTCATAAAAAGATTCAAAATAGATTATTTTTCAATTGCATGCTTGTCTAAAACACCAATGCATTCATTGAGAACAGAGTTATCTGACATTGCCTCAGTCTCAGGTAGATTAAATTCCATCAATAGTTGTTGGTCATATTCTATCAAATCATTTCTGTATGTAGTACAAGCAGATCTAAGCAATCTCCAATAGTAATATCCTTTTTTCATCTCATTTTGTATTTGTTCATGATCTAATGTTAAAATTCTAGAGAGATTAGCATAATCGGTTTTGTAAGTATCAAATTTACCCTTTACAATTGGAGGTAATTCCTGATACCAATCCCGTCCCTCACTTGTTTTATCTACATTGTTAATTTTTTGCAGTTGATATGTAACAGAATCCACTAGAACGTCAAAAGCATCATTTTGTTCAAGTAGATCCATTAATTCTGGATTAATCATATAGATTCTAAAAATGATGTAAAATTAAGCGTATTGTTTTGAAATGGTATTATTTGTAGAATAGGATAAAAAGACGATATTCAATTTTGAAAATCAAGGTTTTTCTTTTAATTGTAATCTTTATAAAAAAAGATCATCTTGAAAATTACCAAAGCAGACACTAAAGAAAATACATTACTCATAGGATTCCCAAGTAATGGCCTTGTAGGTACATTTTCCATATCATATCTAATTCATCATCTCAAAATGAAACAGGTGGGGGAAATTGAAGTGCCAGAACTTCCTCCAACATTATTTGTAGAGGGGGGAGAAATTCTAGCACCAGTTAGAGTGTATAATAAAAACAATATTTTCATTATAATTTCAGATGTTCCATTTAATCATTATTTGGCAGAAGGATTTGCACATGCAGTTCATGAATATTGTAAAAAAAGTGCAATAAAGAAAATAATGATTGTCAGTGGAATGGAGACAGTAAATCAACAAAAAGAGGCTCCAAAAATATATGGATTAGCAACACACTCATCACTAGATTACATACTATACAACAATCAAATTGCAAAATTCTTAGATGGTTCAATTTTTGGAACAGATGCTGCCATAATGTCAGTATTTAGGAAAACAAAAATTCCTGTACTTGTTTTGTATGCAGAATGTCATCCATTTTTCCCAGATCCTGAGGCATCAATTGTGGCTATTGTAACGCTTGCAAAAATTTTAAGCATCAAAGTGGATACAAAGGACATTCAAGAGAGAATTGACAAGCTAAGAATTCAGCATAGAAAGTTAATGGAAGATACACTTCGTGCATTACAACAGCAACAAGGAAAGGAGACAGGAGCTCCACAAATTTACAGGTGATAGCATGTTCAATGATAATTTTAAATTTGAAATCATTCCTAGTATCAGTTCACTAATTGATGATATTGAACACAAAATATTATCACCACTTTCATGTATTAGAGAATATGACAATCACTGGATGGTAGAGTTTGATCTTCCACTAGTAGCAAAAAAAGACATCAAAGTAAGTTTTGATGGCAATACTCTAAATGTTGAGGCAAAGCTCAAACAAAAATATTCTGAAGAAAAGTTAGGAAAGATTACAAAATTTGAATATTTCAAAAAATCAGTATCGTTGCCTCAAAAAATAGATAATAAAAAGACAGTAGCAAAATTTCAAAAAGGAAGATTAGAAATTAAGATTCCAAAGAAAACTACGGGAAATTCAATTAAAATTAATTAGAATTTAATCCTGGTTTTGATAGTAAAGTTTGATCACTTGATCAACTACCAAATTGGTGTCACAATCTTTTTCAGTGCTTACAAGAAGCAAATAATCATCACCAAGATAAAATGAAAATCGTTTGACCTTGTCATATTCAGCCAAAGTGTATTTTGTTTTGCCTAGCCATTTGGCCATTTCTTTTCTGGATTTCCAATCAAAGGTAGCTAGATTGACAAGTTCTTTAGATGCACGTTCTGAGAGAAGACTTTCCACACCTTCTCTCATACCTCCACCTACTTTGGTTGACCATTCATCAAATACTGTCGCAAATCGAATTTTAGGATCTACATCTAAAATTTGAGAACAAAATTTTTCATAGTCCAATAATTCTCCTTGATGTACTAAATTATTAGAGTTTCAGTAATGAATAGTAATTTTCAGAGATTTTTCTAAAATAGACTAGTTCAAAAAAGCCACGGCTTTGATAATGTCAGTTTTACTAATTATCCCAATCAGGGAATCATGGTCTGACAGCACTCCAGCACCGTTGATATTTTTCTCAAGTAACAGCTTGCCTGCTTTTGCCAAATCATCATCATAGTTTACAGAGACAATGTTTTTGCTCATAATATCAGATGCTTTGACGCTTCCACCAAATCCAGATTCAGAAACAAACCCCTTTCTTGGAAATATTATAGATATCACAGGATCAGTGTTATCTAAAACGTCTTCGAAATTTCCTTGCTTTAATGCCAATTCGAACAGATCACGAAACGTAACAACACCTACAGGGACTTGATCATGATCTCTTAGAACCATTCTAGAGATTCCATCATCAATCATTTTCAAAACTACTTTGTACAATGGGGTATCAGAATATTGCCAAGCATAGTATGGGGACATATACTCACCAACAATTTTCTCTCCCTCATGGGTTTTTGTAAAATATCTTACAAGATCAGTCTTTGTTAAAATGCCTACAACTTCATCATTTGTAGTTACAATCAAAGAACCGATAGAATTAGTCATCATTATTTCAGCACATTTGTCTAGTCCAGTTTTTTCATCAACAGTAATCATTGGTTTTATAATTTCAGATAGAGGAATATCATCTAGTTTTCTCTCACTTTCATCCATGAAGAGAAATATTCCTAAATCTTTCTCAGATACAAGGCCAGTAATTTTATTATTTTCAGTTACCAAGAGTCTACTTTTTTTCTCATCAATTATTTTTTTTAGTACATCAGCCAAGCTAGAATCATATTTTATAGTTCTAGGAGAATTCATGTAATCTTTAGCATGCTTCATGATACTGCTAAATCAATTAGTAATAAAAAACTCCAGATAATTCCCAGAGATGACAATCATCTTTCCATATGGATAAATATCAGAAAGTGTAATTATCCATATCTTCAAGAAACCTGTAAAGATAAACAACTTTGCAGGCTTGAATTTTTAGGATTTTAGTAAATATCAATAATTATTTTGCACGACTCTTTGCTAATTTTTGTTTTAATTTTTTAGCCCGAGGTTTTGTCCTCAATAAGCGTCCACAGCAAGGACACCACAATCCTTCCCATTGTATGAATACTTCACATTGCGGACATCGTTTTTGACCTTGTTCATATCGTCCACCTTCAGCACTGTTACTTTTTGCCAGGTATTTTTTACAAGATCCATTGCAATGCATAAGATTCCACTAGAAGAAGATATAGAAAATATTATCGCTAAGATGAATTTTTGAAAATTAAAAAAAGGTTAAATTCAGAATTAATAATTTACTTTAAAATGAAAAACAGATGTTTGTGTTGTGGAAGGGAGTTTGAAAATAGGGCAAGTGAATGTTGTAGTAAAACATGTGCAGAATGCCATATGAATCCCACAATGAATTGCCCAAATGCAGATAAGTGAAATAAAATTCTAAAGGCTAACTATAGTTAACGGATACGACCAGACTAGGCCTAATCATGTATCACAAAATATTTCAGAAGTAATTGAGAAAATAATTTCAAAAAATTAGATCTTGTTATAGTCAACCAAAGTGTAAGTTCTACCTTCCTTTCTAATAGGAATTAGTGCCTTTGGATATGGCTCGAAAATACTTTGAGAGACAATTGATTTTATCTCAAATCTCAATGCCCAAGAAAAAAGTAGAGTTGAGACTTGAGAGGGTAGGACTAAACCTTGAGCAAAATCTCTAATCATTTCATCAAAATAATCTTTTTCAGCCAAGTTCAGTTTATCTTTTAGTAATGAGTAGATGTAGACATAGGTGCTGTTTAAGGCATCAGATGATGGAATTTTGTTTAAAATATCAAACACAGATGCAGTAAATTTTTCTTCAAATCCATCTTGTGGATATAATGAAATCATATGAGTGAGTTTTTTTGGCCCTAATTGATCATAGCACATAAAGAGCATCTCATTGTCTTTGCAAAATTGAATCAAGGAATTTTTTGATTCTAATGATTCACGTAAATGTCTCATAGTATAAACTCGAGTAAGAAATGAATCTCTTAGTACGGGATTTCTCAATCTATCCTCATCTTCAACTATGATGTATGGAAATTTTTTGAGAATCATATCAGTAAAAATTCCAGCAGTCTGGTCGTATCCAACTTCCTTTCCAATTTTATGGTAAAGTTTTACATTTCTTACCCCACAAGTTGGAGAAGAGTGTTTTAGAATAAATCCATCCATAAGATTATGATTATCAAGGAATTTTTCTGAAAACTCATTCATCTTTTGGGTGAGGTTTTCACCGTTAGATGGTTGGTACAAATTTTTTTCACCTCCTATCTTGACTAACCTAATAGTTGGTCTAGGAGAACCCAAACCAATTCCCATTTCTGGACAAACTGGAATAAAATCTACATGGCCCTTTAGTTTTCTAACAAAATCGTTTCCAATCATCTTGCCATCATATCTGCAATTCTCGAATTCCAAACATTTGCTGACTCCTAAAACTGGTTTGAGCAATTTTACCAACTTACCTATGCTTTTTTATTATTTAACTCGTGGTAAAATAAGTAAATAGTGCCAATATTACCACTAGAAAAAAATACAATAGAAATTTTTAACTAATGCTTGTGGGTCATAATTATGAAAAATAATCCAGATGTTCTGATAGTATTCTATACAAGAAGGGGAAATACCGCTAAAATGGCAGAAGCAATTGCCGAGGGTGCAAAAGAAAATGGGGCTAACATCAAAATTTTAAGAATTGCAGATGACATACCAATAGAGATAGTGCAAAAGGACGAAAAATGGCTACAAATTCACCAAGATTTAGAGAAAAAATATCCAACATCTGATGAGTTTGCTATCATCAAAGAGATGCCAAATGCAGATGCCATTGTCTTCGGTTCACCAACTAGATTTGGAAACATGGCTCATGAAATGAAAAAGATGTGGGATCTTAGTACAGAGTTATGGTTCACAGGAAAATTAATTGGAAAAGCTGGAGGGGTTTTTACCGGAGCTTCAAGTGTACACGGAGGCCAAGAGGTCACTGCGCTTTCAATGATGATGCCCATGCTTCATCAAGGAATGGTCATTGTTGGACCATCATACGATACAAAAGAATTGCACGAAAGTGGTAGTCCCTATGGGCCAAGTACCATTGTCGGGGCAAACAGTGATCAGATTAAAGAAGTGGATTTGGTGGTTGCAAGAGCATTTGGTGCAAAGATTGCTAGAGTTGCAGCAAAATTAGCCGATTAAAATGAAAATTGGGTATGCATGTCAAAACAAATCATTGTCTGCAAATACCAATAATACTTTTAGACTAGCATCATATTCTGAATCAAAAATAAAAAATACAGTTGAGAGAAATTTCAAAGAACTTTTTGAAATTTTAGAGTATAACATACAAAACAAGATTCTTTTTTTTAGGATTGGTTCCAGCTTTATCCCTTTTGCATCTCATCCAATTTGTAAGTTTAATTGGGAAAAACATTTTGAAGAAGAGTTTCTAAAGGCAGGAGAAATAATCAAAGAAAATAAATTCAGGGTTTCAATGCATCCAGGGCAGTTTGTAGTATTAAATTCAAAAAGAAGAGATGTCGTAGAGTCCAGTATACGAGAATTAGAATATCATTCAAGATTGCTTGATTTGATGAAACTAGGCAGCACTGCTAAAATCCAAATCCACATGGGATTTCCTCAAGGAGACAAAGAAAAAGCAAAAAAAGATTTTGTTAAGAATTTTGAAAAATTATCAGATTCAGTCAAGAAAAGACTGGTAATTGAAAATGACGAGCATTATTTTAGTGCAGATGATTGCATAGAAATATCAAAGAAACTAAAGATTCCAATTGTCTTTGATACTTTTCACTATTCAATACTTAATGACGGAAGACCACTTTCAGAGATTTTTGATGATATTTCTAAAACTTGGAAATCTAAAGATGGACTCCCAATGTTAGATTATAGCTCTCAGGATCCTAAAGGAAGAGAGGGAAAGCATTGCTCAGAGATAGACATTGTCGATTTTCAAAAAACAATGCTAAATCTTTCTGGAAAAGAATTTGATCTTATGTTAGAGATAAAAAATAAAGAAAAAAGCGTAATCAAGGTTTTAGAATTCATGTCCATGAAAACAGAATTATTTTAGGACCATGATGATATACGGACCCGACCGGATTCGAACCGGCGACCTATTGCTCCGCAAGCAATCGCACTATCCAAGCTATGCAACGAGTCCAAAAAGTTTGGGAAATTTACGCTTAATTTGGATTGCTATCAGTTAGATTCTGCAAAAATGTATGGAGTCTCATCAGATTCATGTAAAGTCCATGCAGTCGGCAATGAAATGTTCTTGGTAATTTTCAGATTATTTTCATAAATTAGTGTGCCCCATCCAGCCTCATTTTTTGGGTCTGGGGCATATTTTTGAGATAATGTTCCAGCAAACACCCAACCAGTTTTTTTCTCAAGAACAGAAACAGATTGAATTGATTTTAACACTCCAGATGCAAGAGAGACTCCACCCATTTGTGCAAGACCGCCAATGAAAAAAATTGGTCGAGTCAAGTTCAATGAAGAATAGTCAAATGCAACTGCATCAGAGCAATACGGATGAAAATCAAGTGTAGATGTTAAGATATTTTGTAAATCAACTAGCATGTTATCGATTTCTATACTGTATGATTCCATATCCAAAATCTTTGCAGCAAATGCAATACGTCCATCACCTGATCCAATGTCAATTACTTCAGAATATCCTAGATCTTTTGCAAGTAGTGCAGCGATATATCCGGACATTATCCATGTAGGAGAAAAAGGAGCTTTGCTTGAGCCGTGTTGAATGCTGTTTAGCCAATACTTGTTAATGTCACCCTCATATACAATACAATTTACAGATCCAATTTGTTTCTCAAATGAATTGTAATAGATTGGATTCTTGTTTGCAAATTGATGTAACAATTCTAAATGAGATTCTTCAAGGGGAAACAATTCTGATTTTGATTTGGGGATTACTTCTTGTATCTGACTTTTACCATCATAGGCTCTAACAAATTCTTTTTTTAGTTCAACTAGATTTTTTGCAAGGTCTTCAATCATGAGAAAGTCCAGTCTCATACTGCTCGACAAATTCCTTGGTGCTCATTGTTTGGCGTAATTCATCAAACAACTTTGCGTCAGATTCTATCTGCTCTTTAGATTTTTCACCTGATGGTTCAGATTGCAAATTCTTTGTTAATTTTTGAATTGATTCAGATAGTTCATCCATAATTTTTGGATGGATTACAGAATCAAATCGCTCAGAAATCAGTTTTTCAGTATTGATAATTTTTTTAAGCAATTCCTCAGGCTCAGAATCACCTTGTTCTTTGAGCATTGTAGCCATAGATGAGACATTCATGACCTGATAGTATGTCTCTATGATTTCATGAATATTCATATCAGTTTTAGAGTCTGCAGCATCAAAGAGATTTTCAAGTTTTTGAGATTCATTCTCAAACATTTGAGAAATATCTTCAGCAGAAGTCATATAGAAAAATTAAATCTCAAATTTTTAAAAATGTTAGGATTATGCTTCTTTTTCTGCAGGTTTTGTATAGACGTAATTCATTATCAAACCGGCAATGATTCCACCTAAGATTGGTGCTGCCCAGTATAACCAATGGAATTCCCAGAATCCAGAAATTAAAGCAGGACCAAATGTTCTTGCAGGATTAACTGATGCACCAGTTAGCGGTACTGCAATCAAGTGAATTAGGAAAACCATACCACCGATTGTAAATCCATGCCATCCAGGAGAGGCTTTTTTGTGAACTGCAGTCATAAAGATTACAGTAACTAAGAAGAATGTCAAGATTGCCTCAATTGCAAATCCAGAACCAATGCTGTTATTGATCAAGTCGCTTGGACCACCTTGAGTTGCAAAGTTAACTTTAGCGCCAAGTTCAGGCAATATTGCTGCAAGTGTTGCAGCGGCTGCAACTGCACCAATTAATTGTGAAATGATATATCCAACTCCATCTGCGATTCCAATCTTTTTTGTAATCATCATAGGAATTGTTACTGCGGGATTAATGTGAGCTCCAGAAACATGTCCGAATGCATAAACCATCAAAGCAATGGCACCACCGTGTCCGAGAGAAATGAAGAGTACTGATTGTGTCGTTAGTTCTTCACCAAATGCAGAAACTGCTAGAATTACTGAAAGAGGACCAAAGAATACCAATCCATATGTTGCAATTGCTTCTGCAAGATATGCTCGTGGGTTAACCATTAGGCTAAAGCCTCGCGTATATCCATATAAAAGATTCGACCTTGATTTGTGATCAGTTGATCTCAAAAAGTAATTAATTACAGATTATTCTATACGAGAATACATGGTTTCTGAAGGAGATTCTGTTCCAAAATTTGCAGTAAATGATGCAAATGGTAACAGGGTAAAATCAAGCGATTTCAAAGGCAAAAAACATGCCATCTATTTTTACCCAAAAGATTTCACACCAGGATGCACAACAGAGGCAGATGAATTCTCCAAAGATTATAAAAAATTCCAAAAAGAAGGAATCGAAATTATCGGAGTAAGCCCAGATGATGTAGATTCTCACAAAAAGTTCTGTGACAAAATGGGAATCAAATATCCACTATTGGCAGATGTCGACAAAGAAGTTTCAAATTTGTTTGGAGTTTGGGGAAAGAAGAAATTCATGGGTAGAGAATACATGGGAGTTATGAGAAGCACATTTCTCGTAAATGAGAAAGGAAAGATTTTCAAAATTTATCCCAAAGTAAAACCTAAAGGACATTCTAAAGAGGTTCTTGAAGATTTTCTAAATTTAAAATAAAGGAAAGAAAAGATTGTTGAAAGATTAGAAACCTTTTGGTAGTGTGCCTCTAGATGCTTTAGGTGCTTCAGGTTCTGGTTTTGGTTCAAAACCTTTTGGTAGAGTACCTCTACTTGCAGTAGAACGAGCTTTTGCTTCGGCTTCAAGCATTTCATCAAATTCTTTTTGCTCTTCTACTCTTTGTTGTTCTATTCGTTTCAAATATTCTTCTTCATATTCTGCTAGTTTTTCAGATCTAGATTTTCCATCATCACTTGATGTAGATTGTTGTGAGGATGTTTGTTCAATGCCTTTTGGAAGTTTTCCTTTTGCAGGTTTTGGTGCTTCAGGTGGTGGGGCTTGTTGTGTTTGAGTTTTTGCTGGTGCTTCAACGCCGTCAAAACTCATATTGACTCCACTAAATCCTCCAAATCTTTTATCAGCAGGATGAAATGCCATTCTCTGTCTTGTTGCAAAGTATTGGTTCGATGGTGCTGTGTAACCGGTTACTGTTGCTTTTTGGTCATTC
>DATHYS010000033.1:0-5630 GCA_035458995.1 Candidatus Nitrosopumilus sp.
CTCTGTAATAATTTTACATACTTTTTCAAAATCTGTCTTTGATGGCTCTCTCCATGCTGCAACAAGACAATAAGATTCAGCCCCTTCGTCTTTTGCCTTTTGAGCTTTTTCCACTACCTCTTCTGGTGGTGGTAATTGATATGACTCGATTCCTGTATCAAAAAATGCTGACTGTCCACAAAATGTACAGTCTTCACTACATGCATTTTTTTTAATATTGTTTAGTTGCTCAACATCTACTTTTTCTCCATTGAAATCCCTAGTAATTTCATTTGCACATTTTGCTAAAAATTTGAGATCTTCTTCTGGAGTGTTTAGTAGTTTCTTAGCATCATCAGATGAAATATGATTTCCAGAAAAAACTTTTTCTTGACACTCTTTAATGAAATCTAAAGTACTCATGATTTTTTAGAAATATTTCCATTTATAACAATAATGGAAAGGTTAACCATCCGTGCATAGGGGGGTTAACAGTCAGACTAGCTTATCTCTTGCCTGATTAATCGTAATTATGGTCTTTTTTAGGAGTAAATCTAGTTCTTTTTCTGATATTGCTAGGGGTGGAACAAGCATGACTATGTTTCCAAGGGTTCTAAGATAGATTCCGTTTTTCTTGCCAATCTCAAAGAATATTTTGTTGATTGACTTTTTGGGATGGATTGGCGTCTTTGTTTTTTTATTTGTGACTAACTCTATTCCCATAAGCATTCCTTTATGCCTGATATCTCCAACCAAATCTAATTCCAAAATTTCATTGTAATATTTTTCAAATATTTTGGATGTCTTCTGAATTTTTTTAATCAGATTATTTTTTTGGTACATTTTGATATTTTGATTTGCAACTGCAGCAGCAATTGGGTTTCCAGTATATGTATGACCGTGAAAGAGGTGCTTCCAATCGTTAAATTCCCCTGAAAAAGAATCATAGACTTTTTTGTTTGCAAGCGTTGCAGCCATTGTAAGATATCCTCCCGTTAGCATTTTTCCATATGCTACAATATCTGGAATGCTTTTTTGCTCTTCGTATTGTGTCATTGATCCTAGTCTTCCAAATCCTGTTGCAATCTCATCTAAGACAAATAGTATGTTGTATTTTTTACATAACTGACTAATTTTTCTCTGAAATCCTTTGGGATAGATAATCACACCTCCTGCCATCTGTGCACCACTCTCCATAACAAAAGCTCCGATATTGTTATTTTTTGAAAACTTTTTTTCAATTTTATCTAAGCATTGATTCTGATAGTCTGTAAATGAAATTCCTTTTGGTATTCTGTATTTGTTTGGGACAGGAAATTGTATTGTTGAGAATAATTGTTTTTTGAATTTCCCAAAAAATTCTGGAACATATCCTACAGACATTGCTCCAAATGTATCTCCATGATACCCATTTTCTACAGTTGCAATCTCTGTTTTATTTTTCTCTCCTATATTTTTCCAATATTGTAATGCAATTTTTATTGCAATCTCCATTGCTGAAGATCCATTATCTGAAAAAAACACCTTGTGCATTTTGGGTGAAATTTTTACAAGACTGTCTGCTAATTGTTCAGCAGGCTCGTTTGTAAGATTAAACATAGAGGAATGCTGAATTTTTTTAGTTTGGTTTGAAATTGCTCTGATTAACTCTAAATTGGAATGCCCCCATACATTACACCACATTGAGGCTACTGCATCAAGCATTTTGTTACCTTTAGAGTCAATTAGCCACATTCCCTTACCTTTGGTTATCTTATCAAAGGAACTCCACTCTTTCATCTGTGTATTTGGATGCCATACAGAACTTTTCAGCATGATTTATCTCCACAATCAAAACTGCTATCAGGATTAGCCATCTTTAACTGCCATAATTCTTGCTCTGTAAACCCTGCTTTTTTCATGGCACAATTTATACAATATCGCTCTTTTTTAGATTCTGGATTCTCAATATAGTTCTCTTCTCCTAGTACACAAACCTGACAATCAGCTCCTGAACAAGTGAATTCTTCTAAATGATCCTGGCAATTGCAAGTCAATGCTTTACTACTTTTTTAATTGACTTTTCAATGTTTTCCATATACCGATTAGTTAATCAATGAATGATTCTAATCTTTTTTGTTGAAATCCCTTTTTATTGCTGGAACTGATACTGATGTTGGTAAAACATACATCACCGCTGGACTTGCTGTTACACTACGTAAAACAGGAGTTGATGTAGGTGTTATGAAGCCATTTGCAGCAGGCACTGCTCAGAAAAAAGGCTACAAATCTGAAGATGTTGAAATTTTATCTCGTTCTGCGATGACATGTGATCCTGAAAATTTAGTAAATCCACAATTTTTTCCAATTCCTGCATCTCCCTATACCGCATGGAAGAAATTAAAAACTAAACCCAAAGTTTCCACAATATTATCTAGTTTCAAAAAACTATCTAAACTTCATGATATGCTGTTAGTAGAAGGAATGGGGGGAATTATGACTCCGATACTCAAAGACTATTACATTACAAATCTTATCAAAGAGATGAAAATTCCAACAGTAATTGTAACTAGAAGTAAAGTTGGAACAGTAAATCATACAATAATGACCGTAAAGATGTGTGAAAAATATAAACTGCCTCTCAAAGGAATTATAATTAATAATTTCGATGATGGTTATCCTATCAAGGATTTGACAAAAGATTTGAAATCTCTTACTGGAATTCCAGTTTTAGGCACAATTCCCTTTATCAAAGATATGAGTGATGCCTCACTGTATAAAATTTTCAAGAAAAATCTTGATTTAAAATTACTACTAGAGTGAATTTTTAACTATATTTTACTGTGGTTGATTATCTGATGATCATTTTCATGAATTTACTTAGCAAGATTGTGTTTACTTGAAATTAATCATATATTGTGAAAATTAGAAGTTGTTAAATATTTAACATTGTTTAGAAAATTATGTCTCAAGAAAGTAAGTGTCCATACTGTGAATCAATATTTGAAGACAAGGAAAAAATGTCCCAGCATATTGATAAAATTCACAATAATAATTTGACATAGATTGTCTCATTATTATTAAAATTTGAACAAGTAATGTAAACTAGTAATTATACACGTAAAATTTTAAATTTATTTGATCCACCTACATTGCTAAATTTTGCAATTTCAAAGATAATCTTTGAGAATGAATTATTTTCTTTTTCTAATATGAATGATTTTTTCTCTGTTTGAATATTTTCTGATAATACTATCCATATGTTGTCTGTTTCAGGTTGAACCGTCTCTAACTGATTAATTTTTTCATTTATTATTTTGGGGTCTGATGACTTTGGTATGCAAATTAACAATGTCTTTTTTGGATCTTTTTCCAATGTTTTAACATCTGGAATGATTATATCAATTTCATTTCCTTCATATTCTATCTTTCTTTGACTAGTAATCAGGGCATTTGTGAGAAGATAATGTAACAATCCTGTGGCTAGAATTCCCACTGATTCATCTTTGTCCCCCATGGATATTATTTGATCATAACAGTTTGTTGTTACATCTTCGATAATCTGATCAAATTTTTTTTCTATGATTAAATTTGGAATTATCTCTGATTTTTCTATATATTCAAACAAGTAATCCTTGATTGGATTTGGTTCTTCTTCCATTACTCGTTATAGATATAACGTCTTTCGCCTCTGGATTCTTTTTGAGTATCCACATGTACTAGGACAAATTCTTTCTTTGATTGAACCATTGATTCTTCAGGAGTAAGCTTGTTTTCATGCAATTCTTCGTATTCGTCCCATGTTAATCGTCTTCTTTCACCTATTTCTGCTTCTAAATTCATGTTCTTTACAATTTCTTTGTAGGATGGTTGAACAACACCACTGAATACCATTGCACTACTTCCACTACCATATGATCCAAATCCTACTCTTTTTCCTTCCAAATCAATTCCTTTTTGATATTCAAATTCTAAACTACTTCTGAATCCCAAGTAAAGTGATGCAGTATACAAATTACCAATCATACTTGATGCGATTAATGAACTAGAAAGTTTTGATTCATAAACTTCTTGATATGCTTGTGTTTTTGTAAATAATTTTGTAAACTCATGATCTTTTGCCATAAATTCCTCATCGCCTAACACTGATTCAATTGTCCCTCTTGGATCTTTTGGTATTGGTTCTTCTATTCCAATCTCTTGCAATATTTTCTTCCAACGTGGTAGTTGTCTCCATTCATGTCTAACTAGATATGCTAAAGCCTTCTTTCCCATGTTGCTGTATGGCAAGTGCATGTTGATGTAATCCATATGATCTAAAATTGTTTCATCTGCCTCCATTTTGATCAAACCAGATGAAATCACTTTTTTCTTGTATGCTTCTAATGCTTTTCTAACTTGAATCATGTATAGTAAATTGGAGTATTGTCCATGAACAATTGGAGTTTCTTTTCCAAATGGTCTGTAAAAATCATATTCGTCTTTAATTGATGTTGATGTAACTTTAGGATCAAATGCTAGTAATCTTGGTTTATCATTTAGAAGCATTACAACTGCTCCTGCACCCTGGGTCATCTCCCCACTAGAACCCATATCATATTTTGCAATATCTGAAACTACTACAAGGGCATGTTTTCCTTCGGCTTCTCCTGCCCTAATCCAATTTGTATTGTCATATAGTGCATAAGAACCACTTACACAAGCAAATTTAGTTTCAACTCCTCCACAATGCTCAAATGCTCCTTGACCGTAAACTTGCTCTAACATACCAATAACGTATGAGTTCATTGCTTTTGACTCATCAAAAGCGGATTCTGTCGAAACGTATAATCTACCAATATCTTCTGGAGATAATTTGTTTTTCTGCATAATTCTCAAACATGCATTAGCTGCCAAACATGCTGGGTCTTGATTTGCATCTACAATTGCCATTTGGGAAACTCCTAGACCTTTTTGTAATTTTACTGGGTCTAATCCTCTATTATCTGCAAAATCAGCTGCATCAAGATACAATCGGGGTATGTATATCGCAATGTCGTCTATTCCAGCTGCCATAAGCTAGCTCTCGGAATTTCATTAATAAGCATATTGGGTAAATTCTAAGTAACTAGGAAGGGAATTTTTGTAATTTTCTTTGATCTTTTATTCCTAAATTGATCGCAATAGACTATTTTTTCAACTCATTTTCAAAAACTTTCTCAAATGTCTCATATGGTTGTGCTCCAAACAATTTTGTAGTTTTTCCATCAGGTCCTATGACAAAAAATGCTGGTGTCCCAGTTAATTCTAAACTCCTTGCATCCTCATTACTTGCAAGTATTCTCTGTGAATGTACTCCATCTAGCATACATTCCGACCATACATCCATATCTAGTCCAATCTCTTGAGCAAATTTACCAAGATTCTCTGATGATGCCCATCCGTTATTTTCACCAGTCCAATTTGAATACAAAATATCGTGATATTCCCAAAATAATCCCTGATCATTGGCACAATGAGCTCCATGTGATGCATTAACTGAATCAGGACCAATTATGTTGTAATCTTTGAAAATCATTTTGACTTTTCCCGTTTCAACATAATTTTTCAAAATATTGCCTTCTGTTGAATGAAAGAACACATTGCAAAAATGACATTGATAATCCCCAAATTCAACCAATGTGATGGGGGCA
>DATHYS010000034.1:0-6322 GCA_035458995.1 Candidatus Nitrosopumilus sp.
ATTTGAGATTGGCATTGGAGAAGGAATCTTAACTCCTCTCTTGTGTGAAAAAGCTGGCAAAGTAATCTCTGTTGATATTGATGAATCTTTGGTAAAGAATGCCAAAACCAAGTTTTCTGATATGGATAATCTTGTCTTAAAATCTGGTGATGGTTTAAAGAAAAAAGACAATTTCACAATTTTTGTATCTAATCTTCCATATTCTAGGAGTAAGGATGCAATTGAGTGGCTAGCTCAAACGTCTTTTTCTCATGGTGTGATAATGGTCCAAAAAGAATTTGCAGATAAGTTACTTGCAAAATCCTCTAAAAATAGAAAGGCTATCAGCATCATTGCAACCCAAGCATTTGATATTACAACTGTCTCCAAAGTTGGAAAAAACAATTTTTCTCCCCCCCCAAAAATTGATTCTGTAATTCTTAAAATTATTAAAAAAAATAATCTAAGCAAAGATCTCATTCAAACTATTAACAAAATTTTTTCATATAGACGAAAAACTGTAAAAAATATTTTAAAACAATTTGATAAAGAATCTATAATAGATAAACGAATAGATGATCTTTCAGGAGATGAAATAATTAGCCTTGCAAACAAAATCCTTGAAAAATGATGAATATCCTCCTTCTGAGGATACTTTTTTCATCGCAAATAATATTGAAAATGAAAAAGGAAATTTTGCTTTAGATATTGGAAGTGGTTCAGGATATCTCACAAAATTACTTTGCAAAAATTTTTCATTTGTAATTGGTACTGATATTAATTGTAATGTATTACAACATCAAACTTCTTACAAAACAAACAATCTGATTTGTTGTAATGGTTCTGACGCATTAAAAATCAAATTTGATTTTATAGTATGTAATTTGCCCTATCTTGCAACTGATGAAATAATTGATATTGCGACAGATGGTGGTACAGAAGGATTTGAAATCCCCAAAAAAATATTTGATTCTGTAATTGATAATTTGGCTGAAAATGGAAAATTTATCTTTGTAACCTCTACCTTGTCTAATTATCAAAAATTAATTGACTATGCTGAAAAATTAGGCTTGAAAACTCGAATTATGGCAAAAAAGAAACTATTCTTTGAGGAATTAATTCTTGTAGAAACTATTTTATGATTATTTTCTTAAATTTTCTTTGGCATATGTAATAATTGCATCTGTCATTTGTGTAGTTGATGCATCTCCACCAATATCCCATGTTACTGCTTTTCCTTCATTGATCACTTTCTCTGTTGCATCAAATATTGCATCTCTGATTTCTCTTTCACCCATGTAATCTGCCATCCAAGCTCCTGAAAGTACAGTTGCAGTTGGATTTACCTTGTTTTGTCCTGCAAATTGTGGTGCACTTCCATGTGCTGCCTCAAACATTGCATAGTTGTCTCCAATGTTTGCAGAATAAATTAATCCAATTGAACCCACAAGAGCTGATGCTAGCTCAGAAATAATATCCATAAATAAATTGGTACTAACTAATACTGATCCATTAAACTGTTCAGTGGCAATAACCATTTGTTGTGCCATATTGTCAATGTAAATTTCAGATAATTCTATTCCAGTCCCTTCAACTGCCTTTTGTGTTTCATCCCAAAAAATTCCGTCTGTTTGTTTTAGGATGTTTCTTTTTGTAATCGCAACCATTTTTTTCATATTAAATTTATTTGCCCAATCTACTGCCGAATCAACCAGTCTTCTACTTCCTTGTCTTGTAATTTTTCTAATTGCTATTGCTGCATCATCTGTGATTTTAGCTTCAACACCCGTGTACAGTCCTTCAGTGGCTTCTCGAAAACATACACAGTCTAGTTTCCTATTTGGTGTTAATCTATCATAAGTTTTAGTTGGTCTAATGTTTGCATAAAGGTCAAATTTTTGTCTTAATGTTACTGCAACACTTCTAGGTGCGCCAGGTACTGGAATTGTAGTAGTTGGACCCTTAAAACAACAATCTGCTTCTTCCAGAGTTTTCATAGTGGCATCTGGAATGTATGATGCATCTTTTCTGCCATTTTTGTCCCACTGTTCTGAGCCTGCTTCACATAGAATTAATTCTGATTGAAAGTTACATTCCTTAAGGACTTTGAGCATTGAATCTACGACTTCAGGTCCTATACCATCGCCTTTCATCACTGCTGCTTTTTTACTCAAAACTGCAAGTTTTTGAGGTGTTTATTATTTAATTCTACCTTGAATTTGAAATAATTTCTACATATTTTCTATAGAGATGATTTAATACCTAATTTGATAAATAATATTCAAATGCAAATAGTCCAAATTTCTGATCTACATGTTGGGTCTCAATTTTTGCAAGAAAAATTTGATATCCTAGTTGATGAAGTTAATCAACTAAACCCTGACGTCATTATAGTTACTGGTGATTTAACAAATGAAGGACTGATGAAAGAATATGAAAAATGTAAATCTCTTTTAGAAAAATTCAAAACAAAAAAAATTATTACTATTAGTGGAAATCACGATTATAGGAACACTGGTTATTTATTATTCAAAAAATTTTTTCCATTTGAAGCTGTAAATGAATTAGATAATGATGTTGTACTAGTAACTGTTGGAACTGCTAGACCTGACAGAAATGAAGGCGAAGTTGGTTATAGACAGAATTTATGGTTAGAAAGAACTATGAAAAAATACAAAGATAAGGTTAAGATTGTTGCAATGCATCATCATTTAATCGCTATTCCTGATACTGGCTCTGATCAACTCACTGTAGTTGATGCTGGTGATGTACTTAGAACTGTTTTAGATTCTAATGTTGATGTGGTATTGTGTGGACACAAGCATAGGCCTTGGGCTTGGAATTTTAGATCACTTACTGTTGTAAATGCAGGAACTGCTACATCTGAAAGGGTTCGTGGATTCTTTGAAAATACTTACAATATTCTCACAATTTCTAACAAAAAAGTTCAGGTTGATCTCAAAATCGTAGGTGGAAAAAGACTCCCAATTGATGAAATTGTGAATAATTACACCCAATTTACCGACGAATGAATTTATTTACAGATAAAATCTAGGCCTCTTTATGCGGGGGTCGCCTAGCCTGGTAGGGCGTAGGATTGCTAATCCTATGTCCGCAAGGACACGGGGGTTCAAATCCCCCTCCCCGCGCCATTAAAACTTAATAGACGGATTTCAGAAGTTTTTACATGGGACGAAGAAAAACACAAAAAATTATTCGCACTGGTCCAAAAAATGCAACTACTGGAATGTGTCCTATTTGTAAAACAATTGGCAAGATTTTCATCCTTGGCTCACCTGGTGAGGAGAGAGCAAAATGTGAAAAATGTCGTCAAGAATTTGAATTATAGTTAAATCTATCAAATAGAATTCTATTTTTCTGAACATCTTTCATGTTGAAGGTTTCTCAAGTTCTCAAAAAATTTGTATGAAAATAGTTGTACTAGATCACATAAGAATCCATCTTTGGATTGCCATTTTTGAGAAAATCACTTTGATTTAATTTGATGATCTTTTCACATTAGTCATGCAGAAAAAATTTGCTTTGGTGGGAATACCTATCTTACTTGCATTTTTAATTGTAGGTGCAACAGGGAATATTTCATTTTTATCAGAATTAAATACAGAAACACATACTGTCTCTGATATTAAACCTCAAATTGTATCTGATATACAATCACAAGTTGCCGAAGCTGAAGAGCAACCCGTTAAAGAATACACATTGATAATTGAGCAAACAGATATTCAAATATCTGACAGTGCTGTTTGGCATGCTTGGACATACAATGGAACAGTTCCTGCACCAACTCTAATGGTAAATCAAGGAGATCTATTGCGAGTCAGAGTAATCAATAATCATGATGTGACTCATAGTTTTCATGCTCATATGAGTGACTATGATCCTAAACACGATGGCTCACCAGTTAATCTAATTACAGGAGTTGGGGTTGGTTCAATGATTTCACCTGGTAGTGAATGGACATACGAATACAATGTAGATACTTGGGGAACAACATTTTTCCATGATCATGCAGGATCTGAAGGTCTTGGAATAAAAGATCATATTTTGCAAGGTCTTTATGGCAATATTATAATTGAAAGGAATCCTCCAAGACCATACATTGATAGATACATTCCAATCGTGATGGCAGAAGTAGGTCATGATGTTGAAAGAATAGCAGAAGGTCCTAAGCCATACTATATCATGAATGGTAAGGGTATGCCTGGTGGAGAAAAAGCTCTTGAAGAAATTTTTGCAGAGCAAGGAATAGATGGTGTTGTTGCACAATTCAATTACACATTACCTGTCTACAAGGCAAAGGTTGGAGAAACAGTTGAATTTTCCGTTACAAATCTAGGAGATCAAATTCATTCATTCCATCTACATGGAAATAAAATGATTTCAAGTACAAATGAAAGAGGCTCTACAATAACATCTCAAACATTTCCACTAGTTCAAGGAACGCTTGAATCATTCATAATCAAACCCGACAAACCAGCAGTTTGGCTATTCCATTGCCATGTTGTTAGTCATGCAGATGCAGGAATGATAGGTCTATTCATAGTTGAAGAATAACCCTTCGTTTCTTTGCTATCTATATCTCAAATTATCCCTAAAAATGATTAGAGTCAAAATAGACAGTGATTTAAAGAAAAAGTCGATATCTCTCATGCTAAATTATAATTCAAAAATTCCCAGCCTGTTAGCCTAAATAATTACCCATAACTTTTTAAGACAAATTTTTACTCATAAATAATTATGAGTTCAGAAGCTGAAACAATCTATGAAAGAGTAGCAAAACTTGAAGATGAGATTGCATTACTCAGAAGCGAAGTGGATATCATGAAAAAGGCATTGAGAAATAAAATTGCTCGTCATGAAATATCAATGATCAAAAAAGGAACTGAAGTAGATTCTATAATTGATTAATTTTTTGTCTTTATACTTCTAATTAATTCTAAAATAAAATCTACATCTTCCGCATTTGGATTAATTTCTAAATATTTATTCAAATACTTTAATGCAAGTTCTGGATTTTGTAACCTATCTTCTAAAATTCCTTTATCTCTGATGTCTTCAGGTGATTCAGGTTCTATTGCTAAAACCATATTGACACATCGTAATGCTTTTTCATAAACAAATGATTGAACATAAGAATTCTTTAGATTACGAGTCAATCTAACAAGAATTTGTTCTGATTTTACTTCATCTAAAAATTCTGGCTGAAATTCTAATTGTCCTCCATAGTTTGCATCAAGAATTTCTTGCAAATCATCTACATCTAGTAAACGTCCATCATAAAATGGATCTAAGATCATTTCTTCATTATATTTTACCAAGATGTGACTTGGAAATCCTACAATCTTTAGATCTAACCCAATAAATTTTGCAATTTCTGAATATAAAATTGACATTGTAATTGGCAAACCTGTTTTCTTGTCGATTACTTCATTTAGAAAATTATTTTTTGGATTATAGTAATCATCATCATCTCCACTAAAACCCAAATTCTCAAAGAGATGTTCATTTAACATTGAAATCAAATATGTTGGATTTTTAACATCACTAATTGATTCTTTTAGAGATTTCCCGATTCTGTTTATTTTTTCAATATATTCATCTACGTCAAGATCTGGATATTCTAAAATCTGAGCAAATTTTAGACACTTTTCAACCAAATTGAAATTTGGATTTTTTACAAATGACATCCATTCTGCAACGAGCGGATCAAATTTTTCTTCCAATTATCACAAACTCAGTTTTTTAAGATATAGTTGAGGATCTTTTAGTTCTCTGGTATTTGGTGGAATCTCAATCATTTTTTTGAAGGTATCCTTGCCTATCTTTTCATAGACAGTTTTTGTAAAGTCCTTGCCCATACTTTTCCTAACTTGATATGAAGAAAAATCTGTGCCCATAAACGTCATGAGATAATTTTGGAAATCTTGATCATCTTTTAAAATATTTTCAATTGCAAAAGCTGCCATTCCTTCCATTGCAGTAAATGCTGCATGATGTTGTTGAATTGGGACTAACCATTTCTTGTAAATTTCTAAAAGCTCTGGAATTGATTCTCCTATTTTTGGATCTATTTCTACATGAGTAAATGTCATCACATCCGGTCCAATCTGTTCAATTAAGAAGTGATCTGGATTCAAAAAGAAAAATAGATTTGCTTTCTTTGCAAAAGGAAAATCATCTGGAACTGTTTGTAGCTGACAATATTCTGATAGTTTATTGATAGTTTGTGCATCTAGTGATAAAATTATGGTTGCTAATTCTTCATTAATTTTGTTTACCTGTGTTGCAGCATTTTTGTTAATTTGCTGTAAATTCTCTTGTG
>DATHYS010000035.1:0-5368 GCA_035458995.1 Candidatus Nitrosopumilus sp.
GAAGTATATCCAGTTCACCAAACAACTCCGTTAACAGACTCTGATGTAATGATCAAAATTCTAGTTACAGGTCTTGGACATGGTGACAATGTTGCAACTCCAATTACCGATGAATATGAAATGACAATTACACCTGAATCCAAGATTGCAGAAGAACTTGATACTCAAGTATTAGGTGAGGTTACATCTGGTATGCCGGCACCACCACAAATTCATGTGGTTGAAACTGCACAAGGCTCTGGCGGTCCTGGATGTGAGGAGACAAACGAATGCTACTTGCCATATTCAATTACAATATTTACTGGTGACACCGTTCAATGGAACAATGTTGATACAGCCGCACATACTGTAACTAGTGGTTCAATGGCTGATGGAGCCACTGGAATCTTTGACTCTGGTTTGTTTATGGCTGGTGAAACTTTTGAATTTACATTTGATGAATCAGGAACTTTTGATTATTTCTGCATGGTCCATCCTTGGATGACTGGTAAGATTATTGTTAATGATGTTGAAGAGATGGTTGTAATTGAAGAACCAACACCAGAACCAACACCAGAACCAACACTAGAGCCTCAATCATTACCTTCCACTACAATAGTTTCACTCCCTGTTGGCTCTGCAGTTCCAGGATGTGAGGAAACTAACGAATGCTATTTGCCTTATGAAGTCACCATATCAGCAGGTTCTTCTGTTTCTTGGATTAATGATGATTCAGCAGCACATACAGTAACTAGTGGAACCGTAGATGCAGGGTTAACTGGAATCTTTGACTCTGGTTTGTTTATGGCTGGCCAAACTTTTGAATTTACATTTGATGATGCAGGAACCTATGATTATTTCTGCATGGTCCATCCTTGGATGACGGGCAAAGTAATAGTCAATTAGAAATATTTCGATTCCTATTATTCTGAAAATAATTTCCAATCATTCTGACCGCATTTACATTGTATTTGATATGATTTGATGTAATCTGTATATTCTAAATCTGTACATGGACCTTGATCTGGAATATTGATTTTAAATTTACACTTTCTACATATTGCAATAAAATCATTCAATATTTTTCAAAGTAAAATATAACTAAAAAACTACTCTATTGTCAAAGATTTAGGAAAGATATTTTCTACTTTAAAACTTCTAGATTACTATGCCGAACCAAAAATCTCTTTTGTAATCTTTGTTTCTATACTGTGCTCCACTATGGGCTGAAAATATGATAAATCCTTTGGAAAAGAATTTGATAAATTATGAATTACTTTGGAATCTAGTGACTTTAATTCTGGAACCCATTTTTTGATGTAAATACAGTCAGGATCAAATCTCTTTTGTTGCAACCATGGATTAAAAATTCTAAACCATGGTTGGGCATCGCAACCCGTAGATGCTGCCCATTGCCAATTTCCTATATTTACACAAGGATCGTAATCAACTAATTTTGTTGCAAAATATTTTTCTCCCCACCTCCAATCTATGTGTAAATCCTTTGTTAGAAACGATGCTACAATCATTCTTAGTCTGTTGTGCATAAATCCTGTTTCATTAAGTTCTCTCATTCCTGCATCTACAATTGGAAATCCTGTTTCACCATTGCACCATTTAGAAAATAATTTCTTATTTTTACTCCATGAGATATTTTGAAATTTTTTGTTATACTCTTTTGAAAAACTATGAGGATAATGATACATCAGGTAGGTGAAGAAATCTCTCCAATGAAGTTCTGAAATAATGGTATGATTGGAACCTAGTTCTTCTATACACTTTTGATAAATTTCTCTAATTGAGAGTGTGCCAAATTTGTTATGAGCTGACAATAATGATGTACCGTTTTTTGAAGGAATGTTTCTCTCCTCATCATAGTTTTTGAGATTTTTTATATTCTTGAGTAATTCTATGCCTGATTTTCGTCCCCCTCTACGTTGTGATGGATTAGATTTATCAAAAAATTCTACAAATTTTGTAATTGGAACTTCAGATTCAATTTCTTGATTAGACAGATTAGTATGTTGAAATTTTTGAGGTTTTCTAATAGGAAATTCTCGTGCTTTGGAGTAAAATGCCGTGAATACTTTGTATGGTTCGTCCTTTCCTGTTTTTAGCAGTTCCACATTATGTAGTAACAAGTCATCTGTTGAGATAAAATCAATTTTATTTTCAGCACAAATTTTTTTAATTTTATCATCGCGTTTTCTGCTAAATGGAGAATAATCTGTGTTTAAGAAAATAGCATTAATTTTTTCTTTCTTAATTATTTTTGAAATTATCTTCTCACGATTTCCTAAAAATGTGTGGAGATATGACTTGCTATTTTTGAGTTGGTCATTAAGATCAAGAAGACAGTCATTGAGAAATTCTAATCGGTATTGACTAAATTTTGGATTTGATTTTTTGAGTAATTCAGAATCCATGATAAAAATAGGAATTACTTTGGAGGAGCGTTTTGATGCATTTATCAAACCTGTATTGTCTTCAATACGAAGATCTCGTCTAAACAAAAAAATTGATTTTTGATATTCTACCATTTTGTTAATCCTAAGAATAATCAAAAACTATAGTGCATAATAGGATTGTTGGTGATTTCATGAGAAATATTATTCATCTTGGTTAAAAAAGAAAATTCAAAACTAGATCTAGTGGTAATTTATTTTTGAGATTTGATGAAATCTACAATAGACAATATTTTTCCCATGTCTGCAAGATGACCATAACTTTTTTTCCTGTTTATAGCTGTTTTAAGAGGGTCATTACTAATGCTACAAAACAATAACTTGCCCCCGTCTAAAGGAACTGTAATTCTTTTAATTTTTTCATAAGATGCAATTGTGTATAATCCTGAACCTAGATATTTCTTAAATTCTAAATTTTCTTTCCAAGCATGTAATGCTCTAGAAATAGTCTGCTTTGTTTCGCTTACAGGAACAATATTTTTTAATCCTGTTCTTTGGGAATTCCATAAAATTTCTCCATTTTCATCAGTCACTGCAGCAAATCTAACTGACTCATCAAAATCCATTATCATGTCAAGCAGTTTCTCGTATTTGTCCACAATCTACTTGATTCATTTCTGTTAATAAATATTCCAAATTATTATTCTAGTGTCAAAATAAGTTAAAAATTATTTTTCTGACTAGATGGGAATAACTAAAATTTTATTCAAATGTGTTGACAAAGTCTACAATAGACAATATTTTTCCCATTTCCACCATTTTACCATAACTTTTTGTTTTTGTCTTTTTCATAGGTGTGTTGTCTACACTTAGAAACAATAGATGAAATGCATCTAGTGGAAGTGTCACTCTTTTAGTTTTCTCAAAAGAAGTGATATGGTATAGTGGTGCTCCTAATGCTATACGATCTGCTGCTTTGCACCTATCAGCCCAATCTTCCGATTCATGCTTGAGGGCTTTTTTAGTTTCAGCAATTGGGACCTGTAATTTTGCATCAGATCTTTTTGAATTCCACAAAATATCTCCTGAAGTATTACTGATTACGGCCAGTCTAATTGACTCATCATAATCCATTAGCATATTGAGAACCTTCTCATATCGTCCCATGATTTTCATGTGATTATGCACAATAAAAACAATTTGTTAAAATCTGATTTTCCCCCCAAGAAAGATTAACTTATATCTTATTTTGAACTCTTACCAAATATGCATGGAACGTATGAGGGCTTTGTAGGCGAAGTCTGGAAAGACTTTCCACAGCTTGCAGAATGGCACGATGATGATCCATCTCTCCTATCAATGTGGAGTCTGGAAAAATTCATTGAAGCCGGATATCATAATTTTCACGCAGAAAGAAAGCAATTATTCCATATTAGTAAATTAATTGAAAATTATGCTAGAGATAATAGTCAACCACTACTTGCAACTTTTGAAAAAATTGCCAGATACAAATTTGTTGAAAAGAGATATCAGACAATGATTGAGAAAATTCCAAAAATTACTGTTGTTGCAGATTATGGTAGCACCAAGATTGACACACCTCCGAAAATCAATGTGATCAACTGTAAGGATACAAGTCTGATAGATGTCTGGAGTGTTATTACTAGAGGACCATATGGCCCATTTGGCTTGATAGCAGAAGAGTATGATGATGGAAAATTTAGAGGATTCTTTACTCTGAATCCTAATGTATGTAGACATGCAGTAAGCCAGATGAGTAAAATCCTAGGAACAAAATTCACTCTCCAATGATTTCTGAAATTCACTTTTGCCTAAATTTTTAAGAAAATAAAAAAGTTCATGATTTTTTTACAAAATGATGTCATTTAGTAAAATCAATCTGTGATTTTAGATTTTGATTGATTGTGTTGATTACCTTTTGAATTACTTGAGGACTAGTTGAAAAGAATCCTGAGAATTGACCGTCTCCCATGTCTTCAGCAACTAAACCAAATGGTCCGCTAGGACCTTTTGTAACTACTATCCACATATCTTGGATATTTGTCCCATCACAACTTATCACTTCAGCACTTTTAGGTGGCTGTGGTTGCAAAAATGGGTTATTGAAGTTACCAATTATCCATGCCTTTGGAATTTTTTCAAGAATTTCGACATAACGATCTTCAACATATTTGAATCTCTTTTCATTCTCAAAAGTTGCTAACAATGATTGGTTGTGTTTTATTGCATAATTTTCAAGTAAAATGCTTACGCGGTACAATTCCTTTCTTGATGTGTTGTATCTAACATGACCTGCATTCATCCATTCCTCTAATGTCCAGAGTATGTTATGATCAGTGACATCTGTTGATTTGGCTTCTGACAATGCAGGAAACTCACTGTAAATTTCTTCTAAGAAACTGCTGTATGACTTGCCCATGTTATTATTCGTGTTTTGTCATATTTAACCTAGTGATAAATCTAGTGCCTAGTGGTAAATATAATAGCTAGTGGTAATAATCAGTCTAAAATCAAATTAGAATAGACTCATTGTTCCTAATCTCAATTAAGCAGTGTGACTTTGCTTCCTTTCTCATCTGATTCAAATTTGTAAATTTGCTCAACAGTGGAATCCTCAAAGATTTCCGCATCATGTGTTATGATGATAAATTGCATTGGTGTATCTGAATTTGAAATATTTGATAATTGAGATAATACTCCTACAAGAGATTTTTTTCTTTCTGCATCAAGATGTGTAGTAGGCTCGTCTAATATCATCAAATTCAAGTTTGATGCCCCTAGAAGACTTGCCATGCCTAATCTTAGGGCTAATGCCACACTGACTTTCTCCCCCCCACTCAGTGATTCCAAATCCAATTCTTCAGTTTTTGAATTACAAATAATTGAAATGTCTCTAGCTTTTTCTGCAAGATGGATTCTCTGAATTTTTGTGTTAAGTAATGCCAAATATTCTGAGGCTTTGG
>DATHYS010000036.1:0-16340 GCA_035458995.1 Candidatus Nitrosopumilus sp.
AGAGATTGTTACATTAGCAGTATTGCTAGTTTCATCTCCATCAGAGATAATGTAAGAGAACGTAGTGTTTCCTACAAAGCCTACTATTGGAGTAAACAAAACTTGAGAGTCTTCAATTTCAACAAATCCCCTTGTTTCAGATGGATCAATTTCTAACAAGATATTCAATGAATCATTATCTACATCAAAATCATTCTCAAGAACATCTATACGAATTGGGATGTTTTCCTGAGTTTCAGCACGATCATCTTGTGCTACTGGTGCATCATTTATTGGGTTTACAGAAATTGTTACAGTGGCATTGTTGCTGGTATGAGTTCCATTACTTGCAACATAGATAAATGAATCACTTAAATCAAAATTTTCATCTGGCAAATAGGTAAAGTTACCATTTTGGTATAATTTTAGAGTGCCAAAATCAACATCAGTAACAAGAATTGCTTCAAATGTATCACTAGATGAATTTGTATCGTTAAGTAAAACTCCAAATGAATCAACAGTTAGAAGTGAATCCTCATTAATTGAATAAGAGTCATCTTCAGCTATAAGATCATCCTCAGCAAATGCAAAGTTGGAAAACAAGGTTCCTGAAATTAAAACAGCAAACAAGAATAGTATTGAGGATTTTTGCATTATTGAAAAAATATCAAAATGTCATTTAACCTTCGAGTAGTAAAGCTCAGTATCAAAGTGAAGTAAAGGTTATAAGAAAAAACACTGAAAAATGTTTTTTATTTTAGTAAAACTTTGAGGTTGTTTCAGCTGATGAACCTGCGTCTGAAGGAACTGATGGGAACATTTGGCCTGCAGAACTTTCAGCTACTGCAGCTGCCTCCTTAAGAATACTTTCAGATTCAGCGTTAGTTGATTCATCCATTCCAAATGCTGCATCACCTGAGAAGCTTTCTGTCATAAAGCCACCAAGCATTTCAGCCATTTGACTAATTTCTGCTTCTGCTCCAGGCATTACTTTACCAAGGGAGGATTTTAGATTCTTCATCAATCCCATTGTTGGCATGATAGCCACTACAGTATCTCCAAGATCACTGCATGTAGTTAATCGTAATTCAATTTGTTCTAATGCTATTCTAGCACTGCTCAAAATCTTTATTACTTTTCGAACTTCTGCCAATTCATTTCCAAGAACTTTGGAAGTTTGAGTATCATGCTTTTGTGTAGCTTCTACAATTCTTTGGAATAATTTTCCATCTCGTTCTTGTAAACTTGATAGCATAGTATCTAATTTTTTAATCTGTAATTGTAATTTTTTAATTCCTTCCTGGACTCTTGGTTTCAATGCACCTTTAGGCTTGATTGTATCATTAATTTTCTCAGTAATTCCTGGTTTAGGCTGACTGGACCATTTATCTGACAGATTAGGCATGGTTATGATTTTAGAATATCTACTTAATTTCCGGTGTTAATAATGGTTCACAGGACATTAAATTTAACTTACAAAAATTCAGTAATTTTACAGGCTCACTGTGGAGATAGATTTTTCTAATTTGACATATGGAAATGCATGTAATAATGAATAAAAAAATCATAATTGCTCCAATTGTTGCAATAGTTGCCATTTTTTTAGTGAGTCTTTCAGATGATAGTTCAAGTCAGAAAGATGATGTTTCATTTCATGTTACTCTTGCAGATCCTGAACTTTACATTAATGGGGTTTATTCTGATACGTTTACTATTGAAAAAGGAGACTATATCTTCAGATTTGTTCCAAATGGAAGTAGTCCAAAAGTTTTGTCAATAATACTAAGTGGAAATACAGTTGATTTTTCTGAAGATTTTAAATTAGTTGGAACACCACATCAAACAGGAATTTCTGAATATTTTACATGGGATTATGATGGAGAGAGAGAAATTTCAATTTCAGAGACACAAGAAATCTCAATTGTGATTAATCCAAATAATGAAACAATGGGTTCAGTATCTGTCGATATCTTAGAAAATTAAAAGGCGTACACCCCTTTGTTACAGAACTCTGAGAGATTTCCTCTCTTTGTCAGTCGTTTAACGCCTGATCACCTTTTTCGTTCTGCGGGGCTACGCAGTTTTAGTCGATAGCAATTATATCTTTCGACATTATTACTTATAGGAACTTTAAGTATTTAAAATTTAAGATTAAATTTTATGCTAAATTACTATAATTTATGTAATTTTTTATACCTATTACAAGTTAATGGATCTATAAATTACGAATTTCATGTAAAACATTATTGAAATTATCCGATAAAATTGCATTAGTTACTGGTGGAAGTCGTGGTATAGGATTTGCTACTGCAAAAATTTTGTCAGAAAATGGTGCAACAGTTGTAATCACTGCAAAAGACAAAGAAAGATTAGAAAATGCAGTGTTGAAAATCCCAAATTCTATTGGAATTGCAGCAGACATTAGAAAGACTAGTGATGTAAAAAATGTTGTAAGCAAAACTATTGAAAAATTTGGAAAATTAGATATTCTTGTTAACAATGCAGGAATTTTTCCAGAGATAAAAAAATTACATGAGATTGATGAAGATGAATGGAATAAAGTATTAGATGTAAATCTCACAGGACAATTCAGATTTACCAAAGAAGCAATTCCTCATTTACAAAAAACATCGGGTTCAATCATTAACATATCATCAGATGCTGGAATCAAGGCATATCAAGGATTCAATGCTGATGCATACTCTGCGTCAAAAGCTGCCTTGATGCTATTAACAAAATGTTGGGCATTAGAATATTCTAAAGACAAAATTAGAGTTAATTGTATTTGTCCAGGGGTTGTTGATACAGATATGACAAAACCATTTTTGAAAAATGAGAAAGACAGAGAATTTATGGATAATGAACATCCAATTGGTAGAATTGGGCAACCTGAAGAAGTGGGAAAAGCAGTATTGTATTTTGCCTCAGATGATGCATCCTGGACTACAGGTGCAATTTTAACCGTAGATGGAGGAGAATCCATAAAATGAATTCAAATGAATTTAATACAACTCCGGAGGTCAAAAAATAATGAAAGATAGAAAAGCTAAAGCAAAATTAATTATTCTTTTAGGAATCATTTGGATAATAATCTCATTACCTTTACCATGGATTATTAATAATCCAGAGGTATCAACTGCTCAATTCAATACAATACTTGCTATCATAGGAGTTTTGTCAATTCCATTTATTGTTCTAGGAGTTGTTTGGACATTAAAACCAGAACTGACAACTTAGGTTATTTCTCTTGAATGGTATTCCAATTTCTGACAAAATTCCTGAGCTAGATTTAGCTATCAAGGCTGCAATTGAGGCTGGAAATGCAATTTTAGAGATTTATCAGAGTGATTATGAGACATCTACGAAAAATGATGATTCTCCTATTACAGATGCTGATCTTAAGAGTAATGAGGTTATCAAAAAGATTCTATCACAAACAGAACACGATATTTTATCTGAAGAAGACAAAGATGATTTAACTAGATTATCACAAGAGATGATTTGGATTATAGATCCTCTTGATGGGACTTCGGATTTTATTGACAAGACAGGTGAATTTACAGTAATGATTGCATTAATCAAAAACAAAAAGCCAATTCTTGGTGTTATTGGATGGCCTACAGAAAAAACTTTGTTTGTTGCACAAAAAGGAAGTGGCGCATTTAGATTCTCAAATGATCAGTGGAGTAAAATCTCAGTAACCAAAGTTTCAGAATTACCAAAATGTAGAACAGTTGGATCACGACATCATTTATCAGATAAAGAAAAATCATTCATAAAAAAATTGGGTATTGAAGATTTTACAAGTATTGGTAGTTCATTGAAAGTTGGAAAGATTAGTTCTGGAGAAGCTGAAGCATACATTACAACTACAAATAAAATGAAAGAGTGGGATTCTGCTGCATCTTATTGCATAATTTCTGAAGCTGGAGGTAAAATGACAGACATGTCAGGAAATGATCTTACGTACAACAATGAAGATGTGTATCATCAAAATGGAATTCTAGTAACTAATGGATTAATTCATAACAAAATAGTTGAAGAATTTAAAAAATTAGAGTAGGTTTCTTCCTTTAAGGAAGTCCTTTACTTTTTGTGCACTATCTGAAAGTGATTCATGCTCTGTATCTACTACTAAATCCGCTTTTTCTGGAGCCTCGTAAGGATCATCAATTCCTGTAAATCCTTTGATTTCGCCTTTTCTTGCCTTAGCATACATACCTTTGACATCTCTTTCTTCACATTTTTCAAGTGAGCATTTTACGTAACATTCTGCAAACTGATCACCTGCATCGATAATCTTTCTGGCACTTTCTCTGTTTTCAAGATATGGTGAAACAAGAGATACTGCACTTGGAACGCCATGTTTTAGCAAAAGCTTTGCCAAATGAGCAACTTTTTTGTTGTGCTCATCACGTCCAGCTTTTGAAAAATCTTTTGGGGAGAACCATTCTCTTAGTTCATCACCATCAAGCATTGCCAAATTTGGAATATCTTTTTGCAAATCTTTTACGATTGTAGTCTTTCCTGAACAAGGAAGACCAGTCATCCAAAGAATGAAAGGTTTCATGAATAAAAATATCTGAATAACCCATAAAGAGCTTACGTTAATTTTTTGCCCAAGGTTGATTCTCTAAATAATCAATTTCTGCAATCATCTCATCAACCTTTTTCACTATAGCAAAAACTGATCTGTATTGTTCATACATTTCAATTTCTTCTTCTTTAGATAAGACATCAGCTTCTGCTTCATCAAAAAATTTGTTTTCTTTGTTAAGATGATCGTTTAGGAATATTCCATATGTTCTCAGATATCGAGATACTGGCTCTTGTGCATCTTCTCCGTTTTTCCATCTTTTTAGATGATGTGAGATTTGTCGTGCAATGTTTCTTCCAAATTCATGCTCAATCATAAATTTTCTAATTTCTTCTTTCAATGAATCATAACTTGCTACACAAGGAAAATACGAATCCTCTTCCCTTGAATGATGAATAGTGTCTACGAATTCTGAAATTACTATTGTGATTTTTGTCAAATCTGAAAATGGGATTTTAGTTCCTTTGTAAAGTTCATCAGCACATTTACCTACTAGTTTTTCTAAACGACGGACTTGATCATGATCTGCGCGTAGTTGATTGGTGGCACTCATGATATTCTTGTCTCCAGTGCGTTATTTAAAAATCAGTTAAAGGGAGCCTGAAAATACTGAATTAATCGAGTTTAACTTTTATCCAGATGTATTTACATTCAGACATTAATGGATTTCATAATTTTATCAATCTTGAATTTGTTTAGGGGGCAAACTGGAGATACAATTCCATTGTCAAATTTTGATATAACGATGATTTTTGATAAGATTTCAGAATTACAAAATTCTATAGGAACATTATCCATTCAAAATGGACCAATTGCTGAAGCTCATGTCATATTGCTTGCTGCAGGGGTTGTAATTTTTCTTGGAGTAGCTGGAGAAGCGTTCTTCAAAAAAACCGGTATTCCTGATGTGGCTTTTTTGATGATTCTTGGTGTAATTATTGGACCAGTCTTTGGACTCATTCAACCCGAAGCTGTAATCCAAGTGGTGCCATACTTTGCAGCACTAGCATTGATTATAATCATGTTCGATGGCGGATTGAATCTAGATATCAAGCATGTCATCAAAACTGCACATTTTTCATTTACACTAGCTGTTCTTGGTTTTATTTTATCAGTAGTAATGGTTTCTGTTGGAGCTCATTTTGCCTTAGGATGGGCGTGGTTAGATAGCATACTATTAGCATCAATTGTAGGAGGAAGTAGTTCTGCAATAGTTTTTGGTTTGGTTAGGAATATCAAAATTTCAGAAGAAACAAAATCAATGCTTAGTTTTGAATCTGCATTAACTGATATCTTAGCCACAATTTTTGCATTCATCTTGTTTGAAGCAATACTTGCAGGACACTTTGACATTGAAACACTACAGGAAACTATAGGAAGAGCAGTTGTAGTTGGTCTAGTTCTTGGATTTGGAGTGGGAATTCCATGGATGTATGTTTCAACAAAGCTTGGAAATGCTCAGCACGCTTACATGCTTACATTAGGAGTTTTGTTCGTCTTATTCTTCTTGGCAAATTCATTTGGAGAATCTGGAGCATTAACAGCATTGGTATTTGGTTTGATGATTGGAAACAAGAATCATCTTGCAAAAATCCTCAGATTCAAACTTCCAAGAATTGAGCTAGATGATCCTACACATAATCAATTAACGTTTTTGGTAAGATCATTTTTCTTTGTGTTTGTTGGCTTGATGGCAAGCTTTGGACAAATAGAGTATTTGATTTTTGGAGTTTTGATTACAATCGGTGTATACTTTGGAAGAGTACTTGTTGGAAAGGTTACATTAACGAAAAGATTTTCGCTTTTGGATAGAGCAGTAACAAACTCTATGATTCCAAGAGGTTTAGCTGCAGCAGTACTTGCAACATATCCAATAACTATGGGCTTGCCAAATTCAGAAGCATATCCTCAACTTGTATTCTTTATTATTTTGTCATCAGTAATTATAACAACAATAGGATTAGCAAAATCAAAGAAAATCCCTCCACCTGAATCAGTTGAAGGTGGATTCGTAAAACCTCCTGATGAATCAAATGATGATTCAGGTGAAATAGAAACAATATCAGATATTTCCATAGAAAGTAATGTTGAAGGTGGATTCGTAAAACCAAATGATAGTTCTAAAGAAGAAAAATTATAGTTCTAATGATTCTTTGAGGCCTTTGTACCTGTTTCGAATAGTTACTTCAGTTACATTTGCAGCCTCTGCAATATCTCTCTGAGTCTTATCCTCACCATTTTTCACACAGGATAGGTATAGTGCGGCAGCTGCCAATCCCATTGGATCTTTTCCTGCAGATACCTCATTTTCCTGTGCCATTTTCAATACTTTGGTAGCATATCTTTTTGTTTTCTCTGCAATTCCAATTCTACTTGCAATTCTTGCAACACATTGAATTGAATCAGTTACTGGCATCTTCAAATCCAGTTCTTTTACTAATAATCGATAACATCTTGCAATATCTTTTCTTTTGATGTTTGCTGCTTGTTCAACATCTTTTAGATTTCTTGGAGTTGAAGTATCACGACATGCTGCATATAGAGCTGCTGCCATTAATGCTGAAATGGAACGTCCTCGAACTAGACCTTTTTCTAGAGCTTTTCTGTAAATGTAAGCTGCTTTTTCAATTACAGAATCAGAAATTGCTAGTTTATCTTTTAATCTGTTTAATTCACTAAATGCTTGTCTGAAATTTCTGTCAACTGGTTCATGAACTTGACTTCTACTATCCCAAGTTCTTAATCTCTCAATAGTACTCTTCATAGAGGCTGATAATGGTCTACCTGATGCATCTTTGTTAATTGGATTAATTATTGTTGCAAGACCCATGTCATGCATTGTCAATGATGTTGGTGCACCAGCTCTTGCTTTGTTGCCACCCTCATCTTGAGTAAAAGATCTCCATTCAGGTCCTGCCTCCTGTAGTTTTTCTGTCATTACAAATCCACATTTAGAACAAAACATTTCTCCAGACTCATTATCAGTAACTAACTTACCTTGAGCACATCTAGGACACAGTTCTTTTGTTTTGCTTACCATGAACGATTCTGGAGTTTTATTTTGTTTGGTATTTATTAATCAACAACTTTTTTTCAAAAATTAGGCATAAAAATAACTAAAATTTACGATTAGAAATCGTTATGAATTGAGTTTTTCTTTAATTGATTGAATATATTTTTCATTATACTTGTTGAACATCTGAATTTTGTTTTGAGCCAAAGCCATTGCGCCAGGTCTGCTATTGATGTGGGTTTGAGCGATCTTTTGTTCATCTAAAAGTTTTTCAAGATTGATTTTTGGCTGTGAGGATAGTTCTGAAAGTAATATGGAGAGTTCTTTTTCAAAATTATCTTTTGTCTCAGGTTCAGCAGGTGGATCTGCACCAATAATTTCTTTGGTTGTGATATTTCCAAATACTTTTTTCTCTAATTCAATCAATAATGAAAAATAAAATTAGTTCTATAAATTTAATTTCATTATTACTACAAATGAAAAAGTGAGTGCACTGCAATCAAATCTTTTATCTTTAGATTATTTTATTTCATTTTATGACTTATTGTATTGGGAAATGTAAAGAATACAAGGCACTAAAGCCATCAGAAATTGGCAGATATGCTGCCGGGCAAAAAAGATGTAATTATTGTGAGTTATTTCTTGAATATGAGGGAATAGTTTGTCCTTGTTGCAATAGGCAACTAAGATGCCTCCCAAGAAGTAGAAAGGGCAAAGAAAAGTACATGGCTCAAATTGTTAGATAAAAAAAATCATGCCTAAGAATTAAAGTTCTACTTATAAGAAATCAATACAAGTAAACTTATGGCAATTCCTGCAGATGTGGAAGAATTTGTTGAGAAACATATGAAATTAATGGTTTCTCAGACTGAAACATACTTGCCATTTATCAGAGTTGCATTTCCTTACTCAAACAATATTGCAGATGGAGTATACAATTTGATAATTGGTAGTGCATTGTCTGTGTTTGTCAATCAGTTTGCAATGAAAATGAAATATCCAACTGCTGATGATTTTTCAGAATTTGGAAAGATTGCATTAAAGTACAGAGATCAAGTTGATCAGTTTTTCAAATAATTTATGCCAATTCGCCTAGAAAATGTATAGTATCATTTGTTACAACAACTGTTCTATCTTTAGGGACATGGTATAATTTTTTTGAACCATTAGAAGATTGAACAATAAGTTTTGAAAATGGATCTTTAAGTGATTTGTAAAGAATTCCTTTATCCCCAACTGATTGAGACCAGTAATTTCCTTGAACAAAAGAGATTGTTTGAAACTTTACAACTTGATATGAATAGACCATTTCTAATTAATTGTTAATAATTGCACTCATTAATGACTTTCCTCCAATCAGTGCTGCAATTGATAATCCTACATTCGCTAACAAATTGATTGCAAAAGTTCCATAATGACTCTGCTCAAGAAGATTATTGGATTCAAGTGCAAGACCAGACATTGTAGTTAGTGAGCCACAAAATCCAATAGCTGCAAAAAGAGAATATTTTCCATCAAGATGCCATTGTTGAGACATTACAATAAAGGCACCAAGGATAAAGGCGCCAATTACGTTTACAGTTAGGACATTAACAGGTAATGTATTGAAAAGCAAAGGAGATTCAATAATTTTGAATCTCAGATATGCTCCAAGTACAGATCCCGCTGCAAGAAAAACAAATTCTAGGCCTTTCATATACACGATTAATTCTAGATGACATTATTAGTGCTATTTGGATATAATTTTTGGCAAAATTTATGCCTGAAATTGCTTTAATTGTGAAAATAAGTCTATGATTTTTATAGGTTCGATATTTTTTCCAGACTGGATGACACTTAAACTAAGATGTGACGATTATGGTTTTGAATGTCAATATGAAATTGATGAAGAAAAAACTGTCGCTACAATCGAAAAATTAAGAAATCATTTTGAAGAAGAACACGGAATTGATTACACTGTAGAAGCAGTTACTCAAATGATTCAAAACCGTGGACACTCTTTAGAATCAATTAGAAAATAATTCTAGAAACTTTTTTCATTTTTAACATTTATTAGAATGTGTGTTGTATTTGAATTAAGAATTAGTTTTAGTTAAAATTCTAGGAATTTTTAGTTTGCAAAGTGAAGTTTTGATTTAAAAATTACCTGAATCATATTACTTTTATTTTATAATCACGTACAGTAATCAATAGTGGTAGAAAATTATTCAAACGATTATGATGTTAAGTGTCAACTTGATACTTGCAAAACCTACCCTGCAATTACAGATTCTGAAAGAGGAGAAATTGTATGTGGGGGATGTGGTCTTATTCTATTGCAAAATATGGCTGACGCATCATATGAAAACAACGGTTACACATCAGAGGACTTTATGAAAATGTCAAGAACAGGTCCTCCATCAACATTAACAATGAATGATAGAGGATTATCAACTGTAATTGGTAACAATAAAGATTCTACTGGAAAAGCACTATCTAGCAAAACAAAATACGAGTTCAACAGATTACGAACTTGGGATCAAAGAAGCAAATCAAGAAAGACTGCCAGTTTTAGCAAGGCATTCACATTGCTTCATGGAATGAAAACAAAGTTAGGAATCTCAGACAACGTAGTTGAAAATGCTGCCTATATTTACAGAAAAGTGGTTAACGCAAAACTAACCAGAGGAAGAACAATGGCTTCATTGATTTCGGCCTCACTATACGCAGCATGTAGAGAAAATAACATACCAAGAACGTTGGACAATATTGCAGAAGCTGGAAATGTAGAAAGAAGGATACTTTCCCGAGATTTGAGAACCATAATCAAAAAGCTTGGATTGAATCTAAATCAGTACGACACCACTTCGTTTATCTCAAAAATCTCTAACAACATGAGTCTAAAAGAAAAGACCAAGAGAGATGCATTTGAGATACTAAGACGATGTGAAATAGAGCAGATCACTGCTGGAAAACACCCTGTAGCACAGGCTGCTGCATCATTATACCTTTCATGTATAATGAATGGGGAAAAAGTTAGCCAAAAGAAGTTTGCAGTAGAGTCTGGAGTAAGTGATGTTACTATCAGAAACAGAGTTGTCTTGATGAAGAGAACATTAAAGCTAGTTGAGTAGAAATTTCAAAAAAATCCTACAATTTTATTGTAGGAGAAAATATTTTTTCAGATATTATTTCTTTTAATTGATTTACCAGATCCATTATTACGCGAATTTGTTCTAGTGTAATTTCTTTAAGATTTTCTATAGAGTCATTTAGTTCAAAAATTTCTGCTTGTAATCTTGATTTGTCATTTTTCAGAGCAGATATTTGACTTTGTAGATTGGAATTTTCTTGTTTTAGATTATCATTTTCCTGAGTTAATCGTTTTACTTTTTCTGAATCAGATTCTTCTGGGAAAGGATCTGGTGCAGGTGCAGGATCTGGCATTCTGATTGGTTCAGGTGCTGGACTCGGTTCAGGAATTTGTGGAGGTTCTGGTTCTTGCTCTGTTTCAAATGCTAATGTAATTTGTAAAAAACTAACAGATGCAATTAGTGCAATCATACTAAAAACAAGAATAGATTTCATCTTAATATCTCACAAAAATCTTAGGTTATTTTTGTATATGAATATGATTATGAATTGCTAAGAATGAAAAAGGGTTATTTGTAGAAATCAGGTTCTTGATCTCTTTTTTGTTTTGGAAGATCTTCCATTACAGCTTGAACCACTTCGTTGTGGTTGTATGTTAAATGTCTAAGAAACTTTGCAGATTCGTCTGCTCTAGTTTTGTCATCTGCAAATAGCATCTCAGGACTACTTAATCCAGTCATCATTTCATTGCATTCTTTGCAGGGCTCAAAGTCAAGATAGAGTTTCATGATTTTTCCACATTTTCTTAGTATTTAGACTATTTTATGGATTAGGAATGGGTGCCTCTTTCTTTCGAGGCTTTACCTTATCCACAGCGTCAATCAGATCTTGTTGAGTAATCTTGATCTCTTTGACATTCTTTGACTTGCCACCAACGTATCTCTTCAAAGCTGCAATAGCTGCTCTGTTTGCGACTGCTGCAATCTCAGCACCGCTGAAATCATCAGTCAACTTTACAATTTCTGAGATTTTTACATCACTGTCAAGGGGCTTGTTCTTTGTATGAATCTCAAAGATATGCTGTCTTCCTTTTTCATCAGGATTTGGAACTTTGATTATTCTATCAAATCTCCCTGGTCTCAGAAGTGCCTCATCAACAATGTCTAATCGGTTTGTTGCACCAATGATTAGTACATTGTTTAGTTCTTCTAGCCCATCAATTTCCGTAAGGATTTGAGAGACCACATTTTCTGTCACATGTGAATCAGAACCTCCACTTCCTCTTCTTGGAACAAGTGCATCAACTTCATCTAAGAATATGATACATGGAGCAGCTTGTCGTGCTTTTCGGAATATTTCTCTGACTCCTTTTTCAGATTCTCCAACCCATTTTGAGAGTAGTTCAGGACCTTTGATACTGATAAAGTTGGACTCTGTCATTTTTGCCAAAGCCTTTGCTATCAGTGTCTTACCAGTTCCTGGAGGACCATGAAGTAAAATTCCCTTTGGAGATTCTACATCGACATAATCGTATGCGTCCTTGTATTTGATTGGCCATTCAACAGCTTCTTTGAGTTCTTCTTTTAACTCATCTAAACCACCAACATCATCCCAACTTACATTTGGGACTTGAACTTGAACTTCTCTAAGTGCACTAGGACTAACTTCCTTTAGTGCATCTCTAAAGTCATCACTGGTGATTTGGATCTTTTCAAGAATCTCTGATGAAATTTTTTCTTCATCATAGTCGATCTCAGGAAGAATTCTACGAAGCGATTTCATTGCAGCTTCTTTAGATAGTACTTCTAGATCAGCTCCTACAAATCCATGTGTAGTTTTTGCGATTTGTTTAAGATCTACTTTTTCATCAATTGGCATTCCACGTGTATGAATTGAAAGAATGTCAAATCTTCCTTCATCATCAGGAATTCCAATCTCGATTTCTCTGTCAAATCTTCCTGGTCTTCTTAATGCAGGATCAATTGAATCTGGTCTGTTAGTTGCAGCAATAACTACAACCTTACCTCTAGACTTCATTCCATCCATTAGAGTTAGTAATTGTGAAACAATTCTTTTCTCTAGTTCACCAGAAACTTCATCTCTCTTTGGTGCAATAGAATCAATCTCATCGATGAAAATTATGCTAGGTGCATTTTCTTCAGCCTGAGTAAAGATTTCTCTAATTCTCTCTTCACTTTCTCCATAATGTTTGCCCATTATTTCAGGACCACTTAGTGAGATAAAGTGGGCATTAGTTTCTCCAGCTACTGCCTTTGCCAGTAGGGTTTTACCAGTACCAGGAGGACCATACAAAAGTACACCTTTTGGTGCCTCTACGCCTATTTTATCAAACAATTCTGGGTGTCTCATTGGTAGTTCTACCATTTCACGAATTTTTTGAACTTCGTTTTTTAGGCCTCCAAGTTCGTCATATGTTATTCTTGGAACAGAAGAATCAACTGCTTTAGTCATTGCTCCAAGTTTGAATACAGTATTCTCTGTTACTAAAACAGGCTTTGATGGTTTTGTACTTGTCACAATAAACTGAACTCTTCCGCCCATCTGTGTGTTAAGAGATACTGAATCTCCCGTTGTAAATACATGATTAAGATAGTTGTAAATCATATATTCTTGCAATCCTTCAGCTGCAATCTTTTCAGTTGGAGACAAAATAATTTGTTCAGCATTTACAGCTTCGACTGTTTTTAGTGAAATTTTATCACCAATTCCAGCTCCAATATTTTGTCTTGTCATTCCATCAATTTTGATAAAACCTGAACCATATTCTTCAGGTGCACCAGGCCAAAGTTTTACATGTGTTTTTTTATTGAATGTTAATTCCAGGATTTGTCCGGTATTCCATTTTTGATCCTCAATAATTTTAGGATCAACTATAGCTCTGCCTCTTCCAACATGTTGTTGTGGGCTTTCTTCAATTTTTAAAATTATTTCACTCATGTCATTACCTCAAAAATAAAGAGGGGTTTATTCAACCTCCACCGTTTTGCCTTTTGGTTTTTCCTCTTCAACTAACTTGAAGACGATTTCCAAAACTCCGTTTTTGTAAGAAGCCTTTGCAGAATTTTCATCAACTTTGTGTTGTACAGGAACTTTAACATGATATTTTTTATCATGATGTTCTGCTGAAAGATCAACTATCTTGTTTTCAACAACAATTTTGACATCAGATTTTTCTACTCCTGGCATCTCAGCTATGAGTTTTACTACTTTTTCTTTTTCGTCGACAATTGTGTCAACTAGTGGTTCTCGTGTATCAGAAGCTGCTGGAAGGCCTGGTTTAGCATTTCCATATTCCTGAACAACAGGTTTTCCATCAGGACCAACGGTCATTGTATAACCGTAAAAGAATGGACCTGATTCAGAACCATTACCCTTGAATTCCTCAAAAACGTCATCTATATCAAAAAAAGAGTTTGACATTTTTTTGAAGATTCTATCAAATTCACTATCAAAGAAGTTTGTCATATTTATCTACTTAATGTAATACATATGACATTATATAAAGATTATTGGTAAATCTTTGATTTCTTACATAATCCTCTTATAACTGACATAATATAATAATCTTAATGAGGACCACGAATGTGTCTATACCTGAACTTGTAAGAGAGATCATTACTAGAAATCGATCAGTTTACGATTGCATGAAAATGGATTTGATTAACTATACTGCATTGGCAGTAAAGATTCAACCAGAGATTGAAAAAATTCTAGGAAACTCTGTGAACCTCAATACTGTAGTTGTTGCGATTAAGAGATTTGCTGATTCATTTGAGATTAAAGAAGAAGTTAAAGAAGAATCAGTTTTGAAAAATGCACGATTGGCATTAACTGATGGAATAATGGATGTCAAATTTTCAGTAAAGGATTCAAATGAAATGGATCCGATGGTAATTTTTGAAAAATTCTCAAAGGTTACTAACAACTATGATTTCTTTAGGATTTCTGACTCGTTTAGATTTCTTGCTGAGGATATGGATGATATTAGGCAGATTTTCAGTAATATGCCAGAAAGAGATGAAATGTTTAGTACCGGCCTTGCAAAAATCAGGATTTCTATTCCTAACTCTAAGAATCAATCAGATGTAGTATCCTATGTAGCTGAAGTACTTCATGCAAATGGGGTAGAATTAGTTAATGCATTTTTCAGTCAGGATAGCATTACAATAATTCTAAATGAAAGAGACTCATCTAGAGCCTATGAAATTTTACATTCAGATATTATGAGAACCTAAAATATCAGCGGTTTTTATGAAAATCTTCTCATAGCATATATTCACCTAAATTATTGAAAAAACACTATTGGTAAGAAATAAGAAAAAAATCCTGATTTTAGGTGGAGGTTTTGCAGGTGTAGAATGTGCCAGAAAATTAGAATCGGAATTTGGAGATGATCCAGAAATTGACATTGTGATGGTAAGTGAAGATAATTTTCTCTTATTTACACCAATGTTACCTCAAGTAGCTTCGGGCATGATTGAAACAAGACATATTGTTTTGCCAATTAGAACAGTTTGTAAAAAAACAAAATTTTACGAAGGTAGAGTCAAAAACATTGATCCGTATGGAAAAATAGTTACGCTATGGGGAACTGGAGATAAAAGAGGCATCTCAATACATTATGATTTTCTTGTTGTTGGACTTGGTAGTGAGACTAACTTTTTTGGAATGGCAGACGTTGAAAAAAATGCATACACTATGAAGACACTCAATGATGCAGTGATGTTAAGAAACAGAGTTATTGATATGCTAGAGCAAGCAGAAAATGAAACTAATCCAATTCTTCGAAAAAGTTTTCTGAATTTTGTAGTTGTAGGTGGAGGTTTTGCAGGAATCGAAACTGCAGGAGAATTAATGGATCTTCTTTTAGATGCTAGAAAACATTACCCTACAATTCAGAAAGATGATCTCAAAGTAATCGTTTTAGAAGCTTTAGCAATGATTCTCCCAGGATTTAATGAAAAACTTGCAGATTTTGCTAAAGACAAAATGGTAGAGAGAGGAATCGACATCAGATTAAAAACAGCAGTTACAAGTTTTGATGGAAATGAAGTAACCACTAAATCATTGGATGAACATCCAAAAGATTCAGTAGATACATCTGTAGTTGATTCTATAATTACAAAAACTTTGATTTGGACTGCGGGAGTGACTCCGGTTAATACAATCAAGAGATCAATGTTCAAGACAGAAAAAGGAAAGCTTATCGTAAATGATTTTCTTGAAGTTTCAGACTTTCCAGGAGTATTTGCAATTGGTGATTGTGCTTTGCATATAGATCCTGAAACACAAAGACCATTGCCTCCAACTGCACAAATTGCAGAGGCTCAAGCAAAAATTGCAGCGAAAAATTTGATATCCCTTATCAAAAATTCTAAAAAAGAGAAATTTGTTTATCATTCTAAAGGGCAGATGGCAATTATTGGAAAAAGATCTGGAATTGCCACATTTTTGGGAATGAATATCTCAGGATTTTGGGCGTGGTTAATTTGGAGAAATGTTTACCTTTCAAAGATTACAACTTTGGATAAGAAAATTCGTGTATTTCTTGATTGGACAATAGATTTATTCTTTGATAGAGATATCTCTAGACTAAAACTAATGAAGCGTGAAACTGAGAAAGAATACAAGTTACTTGATGAAGTAGATGATGTTTGG
>DATHYS010000037.1:0-11438 GCA_035458995.1 Candidatus Nitrosopumilus sp.
AATTGACACTCTGAATTTTATTTCGTGTTCTTGCTTTGGTTCAAAATTAATAATTGCTGAAAATTCTGCTTTATCTTCTGGCATGACATCTTTATTGATAAATAGTCTTGAAACATTCTGAGAAATTTTTTTTCCATTATATGATTTGTAAATAATGTGTTCATTTGAATCCAAAATTGTTGTATTCACCACAACACCATCATATCTTCCTGGATATGCTACTGAAATTGTCCCTATAATTTCTGAATCTGGATGAATATCAGTTGAATTTAGTTCAAATTCTAAATCTTTCACAAAAACTTTGCTTCTAAATCAGAATAATAATTTTGTTAAGCGGGCCCAAAGGGCTTCGATCCCTTGACCATCGGATTAGAAGTCCGGCACTCTATCCATGCTGAGCTATGGGCCCAAAAACCTAGCAATTAATTACCATTTTAAGGGTTTACAGCCACTTTTTTTGGTAATTTTCTCTTTCCATCTTAAAGAGAAATTGCTGTGCATATCCTGCAAATGGACCAAAATGATTTACAATTTTTTGATGAAGAATTTCATATTGTTTTTCTGTAATGGTTTTTGTTTCTAGCTGGAATTTATCCGAATAATATTTTTCTAAAATTCTTATCATCCACCTATCTAAAGGAAAAGATTCCAATTTGTTTAAAGAAAATAACAAAATACAATCAGCTACTTTGTTTCCTATCCCTGGAATTTGACAGATCTCTTCTTTTGCATTTTGATAATTAGATTTTTTCAAATATTCAAAATCAATTTTTTTATGTGCCGTAATCTTTGCTGCTTCCTTGATAAATCTGGCACGATATCCAACTCCACAATTTTTAATTTCATTTATTGTTGCATTTGCAAGTTTTTTTGGTTCTGGGAATAAAAAAAATTCTTGATTTTCAAATTCTACTTTATCACCAAACTTTTTTGATATATTTTCTAAACTGGTTTTTATTTTTTGAATATTAGAGTTTGATGACACGATAAATGAAATCAAACATTGAAAAGGATCTTGTTCTAGTATTCTTAATCCTAGATATTGCTTAACTGCCTTTTTTGTGATACTGTCTTTAGAGATTGATTTTATTATTTCTTCAATATTGTCTTTTTTTCGAAAAAAATCTGTCTTTATATTTTGATATGATTTAATATTTCCTGAATTAGTTATTTTTAGAATATCTTGACCATTAATTCCATACCAATCTGAATTATTTTTTTTCCAAAGAAATACTTGGCCACTATTAATTGAATTTTCTACATTTATGACCGAGTGATTTTGCATATTAGATGATTATTTCTTCATTGACTGCTGGAGAAACTGTTTCTAGGCCAAATTGCTCATGAATTTCCTTTGCAAACATTTCACATGATTCAGCATCCCCATGAACCGTGCATACCTTTGGATTTCCTTTAATCTGCTTTATCATATCAAATAATTCCTTTCTATCTGCATGTCCAGAAAATTGAAATTGTTTTACTTCAGCTTGCACAGTAAGATCTTTACCTCTAGTTGATACCATTCCTGTATCAAGCAATTTTTTACCTGGAGTACCTTCTCCTTGATAAGAAACAAGTGCTATTCCATTTTTACTATCAAAAGATAACTGTTGTAAATAATAAACTGCATTTCCTCCAACTAACATTCCAGCTGGAGATATTACTACACATGGTTCTCCCATTGCACGTTTTCTTTCTGCATGCTCTCTAATTGCAGTTGCACTTTTGATAGCTTCAGAAAATATTTTTGGATCTCTTAGGTATTCTGGATGTTTGAACATTATTTCATTTACTTTTAATGCCATTCCATCCATTATGATTTTGTGTTTGAAATTTGAACTTCTTAAAATACAAGCAATCTCCTGAGAACGTTCGACTGAAAATGATGGAATGAACAATATTCCTTTCCTGTCCATTACTTCGTTTGCAAATTCTATTAATTCTGCCTCTGATTCTTTTCTTGGTTTTTGCTCAGTTTTAGCATAAGTACTTTCAGTGATCAGTAAATCAATTTCACCTATATCCAAATCCATCTCTCTAAGCATTCTAGAACCATTTGTCTTGATATCACCTGTATAGAACATACGTTTTTTCTCTGATTCAACTAAAACAGTGCTTCCACCAATTACATGTCCTGATTCTCTTAGCTCAAAAGTTGCATTCCCTTTAGTGACTTTTTGCTTAAATCCTATCTCTTTGGCATTTTTCATCATATTATTGACTTCAGGAAGATCAAATGGATGAGAATTTTTTTCAATTTTTAACATATCTTCAATTAACAACTTTGAAAGATCAAATGTTGGAGGTGTGGCATAAACATCTGTATTTCCACTTACAAAAAGTGATGGTACATTTCCAGAATGATCCAAATGAGCATGAGTGATAATAATTGCATCCAAATCTTTTGGTTTTACGTGGAGTGGATATTGTGGTGGACTACCTCTACGCCCAAACATTACTCCATAATCAAGTAATAATTTTGTACCATTGCAGTCTACTAAAAACCCCGATCTGCCTACTTCATTTGCAGCACCCAAAACTTTAACGTTCAAGAATTAAAATGGATTCTAATCTACGTTAAAACCTTCTTAGGGCTTATCCGATCATTATGCCTGTCATAGAATCTTCAAAAGCTTTAATTAGTGCAAGCTAAGATCCGATCCTCATGGGAAGAAGTTTCGCAGATTGGTTAGCACAGCAAGACCAAGCCGTTGTCGCTAAGACACGTGCTGGTGATGAAGCAAACAAACCACTCTTGAATCAACTCAACTGGATTTGGGTAAACAATCTTATGAATCAGAAAGCAGACCTTAATCCTTCTTCAGCAGAACTACTTGACTGGGTAACCTCTGGTCAAATAGATGCAATGAGAAAATAAACGTGCACATCACGTTATCTTTTTGTTTTTTAAATCCTTTAACCTAGATTCTGCGCATTTTTTTGTACCGATCTTTTTCATAACAGGGTTATGAATTTCAATCATGGTTTAAATAGTCACCAACCCTTCTTAATTTTGTAATGCCAATAGCAATACTTCCAGACATTGATGAACAAAGATGTATCGGATGTGCACTATGTGTAGAAATCTGTACAACTCTTGGTCCTGATGTCCTTAGAGTAAAACCAGTTGAAGGCTGGAAGAGAGGTAAAGCATTTGTCTTTTACCCAGAAAGATGTATTTCTGATGGTGCATGCATCGGTGTATGCCCAACAAAATCAATCTTTTGGATGAGACCAATGAATTACACTGCTGGTCAACCAGTACCTCTTCACAAAAACGGTATCTTCATCAAAGGTTGGGCAGAAGACGCCGCACTATAAGCAGCATCTTTTAGCACATTCTTTTTTCTTATTTTTAATTATGCTAAAGATTTTTTCTTGATTTCTTTTGGCAAAGTTTTTACAAAATGTTTTAGGAATTTGTCTTCTTTATCAAAATGAATTTCTGAAAATTTATTTTTTGCAAAGAAATCATTCCATGTTTTTTCAAATGAAGGGAACTGTTTTGGGTCAAAGTTTACTCTAGAAGTTTCATGATGTGCAGCTGGGAAAATATCTGAAATTTCAATAGGGATTAAACCTAATTGTGGATTATACTGACAAACTTGAAATGATTCAAAATCTTTGAATTTCTTTTTTAGTCCGACATATTGGCGAGATAGATATCCTGGCTTTGTACTGGATTCTTTGGTAATGATTAATTTCTTTTTCTTTGATTTGAACCTTCTAACAATTTCATGGTAAGATTGAACTTCTGGTCTGTATTGATCTTCTTCACTAAACAAGAAAATTGCCTTCTCTTTGAATTTTGGAGTTCCCAAACCCAGAAATTCATAATTTTCAGTCATCACTTCAATCATTTCAAATAATTTGGGATGTGCCCTTGCTTTTTTAATCACATATTCCCATAATCTTCCTTCATGAATTGCTTGTTTTACCTTGTCGACTTCAAGTTTAATTGCATACAAGTTATGAATTGCTAATTGATTGATCCTCTCTGTGGATTCTAGTTGACGTAATTCATCTGGGGTGTATTTTGAGCAAATTTCACAATTACACGGAAATACTGTAATATCTGACAAATACCTTGTGCCATCATCTGTGATGTATCTTAGCTGTTTTGCATATAGCATGTATGATGCTGAATCAAATGTATCACATCCTAAAGCTATAGCAAATGGGATTGTTAATGGATGCCCTGCACCAAAAAGATGTAACGGAATAGAATGTGGCATTTGTTTTTTTGCAGACACTATCATTTGAGCTAATAATCTATATTCATATGACTCCATAAATTCAACTGGGCTTCCTAATGCAAGCATTTGAAATCCCATTTCAACTAAACTTTTTGTAGATTTACCAACAAGATCAAAATGCTCACCTCCTTGAATTGGGCCTATCCAAATTTGTCCATTGTCAAGACTATCTCCAAGTGTTTCTTTACAAACTTTCAGAGTATGTTTTACATAATCTTCAGCTTTTTTAATTGGCATTCCATATCCTGTTGGTTTATCAAGTGGAATTGCAAAATCAGTTAAGATTCCTCTTTCAAAGTTTGCCATGTCAGGTGGTAAGACATCTACATCCCCATATTCAAGAACTTGATATCCTCCAGAATCCGTCATTATTGCACCGTCAAAATCTATAATTTTATGGATTCCTTTTTGCACAGCATCATCGCCATAATTATTTTTTGTAATGTATGCATTAGTTATCACTAAATCAAAACCAATCTCTCTGATTTTTTTAGATGGGATTGTTTGTTTGACTGGATGAATTACAGGGACATATGCAGGTGTTTCAATTTTACCATGATTTGTATAAAGAGTACCAATTCTTCCAGCTAAATCCGTTTTAGATATTTCAAACAAGTAATTTATCAAATTAAAAGGCGTTATTTAATCAATCAACAAAAAATTTTCCTAAATCATTATTTTTTCGCACTAAATCTAACCAATCTACTTCGTCACTTCCTTTGTTTTCAGAAATTACTCGCATGACTCTTTCTACTACTTCAGGGATTGTCTTCCCAGTTACGTTAATTTCAAATGTCTTTTCTTGGAATCTATTGATTGCATCATGAGCAATAACCCCTAAAATTTCACTTCCTGTATTTTCTTTAATTTTATAATCAGAATACTCTCTATTTTTGTAAACTGTGATTAAATCATACGGACTTCTTCTTAACACAATAATTATTTTAACTTGATTTTTAGTCAAAACATAGGGTGCCAAATGTCCTACAATGATATTGTTTTCAGAAATTTTTTGTTTTAGGATTTTCTCTAATTTTTCAATATTGATATCATTTGTTTCTCCATTTTTTTCAAATAGTCCCGAATCTTTTGCAATTGAATTGATGTCTAATACAGATAATTTCATTTTATCAGCAATTTCTTGTGTAATTGTATGTTTTCCAACTCCTGGATTACCTGTGATTACAATTGACATGCTTTGAAATCCTGATTCATAGATTAAACGATTTCTGCAATACTAATAAGTAGAATTGAGTTTTGCACAATATTGCAAATTGGTTTACTAGGAAAGGCAAATGTAGGAAAATCTACCTTCTTTTCAGCAGCAACTGAGACTCCTGTGGCATCAGGAAACTTTCCTTTTACTACAATCGAACCAAATATTGGAGTGGCATATGTAAAAGCTGATTGTGCATGCAAACATTTTCAAATTAAACATGATAATGAATTATGTGTAAATGGTACACGATTTATTCCAGTCAAACTGATTGATGTTGCAGGATTAGTTCCTGGAGCTCATGAAGGAAAAGGATTAGGAAATCAATTCCTTGATGATGCAAGACAAGCTGAAGTTTTAATTCATGTTGTTGATATTGCAGGAACTACAGATATTCAAGGACAACCTGTTCCAGCTGGAACGCATGATCCATTAGAGGATGTTGCTTTTGTTCAAGATGAATTTGATCAATGGTTTGCAGATATCTTGAAAAGAGAATGGGATAAGATAACTCGTGAAATAGATCAAAAACGAGCAAAACTTACTGATGGTATTGCAAAAAGATTTTCAGGATTAGGAATTAAAGATTTTCAAGTTCAAGAGATTCTTCAAAAGCTGGGATTCATGGCTAAAAACCCAAAAGAATGGACAGATAATGACATTGAAACTTTTGTCAAGGAATTAAGAAAAAGCACAAAACCTATGATTATTGCAGCAAACAAAGCAGATCTCTGTCAAGATCTTGAAATAATCAAAAAAATATCTGACAATGTTATTCCATGTAGTGCTGAAACAGAATTACTTTTACGAAAAGCTTCAAAAGCTGGGATTGTAAATTATTCTTCTGGTGATGAAGGCTTTACAATTGCTGAAGGAAAAGAAATTCCTCCTCCACAACAAAAAGCACTTGATCTAGTTAAATCAGTTTTTTCCAAAATTCCTTCCACTGGCATTCAAAAAATATTAAACACTGCAGTTTTTGATTCTCTAAAATTCATAGTAGTCTATCCTGTTGAAGATGAGACAAAACTTACAAACAAAGATGGTGTTATACTACCTGATACCAAATTGATTCCCCAAGATTCAACTGCAAAGGATCTGGCAAGTTTAATTCATGCAGATATTGCAAAGGGGTTCTTGCATGCAATAGATTGTAAGACCAAACAAAGGATTAGTGGTGATCAAAAACTAAAAAATGGGGATGTAATCAAAATTGTTTCAACATTAAGTCGTGGATAATATGTTAGGTCTTGGAATTGAGAGCACAGCTCATACATTTTCTTGTGCAATAATTGAAAAAACTAGAAAAAAAGGAAAAATTTTATCTGATGTTAGAAAAATTTATCGTCCTGATGAGGGGGAAGGAATTCACCCTCGTGAGGCATCTCGTCATCATATTGAAAATAGTTCACTGGTTTTATCTGACTGCCTTAAAGAAGCAAATGTTTCAATCAAAGATTTAGACATTGTTTCATATGCAGCAGGTCCAGGGCTAGGCCCATGTTTACGTGTGGGTGCAGTTGTTGCAAGATCTTTATCATCATTTTACAAAATTCCAATATATCCTGTAAATCATGCAATTGGACATATTGAATTGGGAAAATTATTGACAGGAGCAACTAATCCATTGGTGTTATTGGTTTCAGGAGGACATACTATGCTGTTGGCATTTTTAAATAAACAATGGAGAGTGTTTGGAGAAACTTTGGATATAACTTTAGGTCAACTGCTTGATCAATTTGGACGATCAATTGGATTTGCATCTCCATGTGGAAAAAATATTGAAGAGTTGGCAAATACTTCTTCAAATTATGTTACTTTACCTTATTCAGTAAAGGGAAACGATGTATCCTTTTCTGGATTATTATCTGCGACTAAATCTGTTGCATCAAAAAGTAAAGTGGATGCTTGCTACTCTCTTCAAGAAACAGCCTTTGCAATGATGAGTGAAGCTGTTGAGCGTGCTTTATCCTTTACAAGAAAAAAAGAATTGATGATTGTAGGAGGAGTTGCAGCAAATAAACGATTATCAGCAATGTTAAAAGATGTTTGTCAACGACACGGTTGTAAATTTTTTGTGGTGCCATTACAATATGCTGGTGATTGTGGCAGCCAAATATGCTGGACCGGTCTTTTAGAATCACAAGTCAAAGAAGGTGCTTCATTAAAAGATACTTTTGTGACTCAATCTTGGAGATTGGATTCTGTTAAAGTAGATTATTGATTTTTGTTTTCACTAATTGTTTGATCAATGATTTTGAGCCAACCTTTAGTGTTGAAAACTCCAAACTTGTAAGTTTGTTCTCCTTCATCTGTTTTCACTGTAAAACATACTTTTTTCATAAAGATTCCTTCTTTCCATGTTTTTGTAACTTTGTCTAATGAAATATCTAAAAGTGTGTCACCAAAATGTTTTGAAAAGTCCATCATTCGTGCCTTTGTTTTATCAAATGCTAATCTTTTGTTTGTTAATGTGAGAATTCCTGCACCAAATTTATCTTCACTACAGTCTTCTTGCTTGATCCTTTTTTCTCCTTCATCCATGATTAATTTTTATTGAATTCTTCTGGATATAATGTTAATGAAATTACTCAAAAAAGGAGCTGAAGCAGACTTGTATCAAACTAAATGGCAAAATTCCAATGCAATATTAAAAATTAGAAAAATTAAAAAATATAGAAATTCTTCTCTTGACTCAAAAATTCGTAAACAAAGGACAATCAAAGAATCACAAATGCTTTCACTTGTCAAATCATATGGAATTCCTGCACCTCTTGTATACTTTGTAAATTTGGATCAAACGTCTATACTTATGCAAGAAATTCCTGGAAAACCTGTACATGATTTGCCTGAATCAAAAATCATTGAATTGTCAAAAGATATTGGAAAATTAGTTGGTACTTTGCATAAAAATGGAATCATGCATGGTGATTTAACTACTTCAAATTTCATTTTATTTCGAAATGTTGTATTTGTAATTGATTTTGGTTTATCTCAAATATCTATAAAACCTGAAGATCATGCAGTTGATTTGAGATTAATCAAAGAAATTCTCAATAGTGCTCATGCCAAAATCATGCTTTCATCTTGGAAAAATTTCCTAAATGGATACAAATCTGTAGTTGGTCAAGCCTACTATGCAAAAATAACTAAACTAGTTTCAGATATAGAAAGTAGAGGCAGATATGCACAAGTCGTTTGATCTATTTTTTGTATCTTCAAATAGTCACAAATATCGTGAAGCAAAGAGCATTTTAGATTTATTTGGAATTAATCTAGGATTTTTAAAATCTGATCTAAAAGAAATTCAATCAAATTCACTTCATGACATTGCAATAGCAAAAGCAAGAGATGCATTTTCTAAATTTAAAAAACCTATCATCATTGAAGATGATGGTTTGTTTATTGATTCGATCTCCGGTTTTCCAGGCCCTTATTCATCATATGTTTTCAAAACCATTGGGAACAAAGGAATTCTAAATCTCTTAAAAAATAATAGAAAAGCAAAGTTTGTTTCAATTATTACATATTGTGACAAAACATCTTTGGAATCATTTAATGGAAAACTAGATGGAAAAATTTCTAAATCTCAAAAAGGATCAGGTTGGGGATATGATCCTATCTTTATTCCAAATAATTCAAAGAAAACATTTGCTGAAATAAATAACAAAAATGAATTATCTCATAGATTCAAAGCATTAAAAAAATTCTCTAAATGGTATTTGCATAAGTAGGAATATAACGATCAATAAATCTTTCATTATTTTGTAATATTGAAATTCTTGAAACAATACTCTCATCCATAATTGAAAATATTTCACTTTGATTTGCAATTTCTTCACTAAATTTTCTTACTTCTTCCATTTCTAGCATGTTTGCATGTTCTAATCTATTTGTTGAACGTCCAATATGCATATACGATTTAATTTCAATAAAGTGTGGGCTTGATTTTCTAAACATTTCTGCAAATGCTGGAATTGATTCTTTTTGATCATTATAATCTCTAATTAAAGTAATTCTCAATACTGTTCTTGTATTCAAATTTTTTAACATGTCAAGTGTCTTGTTCCATCTTTCCCATGAGTCATCGTATTTTGGCTTGTTTATTCTCTTAAATGATTCATAATCTGCAGCATTTGTTGATAGATACAATTGTGTTGGCAATGCATCTTCATCTTGTAACTTTTGAATCATATCTGGCTCTTGTCCATTTGTGACAAGAAAAATTGATTTTGTTGCTTCAAGTGATTTTAGATATTTAATTAACTCTGGAAGTTTTGGATACATTGTAGGCTCTCCAGAAAGTGAAATTGCATAATGAGCAGGTAATAATGACTCGTCTAATCTTTGTTTGTCGTTTCTGGAATCCCCATAATATCCATTGATTAGTTTTTTTCTTTCACCCATTAGTTTTGTTAAAATTTGTTCTGGCTCTGCAACTTCTTCTGATTTCATTTCCATTGAATCATAAAATTCCATTGGCCTCCAACAATACACACATCTATTTTCACAATACATTCCAGCAGGAGAAAATTCCATACATCTATGAGTTGAAATTCCATAAAACTTGTGTTTGTAGCAACTACCCTCATGCTTGAACGATTTTTTTGTCCAATGACAAAGTCCTACCTTTGAGTGATCTGCTACACCATACTTGGCTATTTTCAATTGTGCAGATATTACTGGTCTGATCTGAAGTAATTGCTCTTCTTCTTCGACAGTCTCTCCTGAACAACTCATGAGTTCAGATCGAGTTTTGTTTTACTTAAATTGATCGAGTTTTTTGTCTTACATGCAAACTTTTCTCAAAACTATGGATATTTTTGGTTGATTCTAGAGTGAGGTTTAATAACTGGATCCTCGAGGTATTTTTAGGCTTTGAAAAAAATACACTCTTTATCATTCCTGTTCTTACTTATAGCTACACTGACTAGCATGCCAGTAAATCCCATTTTTGCTGCTGATGACTTAGATGGTGATGGCGTTGATGATTCTATTGATGCATGTCCTAATTTACAAGAAGATTATGAAGGCACTGTTGATGGCTGCCCCTCAAATTTTGTTCCATGGTACGATGAAGACTATGATGGAATAGAGGATCATATTGATCAATGTCCTAATCTTAAAGAAACTTACAATCAATTCCAAGACGAAGACGGCTGTCCTGATACCCTTCCTGGAAGTGGAGAAGGAGGTGCAGCTGATTCTGATGGTGATGGCATTATTGATTTAATTGATAATTGTCCAAACCAACCAGAAACTTTCAATGGTGTTGATGATAGAGATGGTTGCCCTGACAATTATGGTGCAGGTGATAGAGACTTGGATGGAGTTCCCGACTTTGTTGATGAATGTCCACTAAGTGCTGAAACTTACAATAAATTCCAAGATGATGACGGTTGTCCTGATTCTGTTAATGATTCAAGTTTTATTGATACTGACAATGATGGGATTCAAGACAAAATTGATTTGTGTATTGATGAACCCGAAGTGTATAATGGTTATAGAGATACAGACGGTTGTCCTGACATTGCATTAGATACTTCATTTAATGATAAAGATGGTGATGGAATAGCTGATCAATTTGATATTTGTCCGAACCAACCAGAAACTTTCAATAAATTTGCAGATTATGACGGTTGTCCTGATTCAATTTCATCTTTTGATGGTGTATTAAATGATGCAGACGGTGATAGAATTATGGATGTCAACGATGCATGTCCATTAGATCCTGAAAGATACAATGGTTTCCTAGATGATGACGGTTGTCCTGACATTCCACCATATTCAAGTGACAATGATTCTGATCTTGATGGAATTCCTAACAGTATTGATCAATGCCCTGAAGTAAAAGAAACATACAACAGATTCCAAGACTTGGACGGTTGTCCTGACTTTGTAGGTTCTGATAAGGGAATTCCAGATACTGATGGTGACGGAATTAATGATTATGCAGATTTGTGTCC
>DATHYS010000038.1:0-5258 GCA_035458995.1 Candidatus Nitrosopumilus sp.
TAAAATCAATCTTTTAGTGTATAGTAAATAGAGAGTTTCAAAAGATTTGAGGAATAATTTTTCTTTTTCAATTTCTCCAAATCCCTTTAGTTCTAATTCATGGATCATATTCTTATCAGAGATACAAGTCTGATCTGAAACTAGTTCTCCACGAACAAAGGGAGTCTCTTCCATGATGAAGTGAAAACCAATGGATTTCCATATAAGCATTGGAGAATAGGAGTAATACCCTGCTAACCGTTAAAATATGGGCATTTTGGCTTGAGTATATCATGCATGGTGCCAATTACAGAGATGGAACTGGACAAGTCTTTACCAGAAAAGAGTACATCAAAGGTAAACCACAAATCAAAATTGCAAAATTTCAAGGTGGTAAAAGAGGCACATATCAATACTGTGTTCAATTATTACTAAACGAGAAAATCCAAATTAGACATATGGCTATTGAATCAACAAGATTAGCTGCAAACAAAACACTAGAAAAAACAACTGGGGAATCAGGCTATTATTCAAGACTTAGAATTTATCCACATAATCTTCTTAGAGAAAATAAACAGATTGCAACTGCAGGTGCAGACAGAGTTTCAGAAGGAATGAGAAGATCATGGGGTAAAGCAGTCAGTTTAGGTGCAAGAGTAAAGCAAGGTCAATGCATCATGGAACTATATGTTAATGGAGATGCACATTTGGAAGCAGCAAAAAAAGCACTTCACGGATCATGTGTAAAATTACCAGGAACACCACTAATCAAAGTGGTTGAATGGAACAAATTATCACCATAAATCTTTAAAATCAGATTTCTTATTTTTCACAAATTCTAAAAACTCTTCAAATTCTTGTCTTGTAGGATCACGTTTTAGAATTCTTTTTGATTGATAGTAAAATGTGTTATAGATTCTCCCCACAACGACACCCAAAGCAAAGGATTTAGAATCATCAACATCGGATAGCGATTGAATTAATTCTTTAATTTCATCTTTGTTTGAAATAGAGTCTTGAATTTTTTGCTCTATTTTCTCAAGTAATGTTTCATCCATGATACATCTTGTATGAAATAGTTAAAAACAGTTTAATATCCAAATTCAGCCTTGAGGTTTGTTGCAGTTATAGTACAGTCTGGTTAGTACTCGTGCTTGCCAAGTACGTGACCCGGGTTCAAATCCCGGTAACTGCACCACTTATTGATTTTTAGGAATTAAAGCTGTTTTGATTATTTCTAGAGCATCATGTGCTTTTTCTGGGCGAGGTAACTGAATTGCAATGACATTATCTTTTCCGTATTGCGATTCAGGTGAATTTAGTACAAGCATCGAGGTTTTTGCAAGAGTATCAAAAAATTGTAATTCAGTTTTTGCATCAATAAGGAATTTTTCAGAAATGTTTCCTATCGAAAAAGTCAAAGTAACTTCAACGAACACATTTCCTAATCCATCTTGTAAAATATTCAAATCAGTATTCACAGAAAATGGTTGACCTTCAATTTTAGATCTAATTTCACCATATTTTTTTCCATCAATTACAATACAAGGAGTTTCTTTACCCTCAAAATCAAATGTCGTAATACCATCATGCACTTGCTCTTGCATTCGTTTTAGTTCATCAGACATCTTTCTCTTCAATTGCTGGAATTATTTTGTCCCCTGCCTTTATCAAAAATGGAGAAAGAAATGCAGTGATAATTGAAATTATACCAACTAATGGGAACAAGAAAGCACTGACTGCGCCAATATCAACACCTGCCTTTACAATTACAATAGAGAATTCACCTCTAGGAGCAGCTAGAGTGAATGCCGAACGTAATGACTTGCCACGTTTTTGTCTGAAAAGAATATTCCCAATCATATTGCCTCCGAATTTCATTCCAGTAGCAACTGCAATTAATGCAATGGCTACGAAAATATAGTTTTCAAGTTGTGAAACATCCATCAATGCCCCTACTGAAATAAAGAATATTGCTACAAACATGTCTTTAATTGGACTGGATAATAATTTTGCAACTTCAGCAGATTTTGATTCTGCAACTAAAACTCCAGCCAAAAAGGCTCCAATTGCTACAGATAATCCGACAATATTTGCCAATAATGAATAACCAAAACAAACACCTAGAACACTAAGTAGTAAAATTTCACGGTGTTCTGCTGCTGCGACTTTATCAATTAAAGGAGGAATTACACGAGTTCCAACAGTAAAGGTTCCTACAATCAGACCAGTTGCAACAAGTACAACTACAACAACAGATTCAATAGAAACTGTACCAACTAGAGCAATTGATTGCAATGAAGAAATTAGAATAACTGCAATAACGTCCTCTACAATCAAAATACCTAGAACCAAAATTGAAGATTCTTTTTTGATCCTCCCCATCTCTTCCAATATTTTTACAATAATTGCAGTACTGGAAATTGACAGTGCTGCTGCAATAAACAATGCATCCATGAATTCTAAACCAAGTGCACTAGCAGTATAGAACAAAACACCTAGAGTTGAAAATAGTCCTATAGTTCCAACTCCAATTGCTACACGACCAATACTTCGAATTTTTGCATAAGGAAACTCTATGCCAATTACAAAAAGTAGCAAGATTACACCAATTTCTGCAAATAGATTTAACGCAGAAACATCAGATAGTATTCCAACACCCCCTATAACATCCGAAGAGGGCCCACCCTCAGGTAAAATCCAAGACCAAATATGTGAAAAGGGTCCAATTAGCATTCCTGCAAAAAGATAGCCAATGATTAACGGTTGCCTAATTTTGAAAAAAGCAAGTGTCACTACTGCACCAATAATCATGATAAAAGCCAAATCTGTAACAAAAGTTGTGTGAGGCAGTTCAGGGGTAATTTGTTCAATTAAATTTGATACTGTATTGTTAAGGGAGCTTTGAATTCCACTTGAATCTAGTTGAAGTGGAATATTTTGCATGTTTTCGGTAAACAAATTTGTTTAAAATTGATTACGGATTATACATTTGACAGCAATTTAGCAAAAAATCTCAGGCTCAAATAATTTCAAAATCTTTAACCTCTTTATGCCCAGATATCATAATCGATGTGCAGGGTGATGATTAGGTCATCTGAATATAATGAAGAGATATGACCTGGGGTATCTGACTGCAATTTTGGTTACTTTGTAATCACCTTGCTATTAATAGTACGGTACCATACCGTACTATATGATTCAATGTGAATACTGTCCAAGAGGGTTTATTGAAACAGCAAATGGTTTGGCTGAAAAGACATTTCATGAATTACTTCATGAACCAGAAGTTGTAAACAAGTAGCTCTTTACATTTTTTATTTTAGACCCAACTTTTTTATCTTTAAATTTTTAATTGAATTTAGCATGGCTGCCAAAACTACAACAAAGAAAACTACAACAAATACAAAGAAGGTTACAAAAAGAGAGCCTAGTCCATCAGCATTACTAAAAAAGGTAGCATCAGTTTCAGATTCCAACAAGGCATTACAAAAAGAGATCAAAGTAATGTCAAAAATCTTTGGTGAAAATCAAAAAGTTCTAGTTTCTATGAAAGGAATGATCGATACACTAACTACAACACTTGAACATATTGAAAAACAATCAAAACAAATCAACATCATAGAAGATGATACACAAAAACTCTATGCAGGACTAAACCAAGTAAGAACACAGTCAAATCTTGTAAATAAAATCAATGATCAAACAGCAAAATTAGAATCAGAAATCAGCAGAATTTCAGAATTACAAAAATCATCAAAACCTCAAGAATTATCTCAGAAAGTAGAAGACAGCATGAATTCTATTCAAAACAATTCTCAAATGATTATAAAAATTGCTCAGAGAATTGATGAAGTTAGAGAAGATTTAAGAAAAGTTTCTGGAAAGACAGATTCATTTTTAGAGATTGGCTCAGAAATGGACAATCTAAAAAATACAATAGAAGAAATTTCAGGAAAGACAGCAAAATTAGATACAGGATCACAAATTATTGAAAGTCTCAAACAGGAACTAGGAAGAATTTCTGAAGGAGTCTCAAATAGTTCAAATCTTAATTCAGAATTAGACGCAATCAAAGTTACTATTGACGCCATCTCATCTAAAGCATCAAAAATTGATTCATTGGGAGGAGTAATTGATGGGCTCAAACAGCAATTTGACACAATTGCATCTAAAGCAGGATCTGCAGATAATTTGAGCCTAGAATCCATCAGAGATTTAGGTGGCAAAATTGACAAAATTGAGACTGAAATTGGAGCATTATCTCAAAGAGCAGATTCTACAGCATTTGTTGGGGAAGGTCTCAAATCAGTTCAAGAAGAATTTTCCAATTTCAAACAGAATGTCTTTGATAAGACAAATAGTATTGAACAAAAAATATCATCAGTTTCAGATACTCTAAAAAGACAAGACGAGTCTACAATTGAATTCCATAAAAAATCTGAAAAACTCTTTCAAGAATTACAATCAGTCAAAGAGGTTACAAGCAAGGCATCAGATGATTCTTCAAAAGAGATGATGGCATTACTCAAACTATCAGAGTATCAATCAAACATTAGAATGAATGCAGAATCAAAGTATGGAGTTGCTAAAGATATTGAGAAAATGGCAAAACAAACTGCAGACATTGTAAATCTCTTTGATAGAGTATCAATAGAGTCTGGAGAAAAGATTCCATTACCTCACGAGGTTAGACAATGGGCAGTAGGTAAAATATTAGATTGTGCAGACAAGTGGGAAGTAAGATTCAGCGATGTATATTCAATTTTATCAAATGCAATAGGAAGAGACATGCTCAAAGAAGCAATCAGAATTCAACAAATAAGAGACATTTACGGAATTAGAGCAGTAGATGAAATTAGAAGAGATCTAAATATATCCTAAATTCCAATTTCATCTTCTTTTTGAAGTTGTTCTTTCTTTCTTTTCAAGATAGCAAAGATTCCAATAATTGCTACAATCCAAATGGCACTAAACATCATGTTTGCAGGACTGACATACATGTAGGGAGTTGCATCCATGATGTTGATTTTCAACAATAATGCTCTGTCATTGATATCTAACATTCCAGTGTGATATGCAGAATTATCTTTTGAGAGTGAAGAAATTTCATCTACACCAACAAACATTGTATCAATATTATTTTGAATTCTAATGAAATTGGTAGATTCTGTACCAAACAGCCAAACAGGGTTTTTGGAAACTATGCCATTTTCATTGGTTGTTTCAGGCAGATTAGCCATTACCAAATCTAAATCAGCTTGAATTGCCACCAAATG
>DATHYS010000039.1:0-7515 GCA_035458995.1 Candidatus Nitrosopumilus sp.
CCAGTATTTGCAAAAAATATCATAGGTGCAACATATTCTGAACTGGGATTAATCGGATTAACAAATTTCATTCCTTACATGTTCATCCCTCTTTTTGTAGGAATTTTACTTGACAGAATTAACAATGGGTATTTGCTATCACTAGGTGCTGCAATTAATTCAGCATCAATCTATCTTCTATCAATTGCACAATCGGTTCCAGAAATCATGGGATTTAGAATAATGACAGGGGTGGCGCATGCATTTTTTTGGCCACCATGTGAAGCAATTATTTCAAATGAGAGTTCAGAAAAAAACAGAGTAAAACACATTTCGTGGTTTACAATGTTTTTTGTAATTGGGTTCATGGTTGGCCCACTACTAGGCTCAGCATTACTTGAAGGCATGGATATTACTTATAGAATTATGTTCCAAATTGCAGCTTTTATTCTTGCAGCAGCAATAATTTCCTCACTTTTAGCCTCAAGAAAAAATGTAAAGAAACATCATGAAAAATTTTCATTGTCATCGATTAAAGAAATGAAGAAATTTCCTGAAGTGATTATTTTGTTGATTTTCTGTACATCTTCTTTTGGGATAATACTCACAATTTATCCAGCATTTCTCAATGATAATGGAATGTCTGCTACAGATATTTTGTTATTGTATTTTGTTTTTGGAGTTTCAAGAGTTGTATCTCTTGCGCTAGCGGGAAAGTTTGCCAGAAGAACAAGTCAAACTTTGATTGCTGGAACTATTGCAGTCTCAGCAGGGTTAGCAATATCAATTGTTGCTGACTCAATCATAACTTTTGGAATTGCTTTAGTTTTGATGGGATTTGGATTTAGTATTTTCTTCCCGCTAACTCTAGAAATTATTTTGAGTAAAACTAGAAAAGGAATTTCAGGAAAAATTATCGGGGCATATGAAACAGTTTTCGGAATGGGTTGGGCAATAGGACCAACTATCGGAGGTCCAATTACACAGTCATTTGGAAATGAAGCACCATATCTAGTATTTTGTATTATAGGAATTGGAGTTGCACTATTTGCAATAAATGCTAGAAAGAAACTAGAACCGCAGAGAATCTCAAATTAGATTTTCGTCTGATGATATTCAATAAAGAAGTACCAATTTAGGCACAAATTCAGACATTACGTTTAATTTCAAATTAGATGATATCAATACATGTTTGATTATTCATTAAACATTGGTGGCAGTGAATGGATGATCATAATTTTTGTTGTACTAGTTTTGATTTTAGGGACAGGAAAACTACCAGGAGCTGCAAAAAAAATGGGCAAAGCAGTTAACGAATACAACAAAGCCAAAAACGAAATTCAAGACCAAATTAAAGAGGCAACAGAGGAGACACCAAAAATTTCAGGACCTGTTGAAACAGAGCGTGAAAAACTAGAGATGATTGCAAAATCAGCTGGAGTAAAAATTGAAGGAAAGACAGATGATGAATTAAGAAAAAGTATTGCAGATAAAATGGGTCAAAAGAGAATTGAAGAGCCAGAAAAGAAAGAGTAGTTAGTTTGATTTTTTAATTCTATAACTATCAGTATCAAGTCGTTTTTTAGCAAATTTGTAGTAATCTGGAACAATTTCAAATCCAAGATACTTTCTGTTTAGAGATTTACTAACTACTGCAACTTGGCCAGAACCAAGAAATGGATCAAATACTGCATCATTTTTTTTACTAGAGTATTCCAATAGTTTCTTGATTATTTCTGATGGTAGTTTCGTTGGAGTCTTTTCATCTCCTGTCCAATATTCCCTTTTGATATCCCATACATCTTCCTTATCCCTATAGTGAAGACTCCGTCCATCTTCTGTTTTATCCTCTTTTTTGAACCTAGAAAAAGGGAAAAATTTTCTTTTCTTGTCATCTTTGCAAACATAAAGACAGTGATAATGGGATGTCACAAATTTTCTTTTAGTGACTACTCCAAATTGATATTTCCAGATCACATGATTTACTGTAGTAAATCCAACATCATCTAATGCACGTAAAATATCCTTTAGATTATTCCATCCTGAGAATACATACATACTTCCAGAATCTTTTAAAATTCGAAAAACTTCACTCATCCAAGAAAATGTGAAATCATAGTAATCTTGAGGTTTAATTTCATTATATCCAGATAGAACTCGAGAAGATGTTCTGTTATAATTTGCCTTTTTTGCTTTAAAATTAATGGCAAATGGTGGATCAGTGATTACAAGATCAATCTTGTTTTTAGGAATAGATTTCATTCCTTCAATACAGTTTTCATTGTAGATTTTGTTAAATTCGATTTTTTTCATTTTTAAATTCAAGGTCATTTCCTAGCTTAATAATGTCATGGACAGTCAGTTAGATTAACAATAAATCACTAAAGAATCCACATTAAATAGATCTTGAAATTTTCTTGTCCAAAATGCAAATCAAAAATCGAAATCCAAAAAACATTCAACAAAAAAATGCATGTTTCTTGTGAAAAATGTGGGATCGAGGATATTTTAGAATTTTCAAAAAATTTTGACGAGGTATTTCTTGAATTTCTTTCAAGATATGACAAAGGGCTAGTTTCAGAAAAAGGCCTCTCAGAAAATCTCAGAGACGAAGGGATAGTGAGAGGAGAAAATGAAATCAAAGAAATGATTGGAAAAAACAAACCAGATAAAATTACAGAAGAGATTCTATTTTCAAAAAAAGACTATATTTCACAATACAAGATTTTGAGCAATCCTGAGCCTAAAATGGGTTGTAGAGTAGAAGATTTGGGGTTGGATGAATCAATAACTGATCATCTCGAGGAATTAAACATAGAGCGATTTTACAAATTTCAACAAGAAGCAATTGAGGAGATATCATTTGGAGAAAATGTGGTAATTGAGGCACCTACTGCTTCAGGAAAAACAGAAGCATTTTTGATTCCTGTAATTCAGAAAATAAAAAAAGAAGCAAGTGAGGGAAACGTCTTTGCAGTTTTTGTATATCCAACCAAAGCATTAGCACGTGATCAACATCCAAAAATCCAAAAGTTTGCAGACAAGATTGGAATAAAAGTCAAAGTCTTTGATGGAGATACAAAATTAGAAGAAAGAAGAGACATTGTTGATAACCCTCCACAGATACTGATAACAAATTTTGATGTATTGCACTATCATATGTGGCATCAGACAAAATTCTCATCATTACTAGCATCAACTAGAATTCTTGTAACAGATGAGGCCCACGTATATTCAGGAATTTTTGGAACAAATGTCCACTATATCATAAAAAGGCTCAAAAGAATTTGTACAAACAAAGTACAGTTTGTTGCAGCATCAGCTACACTTGATAATGCAAAGGAATTTTGTGAGAAATTATTTGGTGTCAAAATGCAAAAAATTCAAGGTTCAGGAAAAAAAGGACAGACGGATTTTGTAATGCTTTTTCCATCACTTCGAACACAAAGAGCACTGATGGTGGAATTGACAAAAAAACTAACGCAAAAAAATCACAAGACCATGGTCTTTAACAACTCACATCTAAATTCAGAATTGCTAGCAATACAGGCAAAAAAACAAAAAGTCAACATCAAGGTCCACAGAGCTGGTTTGATGGCAAATTACAGGACTTCAGTTGAGAGACAATTCAAAGAAGACAGATTACAGGCCATTTCATGCACACCTACGCTCGAATTAGGCATAGACGTAGGCAATGTGGATTGCGTGATTTCATCTACAATTCCAGTTAACAGACTAGTTCAAAGAATAGGTAGAGCAGCTAGAAAAGGACAAAGAGGGTATGCATTTTTGGCATTGGGAAACGACCCAATTTCACAATACTACAAAAACCATCCAGATGATTATTTTGAGGATGTTGAAAAAACATACATCGACCCAAAGAATCCATTTGTTGAAGAATTTCAAGTATTGGCAATGGCATGTGATAGGCCAATATCTAAACATGAATTAAAAGAGCACCAAGAAGTAATAGAGCACCACATCATTAAAGAAAATCTTAAAGAATTCAACAATAGAATAATTCCAAATTTTGATAAAATAAATTCCATGTTAAATGATTATAGCATTAGAGGAATTGGAAAATCTATAGATATTTTCTTGGATGGGAAAAAAGTCGGAGATAGAGTACTACCTATCGCACTAGAAGAATTACACAAAGATGCGATTTATTTTCTAGCTGGTGTTCGTTACAGGGTAAAAGAGTTTGATTATCCAAAAAATAATTATGCAGAGTTAGAGAGAATTCCAAGGGATTATCCATATTATACAAAATCATTAACTGAAGAATGGCCAACTATTGAGACAGTCTTTGAGAGAAGAAATGCAAATGGAATTGAAATTGCATTTTGTAAATTACATATTGAAAAAAAGGTATACGGATATGTCAACATAGAACTCGGACAAGATATTACACAAGGTGAAAAAATAGAACTTGATACACCATTAGAATATGATTTTGTTACAAAAGGAATTGTCTTTCATGCACCAAGACCTCTCAAAGTAATCGAAGAGTCTGAAGATGAAGAATATACAGAGGCAAGCGGATATCATGCAACAGAACATGTGGTAATTGAAGGAAGCAATATGATAACAGGCGGGGTATCTCAAGACCTAGGAGGCATATCACTAGGTACGTCAGGCTTGATCTTCATCTATGATGGAGCAATAGGTGGGAGTGGTGCCAGTAAAGCACTGTATGATAGATTTGAAAAAGCACTGGAAAGAAGTATGTTTATCGTAAAAGAGTGTCCATGCAAAAATGAGGCAGGATGTCCAAGATGTACATTTTCTTACAGATGTGGAAACAATAATGAATACTTGCACAAGCATTCAGCATTGGAAATTTTAGAGAGAATTAACGATGGGGAGAAAACAGAATTAATAGATCCGATTGAAGGCGACAAGCCCCTAGTATGATAAATCAAAATGGGATAAATATAACAAAGATTTAGAACAATCATGCAAAAAGTAGCTCTTGTAACTGGAAGTTCATCAGGTATTGGGTTAGAATCAGTACTTGCACTTGCAAGAGATGGATATCACACATTTGCAAGTATGAGAAATACTAGCAAAGCAGGAGAGCTAGAAAATGCTGCAAAAAAAGAAAATCTCCCAATAGAGATAATTGAATTAGATGTGGATAAAGAAGAATCAATCGTTTCAGTAATTAAAAAAATAATCGAAGATGCAGGTAGATTAGATGTTCTAGTAAACAATGCAGGGTACGGGCAGTTTGGTTGTACAGAAGATGTGTCAGTGGATGAATTTAGAAAACAGTTTGAAACCAATTTCTTTAGCATTGTAAGAATTGTTCAAGAAGTAGCTCCAATTATGAGAAATCAAAATTCAGGAATTATTGTAAACATTAGTTCGGTAGCAGGAAGAATGGGATTGCCAGGATCTCCAGCTTATATCAGTTCAAAGTTTGCATTAGAAGGATTTGGAGAATGTCTAAGATATGAGCTTGGACAATTTGGAATTAAAACAACATTGATTGAACCAGGAGTAATCAAAACAAACTTTTTTGAATCCATGAAAATTCCAGATTCCAAGACGGACCCAAAATACAAACAGATAACAGAACATATTCATTCAGGACTAAAGATGATGGTAGAATTGGGAACACCACCATCTCAAGTCGCAGATGTCATAATCAAGGCAATCCATGATGATGAGATGCTTCCAAGATACATTGTAGGAACAGATGCAGCCATGTTCATGGAGGCAAAAAAGGCAAAAACAGACATTGAATTTGAGAAATACCTCAGTAAAGAGCTATTTCCTAGCTAATATCGTACTTGTACGCTAAATTGATATACAGATAAAGTAGAGTTTTCATCAAAGTCCGCAATTTTAAGTGAAATGATATGAAATGGAAAACACTACAACACAATGGAATCTTATTCCCTCCAGCATATGAGGCTCAAGGAATCAAGATAAAGATCAAAGGGGAGACAGTAAATCTCAATATCAACCAAGAAGAAATGGTGTATCAATGGGCAAAAAAGAAAGATACTCCATATGCTCAAGACAAAGTTTTTCAGAAAAATTTTACTGCAGATTTTGCTAAAGAACTAAAAATTAAAAAATTATCCTACGAAGATATTGATTTTTCAAATGCTTACAAAATAGTTGACAAAGAAAAAGACCTCAAAGAGATGATGACTAAGGAAGAAAAGAAATCTCTTGCTGCAAAAAGAAAGGAATTACGTGAAAAACTAAAAGCAAAATATGGAATTGCCATCATGGATGGAAAAGAAGTAGAAGTGGGCAATTACATGGCAGAACCTCCAGGCATATTCATTGGAAGAGGAGAGCATCCACTTAGAGGAAAATGGAAACCACCAGTTACAGCAAAAGATGTCACATTAAACCTTGGAAAAGAAGCCAAAGTTCCCGAAGGTAAATGGGGAAAAATAATTCATGATAAAGATTCAATGTGGTTAGCAAGCTGGATGGATTTTCTTACTCAGAAAAGAAAGTATGTATGGCTTGCAGACAGCTCCGACCTGAAACAAGGCAGAGATAAAGAAAAGTACGAAAAAGCAGTCAAGCTAGAGAAAGAAATTGAAAAAATAAAAAAAGCAATGGTCAAAGACATGAAAGATCCAAAGAAAAGTAATGTTGCTACTGCATGTTATTTGATTTATAGAACTGCAATGAGAGTAGGAGACGAAAAAGATCCTGATGAAGCTGATACTGTAGGTGCCACAACCCTAAGAAAAGAACACATCAAGATTACTGCAGATACAATAGAGTTTGACTTTTTAGGAAAAGATAGCGTAAGATGGCAAGAAACACTAAAGGCAGAAGGAGACGATAAACAATTTCAAGAAAATCTTAAAAAATTAATAGAAAAGAAAAAACCAAACGAAGACATTTTCCACAACATCACATCAAGGGATGTGAACAAATATTTTTCAGGAATTGTGAAAGGTTTGACTGCCAAAGTATTCAGAACATACCAAGCAACAACAGTTGTCAAAGATTACCTTGTAAAACATGACGATATAAAAGGAAAATCTGCAACTGAGAAATTATACCATGCAAAATTGGCAAATCTTGAAGCTGCCATGATGTGTAACCACAAGAGAACAATTCCTAAAACATTTGAGCAGTCATTACAAAAGAAAAGAGATACGCTCAAGAAAGTAGAAAAAGAACAGGCATGGAAGAAAACTCAAGAAACTCTCAAAAAAGTAGAAGAGAAAGAGCCAAAGACAGACATTCAAAAGAAAGCCAAAGTAAAGAGAATCAAGACACTAAATGAGCAAATCAAAAAGCAAAAGGCAAAGCACAAGGAAAGATTACAAAAATTAGAATTACAAATTGATTTATCAGAAAAAACCAAAGATTACAACATTGGTACATCATTAAGAAATTACATAGATCCTAGGGTTTTCAAAGCATGGACTGATGAGGTAGGTGCAGAATGGGAGAAATTGTACACATCAGCATTACAAAAGAAATTCCTCTGGGTAAAAAATGAAAATGTTGATTGGAAAAGCCTAAAAAATTAAGAAACTCTAAAGTTTG
>DATHYS010000040.1:0-9043 GCA_035458995.1 Candidatus Nitrosopumilus sp.
TCCTACTAATTTGAAAAATGAATCAAAGTTTCCAAGATATTTTCGTGCAATATATGCAAATTTAATTCCCTGAAGACCCAATTTTATCATCATGGCAACAATTGCTCCAACGAATGGAAGTAATCCGATAGCCAAGATATCATCTAATTGAATATCAAATTGGATCGCAATTAGGAAAATTGGAATTAATGTAATAGGAATAGCTATTATTCTCCAGTTCATTTGATGATTTTTTTTACGAATCAAATATGAAAGTTGAGTACATTTCCAGTCAGGAAATATCTATGCCTAGAATCAGGCATGAAAACTAGAGATTATCTGAAATTTTAGGCTGATTTTCAAGTTCCTGTTTGATTTCTTCAAATAATGAATCAAGCATGTCAAAGTCTGAAAGGTTTTTTTCTCTTAGTAATTTTACTACTAAATCTTTGAGGTAAGATTCCTTATCTAATGTACTTTGAATCATAAATGAAATACAATTCAGTTAGTTAAAGGCAAAATGGAAATTATTGATCTTTTTGAATACCAATTTGGTATTTTCAGAGAGGAAAATATCAAAATCAAGCTAGTTTGAAATATAAGCAAATAGTGAAAATTAGACGGATTGAAAACAATTTTTGTTTCAGGTACTGCAGGTTCAGGAAAGTCATTGCTTTCATCAAAGCTTCATGAATATTATACAAAAAATGGAGCATTTGCTGCTGTAATGAATTTAGATCCGGGTGTAGAAAATTTGGCATATACTTGCGATATTGATGTTAGAGATTATGTAGATTATGTATCAATAATGCAGCAATATGATCTTGGACCAAATGGAGCCATGGTAATGGCAAATGATTTGATTGCATCAAAAATTGATGAGATTCAAAATGATGTATACAAAGTAAATCCAGATTATCTAATTGTAGATACACCAGGTCAAATTGAATTATTTGCATATCGCTCAAGCGGACGTTTCATTACAGAAAATCTTACATCAGAGGAAAAAACAAGCATATTTCTTTTTGATGGCGTACTAATCAACACTCCAGTAAACTTTGTTTCAATTGCATTGCTTGCTACATCAATAAGACTACGTTTGAATTTACCAACAATCAATGTTCTTACAAAATCAGATCTTATTACTGATAAATTAAAAGACATTTTGCAGTGGTCTACAAATTTGAAGACTTTGGAGAATGCTATTGCCAAAGAAACAGATGGTGATACGTACACTTTAACTACAAGTATTTTAAGAGGATTGAATTTGGGTGGATTTGCACAAGGATTGATCCCAATATCTAATGTTACAGGAGATGGTTTTGTGAATCTTGAAGGTGCCCTAAGCAGAATTCTTAATTTGGGCGAGGAGGTAGAAGATTAAATGGTAACAAAAGTTACAGTAAAGGCACCTTCTTCTACTGCAAATCTAGGTCCAGGATTTGATGTGTTTGGATTGGCAGTTGATGCATTCTATGATACAGTCACACTAACCAAAATTAAAAATGGAATCAAAATAGTTACAGATGACAATATTCCTACAAATCCTGAAAAAAATACTGCAGGACTAGTTGTAAAGAATATGAAAAAGAAATTCAAAATAAAACAAGGGGTTGAAATTAAAATCAAAAAAGGAATTCCTGCAGGATTTGGAATGGGAAGCAGTGCAGCATCAGCTGCAGCTACTGCAGTGGCATTTGATAAATTATTTGGATTAAAACTAGATGGAAATTCTTTGGTAGAATTTGCAGGATCTGGAGAAAAAGCAAGTGCTGGAACAGTTCACTATGATAATGTTGCAGCATCTGTTCTAGGAGGTTTTGTAATTGTAAGGACTAGTCCATTGGATGTGATTAGAATTGATCCTCCAACTAATCTTAGGATGTGTGTTGCTGTCCCCAGCATTGATGTTCCAAAGAAAAAAACCAAAGTATCAAGAGGAGTAATTCCTAAAAATATCAAGTTAACAGATAGTATTTTGAATCTATCAAATGCTACAGCAATCGTGGCAGGATTTATGAAAAAAGATTCTGAATTGATTGGAAATTCAATTAAAGATGTGATAGTTGAACCTGCAAGGCAACATATGATTCCAGGATTTGCCAAAGTCAAAGAAAATGCCATTAAAGCAGGTGCATTAGGTGTAACAATTAGTGGTGCAGGTCCTTCAGTAATTGCATTTTCAAAAAATTCAGCTAATTTAAAGAAGATTTGCAAAGCTATGGAAAAAGGATTTGGATCTGCCAATACAGAATGTCAAACTATAATTTGTAAACCTAGTAAGGGTGCAGCAGATAAGAGAAAATAGTTGAATGGTATGAAAAAAGCAGTCATTGTTTTTAGTGGAGGAGTTGATTCTGTTTGTGCAGTTTCATATTTGAAATCAAAATATGAGTTGTATGGAATTACTTTTTCATATGGTCAAAAAGCAAATAGTGAGATTACAGCTGCTAAATCATTTGCAAAAAAATTAGGATTAAAACAACACAGGATAATTGATATTGGATTTATGAAAGAATTGTATGGTAATTCCAATGTTTTAACGAGTTCCAAAAGAAAAATTCCTAGCAAGTTTGAATATTCAATAGTAGTCCCTATTAGAAATGCAGTTTTTCTATCAATTGCTTCAGCATGGGCTTTTACTCTAAATGCTTCACTAGTAGCATATGGCGCTCATACAGGGGACAAACATTATCCGGATTGTAGACCAAGCTTTGCAAAAAAACTAGAAACTGCATTTAACCAAGGGGAAATTGATGGAATTAAATCAAAACTACGAAAAAATATAGAGATTTGGTCACCATACCGTCAAGGACTATCAAAAAGTGATCTGCTAAAATCTGGAATGAAAGTTTTGGGTGATTCAATATTCAAAACGTGGAGTTGCTATTCAAATAAAAAATATCATTGTGGAATATGTGAATCTTGTAATAACAGAAAAATTGCATTTGTAAAAGCTGGCATTAAGGATAAAACAAAATATCTAAAATAATTCTAGTAACTGTTCTTTAGAATTTTCTTTTTAAGAATTAAACCTCTAATTCCAACATACCAAATTAGGAAGATTATACCAACAATTCCCATAAAGATATAGTTCTGTACTCCAGGATCAAGTCCTTCAATTGAATCAGTTATCTCTCTAGAAATGAGCATCCCTAATGCAATTACTATCACACATTCTATCGTATACCATATCCAGTTTGGAAATGATTCTTTTGGAATGTGAATGTAAGGATTTGCTCCCATGTTTGTGATCAAAAATATTGATTATTTAATTTTTCAGTATATGACTAGAAGGATAAATCTGAGCCACGTTGTCTAATTAGTGACATTATTCCTGCTTTTTCCTCTTTATTTTCATAGATTCCTCTAAAAGCTGACGAGGAAAGTGTTGCATCGTTTTTGACACCACGCATTTTCATACAAAGATGTTCTGCATCTGCCAAAACTACAACTCCTTTTACTCCTTGGGAATGTAGTTCATCAGCGATATTTTTGGTGAGTCGCTCTTGAATTTGAAGTCTTTTTGAATATTTTTCAACTAATCTTACAAGTTTGGATATTCCAAAAACTCTACCATTTGGAGAATAAGCAATGTGAATTTTTCCAAAAAATGGCAACATGTGGTGCTCACACATTGAGTAAAATTGGATATCACGAGCAATTACTACATCAGAATCTTCTGAAAATTGAACTGATAATTCTGAATCGGAATCATATCCACTAAAAATTTCTCTGTACATATTTGCAATTCTTTCAGGTGTTTCTCGTAACCCCTCACGTGTAGGATCTTCTCCAACTTCGATAATTAATTCTCTAACAAGTTTTTTTACACGTTCTTGATCCATTTTATGATCTCACAGATTTTTTCTAGTATTTGAACCTAATCAGATTTTCAGGCAGGTGCTAATATTATGGAGCACCTATGAATTTGTGTAACTGGGGTACCACTTTAACATCGATGTAATGAGGATATACAATGTCATATAATTCCAATAACAAATCCAGTGATGGTTCTGAAATGCCATATGTTGGTTGAATGATAAATCCATCAATGTCATCTTTAGATACAATCTTGAAAATCTCCTTTACTAGATTTTGAAATTCATTTGGATGAGTTTTTGAACTAACTACAATTTTGATATATGTTGTTTTCTTTGATTTTACAGATGATTGGAGACATTTCATTGTGTGACCAATTAATTTTTCATAGTGTTTAGAGTCAACAAAATCTGAATCTTTTGTTTTAAATTCAATTTTTACAATATCAATAAATGGTAAGACATGATTGAATCGATCAATATCAAAGCACGATGACTCAAGATATGTTGGAATTTTCTTGTCTTGGATATGTTTTGCTAGTAATGCTACAGCTTGATGTTGAATTAGTGGATCACCTCCTGTAAAATTCACTTTGTAAGTTTGATTTTTCAAGCTAGAATCAATTAGCTTACTTGCATCTTCAATGGAATACTCTGTACCTGAATCTAGTGGAAGAGATTCTTTAGTATCACAATAAAAGCAAGTAAAAGGACAACCAGCTAGTCTAACAAAAAGAGTTTTTGTTCCATAAAGAATACCTTCTCCTTCAACTGATGTGAATATTTCAAATAATCTTACTTTCAAGTAAATATTGTAAATTTTTTCATTATTTATTCAGTGAGTTTCTAATGCATTACTGGTTCTTTTGCGTAAAATAATCCACAGATAAAGAATATCACTCCCAAGATTCCAATTATGCTTCCTACAAGTTCAACTTGATTTTGAAGATCTGCTTCAAGTGGAGCCCATAACCAAGCCATCAAAGCACCAACTATTATCATTGGAATTCCTACTCCAACAGTAATTGCTTTAGATGCCATGCTCAACCTGTTTGGAAAATGTATAATAAGTTTATGATAATTTTTGGTAGATTGTTTTGATTATTGATTAAGATTCACTATGAGTTGTTTTGCAGAAAGAATATTGTTTTGGAAATCATAGCTAATTACATAGAGCATTGCATATGATCCGTTAGGAAATGGTGTAACATTTTCTAGTGTTATATTATCACTGTTTGTGTATTTTACAATATTTGGAGTACAACTGACACATCCAATCTTGTAATTTTTAGCTGAACTATCATTATTCCAATTGATCTTCACAGTTGCAGAATCCCCGTTATAATTTGAAACAGATGTTCTTACACTTTCAAGAGGTTCAGCAAATGCCTGGTTACTAAAAAGAACACCACTCATTAACACAAGCAAACCTAGTAATGCGATAATTTTCAATCTTCAGCCTCCACATCGTTTCTTAATTTAACCATATTTAGAAGATCTTTTTTGTAAATCTCAACAACTCCCAATCTTTCTAGTCGTTTTACTGCTCTCCACATTGTAGTTCGTGGCTGAAGGAATTTCTTTCTCAGATCACTTTCAAAGACTTGGCCTCCATTTTCTGAGATGAATTTTATAATTTCTTTATCATCTTCGCGCATATCTGGTCTAAGATTGAAAATTTTGTCTGTATCAACAGAATTTTTTTCTGATTCTTTTTCAGGTGTTGGAATAACTTTTGTTTCCAAAGCTGGTCTTGATTGTTTTTTCTTTATGGCAATTGCTGCTATTGCAACTGCTGCAATTATCGGACCTACAATGAGACCTATTGTTGTAGAATCAGGTGTAAATTCAGGTTCATTTGTAGATGGTTCTACATTTGTTCCAAAAATATAATCAATTTGAGCAGGACCATTAGGAATTTCTAGTTTAATTTGCTCATTAATTTGTTCCATGTTATTTGGTAAAATGTCCATTCCTACAATGACAGAATTTTCTGGCATTAGTAGAGAATAGTTTGTTGGGGAATCAAATGAAAAAGTCCAGATTCTTCCATCTTTAGAAATCAGATCATGAATATCATAGTTTATTGTAATTGTTGATGAATCAAGTGTATCAACTATTGCCTTATCTTCAATAATATCTCCATTTAGTGTAGAGCCATCTTCTCCAATTGCAACAAAATTGTCAATGGATGGACCAAAGAGACTCAGTTCAAAATTTGAAGAATCCACATCAATTACGGATGAGATATGTGTAGAACCATCAGAGTTGATGATTAAGTCTAGAGTTCGAGTAGATCCAAATGAGGTCTGCAAAGGTATCGTTAGTGCAACGACGATTAATCCAGCAGCTATTAGTGATGCATTAACCATTGTATCGATGATACCATCAGTCCTTACAAAAAGCATTCCATCTTCTCGAAGAAACTCCTTCCTATGTATTGGTACGATTTGGGATTCCATATGCTCAATACCTTAGATTCATGCTCTCCACTAGTCCCTGAAATCTCTTGAATTCCTGGAAGAATGCTAGTCCTTTCTCAGTAATTTGAAAGACTCTGTTTCTATCATTTTTGACGGACTCGACTAAGCCAGCTTCTACCAGTTTCTCACATTTGTCTAGTACTGCATAGTGAGATAGGTTGGCTTTGCGAGAGATTGCAGATACAATGATTCCATCGCGACCGCCGTCAGCGGTTACATCTAAGATATCACCCATTATGCCCATTTCGGACCTGTATTGTTGTTTTGACATGCTATAGTATACAACAACGTAGTTTATGAGGAACATTTTGAAACATCATAGCGGAACACAAAGCGGAACACCATTTTAGCTTGAAAAATTCTCTAATTTTGGTGGTTTTTGAATTATAGAAAAAAATTGCTAGAAATTTTATGCCTAAATTTTTGATTAGAAAATGATGATTTTTCTAAAGAAACAGTGATTTTGGAAATTTCTAAAAAAATTAATCAATTTTGTTAGTTTTTGGGTATTTTTGAGAAATTTTGTATATAAAGAACAGGACGATTCCTAACCGTTCCTAAACTATCATTTTGATGTGTACCATTCATGGTAAAACCCCATAACAGAACTATTGGTGTAATTACAGTTCTTTTGATGCTTGTTGCATCACCAATATCTGTAAGCTATACTTTTGCAGATATAGAAAACCAAGACAAGAACACACTTGACCAAAAAGAGGGACTTGGAGTAATTTTAACTGAAAAAATAGTTGATGGAAAGCTCCAGGTGCAACGATATGTGTTGCCAGATGATTCGACAAAGAAGGATATGCAAAGGATGTTGTCTTCTGATACATCAGGATGGGCATATGTCAATTCCAAGGCTTACAATGCTGGAATTATCCTCTTTGATGGAAAGGCAACAAAAGTTGGAGAAAATCTTTGGGAGATTTCAACAAATGGTGTCCTACGCCTTGGAGAAAACGAATTTGACCTAGAATTAAGCGGAAAATCCAATGGTTCCCATGCTAATCTGCATGGAACAGCCTCAGATGAGGATCTCAGCTACAAAGTCATATTTTCTGGAAAAGTTGGAGAAACAAATGATGAAAACATCTTTGTAATTTCCTTTGTAAATTCTGGAAATCCTGAGATGGGTCAAAATCTCAAAATTCTACAGATAGAAGAACCAGGCAATTCAGAAAGACCAATTGATTCTAACCAAGAATTCAAAAAATCAATTTCGGTGAGGTGATCACCACCTTTTTTTTCTTTTATTGACTAAAAATCATTCAATAGGTCAGCTTTGAGTTTCATAGTAACTTTTTATTCCCATTTTGGGAACAATATTATAAAATGTTTGATAAATTCAAAAAAGAAGAGGGTGGAGAAATGGTAGAAGAAAGAACTGAAGAAAATATCAATACTGAAGAAACTGCTGAATCCACAGTTAGTGAATCTCCAAGTGGAATTGGAATTGGAGAATTAATGGGAAAACGTGCCAAACTAGAAGAGGCAATTGATTATGTTGGTTTAATGATTAAGAATCTCAAAGACAAGAGAACATTACTTGAAAAAGATATTGAAGAAGAGTCTGTTGATATCAAAAATCTTAAAGAAAAATTACAAAAAGTCAGTGAATATATCGATGAGGAAAATAGAGGGATTACTGAACTTGCAAACAAGAGAAAACAAGTAGAAAGTGAAGCTGATGAAGTTGGAGTAATTATCAATAATTTGAGAGACAAACTATCAGGTGTTGATAGAATTATTGATGATGAGGGTAGTAGAGTCAGAAAGATCAAAGAATCTAGAGATTCTCTAGAGAGTTAATTCTAATTTATTATATCAAATTAATACACAAAATTCCATCAGTACCTAATTTTTAGATCATTTGGATGGTGGTGATTTTTGTTTTTTCTCTTCTAACTTAGATAGTCTTTCTGCTTCTTGAGCTGCTTTCTTATCTTCTCTTTGTTGCTGTTCTGCTTGTTGCTTGGCTAGTCTTTCTGCTTCTTGAGCTGCTTTTTGGGCCTCTTGTTTTGCTAATCTGTCTGCCTCACGTTGAATCTTTTCTGTTTCAAGTTGTTGCTTCTTTATCTCTAATTTTGTTAATCTGTCTGCTTCTTTCTGAGCTTCTTGAGCTTCTCTTTGTGCTTTTAGTTCCTCTAATTGAATACGTTTAGCTTCTTGTTTGGTTAATCTGTCAGCTTCTTTTTGAGCTTTCATTGATTCCTTTTCAGCTTTTAATTGAGATGTAGAATTTTCAGTACATTGACCTAGATAGTCATCATCATGATTCTCCAAGTGATTTCTTGCAGCTTTTGCCGGAAGAGATAGAGTTACTTTTCCATTATGGCAAACATCTGATTTTTGATGTGAGAACGTAGTTGTTTGCTGTGTAGTTGTTGGTTGGATGTATGCAGTTGATGTTGGATTTGATGAATAGTTCGAATTTGAGCATTTTCCTAGATAATCTCCATGATTAAGATGTGCAGATAATGCATTTTTAGAAATTGAGATTGTGTTTTTGTCTTTATGGCATACTGTTACTTTTTTGTTATTTTCAGTATCATGATTTCCTGATGTTCCAGTATTATGTAGTGCTTCAAGAGCAGAAATTCTTTCTTCAAGTGCAGTATTTTCTTCTTTGAGTTGAATTACTTCATCTTCTAATATCGTGACTCTATCAAAGATCGATTGAATCTGCTCAAAAATTTGCTCAAAAAGAGAATCATTTGATTGCTCATCTGATTCTACAACAGAGATTTTTACATTAGC
>DATHYS010000041.1:0-44700 GCA_035458995.1 Candidatus Nitrosopumilus sp.
GAAGGCTGGAAGAGAGGTAAAGCATTTGTCTTTTACCCAGAAAGATGTATTTCTGATGGTGCATGCATTGGTGTATGCCCAACAAAAGCAATCTTTTGGATGAGACCAATGGACTTTACTGTTGGACAACCAGTTCCACTCTACAAGAACTCAGTCTTCGTCAAAGGTTGGACTGAATTAATCGATTAGATTAGTTCATCAATTTTTAATTTCTTTTTATTATTTTAGATTTTAACAGCACCGGGTGTGTCTTCCTTAATTTTTGGTTTTTGCCTAAGCCAAAATAAGGCAATCAAAAACATGATACCTGGAATTAGAATAATGAATAGCATTAATTCGTAATAGGTAGTTAGTCTTTGAGCTGGTTTAATGTGATAAGTTTCATGAGAAGTTTTTTCAGGATTATCATAAACAGCTGAAGTAAAATCTACAGAACGTTGTTCTTTAGATGTAACCTCACCAAACACAGTAACGCTTTCTTCAGCTAAAATTGAGGGTGTTTGAATTCCTTCCATTCTAATTATAATAGAACCAGAATCACTAAAAACAAAATTCCTATAATCCCCACCAATCTGACTTAGTCCTTCATCTCGAAAAATTTCTTTTCCATTTTGAAAAATTATAAAGTTATATTTCATTTCTGCAAGATTTGAATTCGATTTTGGATCATAGAATTGATATACAAATTGAATTTTCTCATGAGTCTTTATGACTGGTGGATCCCATGTTAAATTAACTTCTATAGCTTGATCTGGTGTATATTGCAATAATGGAAATTCTAATTTTTTCCCTGTTGCATCATGAGGAAAATCTGGAATAGCTTTTTCAACAATTATAATTCCTTCCATCCAAGGATGAATCGTACAATAATAAGAAAAGTTTCCTGACTCTTCAAAAATATAAGACCACGATTCGCCTGGCATGAATCTATCACTGTCAAAAATTCCATCTGGAGTTCCAAAATTTTTGTTATCCATCCAACCAAATCGTCCAGGACCATCTCCGCTGGTAACAGTATGAGCCTCTCGGTCATCATTATACCATGTTACAGTATCTCCAACAGTTACAAACATTTGAGGAGGATCATACCAAACTTCTGCAACGGTATTTAGTTCAGGATTATATGCTCCAATTGGAATATCAATAATGTATTCTTCTGCATAAACAAAAGATGTAGAGGTAAAAATTAGAAAAAGTGCGGATAATAGTAAAAATTTCATAATCTAAAGTCACAATTTAATCAATTAAAAACTTGATGCTATTTTCATTATTGAAAATAATCCTCAATTCAGAAAAATGATTTAGGCATAAATTTCAGGATTTTTTTGCATCAAGAACATTTTAGATTATTTTTCTTTTTACTTCAAAAATACTATAACCATATTTTTGTTTGATCTCAATGGAACAAAATTGAGAAAACTCGTATTCTTCAGAGTCTTTTAGATTTTCATACATGTTGCTACCAATTACAATACTATTTTTTGGACAAAATGAGTTTATCTTAAAGCATTGATTAACTGTAGGTCCAAATACATCTGAAATTTTTGAAGTTGTACTTTCAGCTACCTTTACAGAACCATATGTTATACTAATTTTGTAGTCTAAAGCATCTATATTTTCTGCATTAAGTTCTTCTTTTAATTTTCCATGAGATTCAGTCATTGAGAGACAACATTCTAATACATTTTTCATTGCTTTAGAATCCTTAGAATCAACATTTGGAAATCTAAACATCAAAGCATCTCCAATATTTTTTACAACTTCTCCATTATGTTTCAAGATGATTTTTGCCATGAAATTAAGAAAAATTTCATACATTTTACTAACATCATCATCAGATAGTTTTGATGAGATTCTAGTCGAGTCACTCATATCAACAACACCTACACAATCAGTTTCTTCATGTTGAGAAAACTTTAGTAGATTTCCTCCTGCAAGTTGTTTGATAACTTCTTCTTTTTCTTTGATTTCAATCAAGGATTCTTCAAGTTTTTGAGCCATTGAATCAAATGCACTAGATAGTTCTTCAATTTCATCACCTGTTGTAATGTTTGTTCTTACATCAAATTTACCACTTGCAATCTTGTTTGCTGCATTTTTGAGAGATCTTAATGGATGAGATAATGATTCTGCTGCAAAATATGCAACTAGTCCCATGAGCATTGTGATAAGTAAACTTGTTAGAAGAATTCTGGATTGTAAAATTTTAATTGGTTCAACAAGTTCTTTTTCATCTATTTCTGCAAGTAAAACAATCCCAAATTCTGGGGCACACGAAGATGAACCATATATTGGAATTCCTCTATAATCAGGATAAAATCCCACATGATTTTCTCCTTCGTTGAAACATTTCTGTACACCAACAGTATCTACTGTTTGCTGAAATACTGCGTTTTCAAAAAATCTAGATTCAGATAACATTAGATAATCATGATTCACAATGTAAACTTCTCCAGTTTCACCTAGGCCACTTCTATTAAGAAAAATATTATCAATTGATGTTGTTCTCATTTTAGAAATTATAACTCCTATTGGTTTGTCTCCTCTATTACTATCATCAGCAAAAATTGGAGAAACAACAACTAATTTTTTACCAGAATCTGCTGGTATAAATTCAATAAAAGATTCGTTTAGCCCTCTTTGAAAAAATTCATTTTTAGTAAAATCTTCATTTGTATTACCACTTAGAGAAAATAAAGATTTACCATTTTTCCCAATAATTTTTGTATCTTCAAAGCCTATTGAAAAACCAACTAATTCCTGAAATGCTTGAATTTGAATCAAAAAATCTCGACGGTTACTTTCTTTTGATTCTTTGAACTTCTCATTTGAAATTTGATTCATTTCAAAAACCAATGATTGAATCATTGGATCGTTTGCAAGAATATTATTTTGTTCAATTCTTGTTTCAAAAATAGATTTCAGGGATTCTGCTCTAATCGAAGATTCCCCAATCAACAAATCTCTTCCTCTTTCTTTTAGAGTTTCAGATGCATAATCAGTACTCATGTAAGATGTAATTCCTAATGCAACAATAGTTACAACCATTACAAGCAAAACAAGTTTTTTCCCAAGATTAAATTTGATTGACATTTTTATTCTAAGTTTTTTTTATTTAGTTATCAACTTTCTTTGTATTTTATGCCTGTGAAACTCTAGTTTTGAGAGTTAAGTGATGAACGAATGAAATCAATAATTTTTAGATAATCAGCTCTTGGTTCAGTACTTATCAAAAACAAGTCACTAGAATTAATTGGAACACTAATCAAGGAAACTTTTTCATATTCTGTTATTGATGATTGTTCTGCACCAATTTTGTATGCTAAATTTGTATAAAGATCTCTTTTTTGCAATGCATAGTGAATGGACATTTTGACATTTTCACCATCCAAAATTTTCTCAACATCTTCTTTCTGACCACCAGCAACCATCTCACCTTTACTGTTTGCAACACCGGCAAACCTAATTTTGGGATCTAAATCTAAAATTTGTTTTGATAATTCATCATAGTTGATGGTCATTTTTTAGCACTATTTGGATTTCTTTTTAAAGAGTATTTCATCCTTTTCCTGTAAATCATCCGTGTACTGATCCATGCCTAACAAGAACTCTTCTTCGTCAGAATACGCCGATTCTGCGTGTTCACTAATATCTAAACCGATATCTTCAACTTCTGGCGAGACTCTAATGCCAATCAAATGCTTGATAAGCTGCATAAGTATCCAAGTTCCACCAAATCCGATTGCAGCTGCAACAGCAACACCTACTGCTTGAATCCATAGTTGATCTGGGTTTCCATACAATAATCCATCAACGCCACCAGGATTAATCATAGTACTTGCAAAGATACCAATTGCTAAAGATCCTACAATACCTGCAACACCGTGGACGGAACTTACATCAAGTGCATCATCAATGTGTAGTTTTTCTTTGAATAGTACTACACCGGAGTAAGAGATTACACCAATTGCAATACCAATTACAAATGCATGTTCAGCACTAACAAATCCAGATGCAGGAGTAATTCCGGCAAGTCCGGCAATTGCACCGTTAATAGTAGCAACAACAGATGGTTTTCCTGTTCTTACCCATGAAAGTCCACCCCAAATTAAGGCTGAAACTGATGAAGCCATGTGAGTTACAATAACGGTATTTCCTGCAACACCACCAGATGCTGAAAGTGCACTACCTGCATTAAATCCGAACCATCCAAGCCATAGCAAGGAGGAACCTAAAACTGCAAGTGGAATACTATGAGGAATCATTATGGCAGGACCGTAATTTCTTCTCTTTCCTAGTACAATTGCTGCAGCTAAAGCTGCCATACCAACACTAGTGTGAATTACAATACCACCTGCAAAGTCTACAACACCTAACTGTGCTAACCAACCGCCACCCCATACCCAGTGGACAAGAGGATAGTAGATCAAAGTAGACCATGCTGCGATAAATATGATAAATGAGCTGAACTTCATTCTTTCAGCAATTGTTCCTGTAAGAAGTAATGGAGTAATACATGCAAACATCAATTGGAACTTAACAAATAATACTCCAGGAATTGTTGGGGCATAATCTAGAGAATCATCAGAAGGCACACCTTTGAGGAATACCCAATCCATATTTCCAATAAAACCATTATTAGAATCACCAAATGATAAACTAAATCCAAATACAAACCACATCACACTCAAAAGTGCCAAACCGAAAAATATCTGCATGAAAATTGAAGCTGCGTTTTTCTTTCTTAACAAACCAGATTCAAAAAGACCCAATGCAGGGATCATAAGCAATACAAGACTTCCAGCTACAAGCATCCATGCTGTATCTCCAGAATCAAGTACCATTGAAAAAAACGGTTAGTTTTTAATTAATAACAATATCTTAATTTGATTGTCAAATGATTATCATTTGGTCTACAAAATCAGAAATTATATTTATCAAGTCGAAATTACAATTATCAAATGCTCAAAATAGAAGTGATTCTTGGCGAAAATGACGTCATGGCAATTAGTGAAGCACTAAAAGAAATAGGAATAGGAGGTCTCACAGTTACCAAAGTCAGAGGTAGGGGAAAGAGACCTGGTCCAGAAATTCACGCATCAAAAGGAAGTGAAATTTTTGTACCACAGTTTAATGAGAAATATTTTATCTCAGCCATCGTAGCTGAATCACAAGAAGATGAAGTAGTAAACATCATCAAAGAAAAAGGCAGAGTTGGTAAGATTTTTGTTTCACAAGTATTGCGTGCAGTAGATATTGCAACAGGTGACGAAGGCGAAGATACAATCTAGAGGATTAGAATGAATTTTCGTAAAAGTAAATTATTCCGTAGAGAAAAGATGCAGCCAATAAAACCTAGTGACTATCCAAAGGTTGCTGCAATTGTAGGAATAATTGTTATACCACCAATACTCTTACTATTCATATGAAACTTTCTAAGAAGATTAGTATTGCAAAATTGATAATGGCTGCAGTTGGTCTAACTCTAGTTGCATTATGGTTGTTTTCAGACTATATTTTCTAAGTTAAAAATCTCCAAAATTGTTTTCGTATACAATTGTGGGATTCTTGAGTTGTTTTTCTAGTGAGGGTAGGGATTTCATTATACAATAATTTACAAAATCACTAAATGATTTTATTCTATAATCACTTCGAAGTGTCTCTTTATTTTTTTCATATATTACTTGTAATTTGTGTAAAGTAAATTTCTGTAAAGGAACAAATCTACTTCGTTTAGGTAATTTTGATTCTACTTTATCTTTTAAATCATTCATTTCAAGATCTTGATTTCCATCAAGTGTTTGCATATCAACAACTTCTTCCATTTCAGAAACAAAGATTTTTCCGCCATGGTTAGATGATAAACCAGAATTTTTTGAAATCATTTCAACAACTTTTCTAGCATCTTTGTCAGCAACTACCATTTCGATTTTAGCTAATGGTACAGACTTTAATCCAGTTGAGCCTACACGAGAACCTTGGGATTCATCATAAATGTGGCTATCTTCTAAATTTCGTTTATCAATAATATAGGATCCTAATACAGTCAAATTGGTTTTAATCGTAGGGAAATTTTTCCTTTTGATTACAGCCTCTATCTTTTTCACAAGTAATTTCAAAAAAATGTCCTATTTATGAGAAATGATCATTATCACGCCTAAAAATGGATTTTTGTATCTAATTATTTTCTTGAAAATCCAAATTTTGATGCCCATCCCTTCTTTTGTTTTTTGGCAGGTTTTAGAGACAGATTATCCAGCATCTCATATGTTATAGTAAATCCATGTCCAACCATTGTAGCATCTTTATTGTAATTGTCTTTGTTAGGGACAAATTCATCAGCCAAGTCTTTAATTTTTTTAGTTTTTAGATCAAACAATCTAATTTTTTTACCATTTTCAAGTCTGATTATTGCATCACCACTCAACCCCTGAATAGAAAAATTCTCAAAGAATCTAATTGATCCACCTTGTTTTAATTTAATAACAGAATCATAAGTTAATTTTCCTCCATAAAATAAAATCTCTCTGGCAGATATAATTACATCATCTTCTGCATTCAAAACAATTATTGAATCTGCTTCAAGCAAAACAGTATTAACAAGATTTTCTGCAACAATTTTTCCTTTTGGAGCTGAAATGTGAGTTCTATGTTCTTGAATTTGGAAAACTCCTACTTTTACAGGATCTTCCACTCGGAATTTTCTGCCATAAATATTTCCAACAATGGCATTACCATTATCAACAGTTATTTTTGCACCATTGTCAATTTTGTATTTATTTTCTAATGGATTAATGAATTTAAAATCTCCATTTGTTACATGAATGTCTGTTTGGAATTCTTCTGTCCATGATGGACTAGTAATACTTCCCTGCATAATTATTGGACCATCATAGGTAAATTTTCCAGCCATAAAATTTCCTTTAATGGATAGAGCACCAGTAGCTTTTCTTTCTAATTCAATTTCTCCAAGAGTTTTTGATCCAAACAATCTAGATGCAGTAGTGTTTGAACTATTCAAGGCTGTAGCCCATTCTTCTGCAGTTTTCATTTCTTTGAATAATTCTTGACCTAAAATCTGATTTTTTCTTCTAACATCAGCCTCAGAATCACCAGAATATACTTTGGAATTTTTTAATTTTTCATGATCTGTTTCAGGGTATTTTTTTCCAATTTTTAGATCGTCATATGCTTGTTTAATTTTGATAAATTGTTCGTTTTCACCTCCACGATCTGAATGAAATTGAAGAGCTAATCTTCTAAATGCATCTCGAATTTCTTTCTCAGTTGAGCCCTCTAAAATTCCTAAAATATCATAATTATTCTCAACCATAATCTACACCAAAATTATTTTTTCAAATTCCTATACTTGTAGGTTATTACATAGAATATCAAGGATATGGAAAAAATAGAAAAAAGTTCAGTTTGAACTATTTGACTACTAGTACTGGGGCTTTGGTTTTGTGCATCACATAGTTTGATGTGCTTCCAAGAAATGCTTCTTTTGCACCACCTAGCCCTCTTGCACCAATTACTATCATGTCAAATTTCCCGTTTTTAGCGAATTTTACAATTTCAGCACCAGTGTTTCCGCCGCCAGTTTTGTATTTGAAAACTGCACCAGCTTTCTGAGCTTTATTCATTGCAGGACCAATAGCTTTGACTGCTTTCTTTTGTGCCTCTTCTTTCATTTTTGCTGTATATTTTATTCCAGCAGTTATAGGTAAATGAAATACATAAAATCCTGTAATTTCTGCATCTACACCTTTTGCAATCTCAATTGCTCTATCTAATCCTCTCATAGAGTTTGGTGAACCATCAAGCGGAACTAGAATTTTTTTGAATTTTGCCATGTGGTAATTCACAATTTTTCTAATATAAAAATACCATTAATTTTCACAGTTAAGTACTAAATTGGTAATCAAGATTGGAAATTATATCTTCTATTTTTATAGAAAAACTTGATTAAATTAAAAATTGTCAATTAATAACATTTCAAAAAAGCCTATTTCAATAATAAAAAATTCAACAATTTCAGATGCTATTAGAATGCTGTTAAACACAAAGATCAGTAGATTAGTTGTTGTAGATGGTGGAAAACACATTGGAATAATAACTGAAAAGGATATTGGATTGTTTTTATTTTCAGAAACAACAAGACAAGGGCTAGATGATATTTCTATTACAAAAATAATGAAGCCAATAGAATTTGTAAATCAAGATACTACTCCAGAGGATTCAGCAAAAATTATGATTGAAAAAGGAATTAGTTCATTAGCTATTGGTGAAAATGAAGAAGTAAAATCAATTTTCACAAAAAGTGATCTTGTAAGTTATTATGCTGAAAACATTACTGATGAAAAGAAAGTCGTTGATTTTATGACTCATGATTATGAATTTACTCATACTGCTGCACCACTATACAAGGTTGTACGAAAGATGTTGGAAAAGAAAGTCTCTAGGCTAATAGTAAAAAATCAAAATGAAGAAGCAGTGGGAATAATTTCATTTAGGGATTTGTTTAGAATTGCAATTGAGCTTGGAAGTGAGGAAGATGAATCAGGATATGGAATTTCAGATCAAATTAGAAAAGGATTCCTTTCAAAAGAAGGATTTGGAGATATTTCACTAGCAAGAGAAGTAATGACTGAGGGATTAATTACTATCAAATTTAATCAAAATTTATCAGATGCATGTAAACTGATTTTAGAAAATAATGTTAGTGGTTTGGTAGTATTAGATGGAAATCAATCAATTTCAGGAATAATTAGTAAAACAGACATTACGAAGGCTATTGCAAAGTAAGAATTCTAAAAATACATTAAAACAATGAGTAAAAATAATTGCAATTATGAAATGGCATTTTGATGATTTTATTTATGGCTCTATAGATGGGGCAGTAACAACATTTGCAATTGTTGCAGGAGTAATGGGTGCATCATTGCCTTCTGTGATAATATTGATTTTGGGATTCGCAAATTTATTTGCGGATGGATTTTCGATGGCTGCTGCTAATTATCAAGCATCAAAGGCTCGAAATGAGTTTGTAGAAATGAAAAGAAAACAAGAAGAATGGGAGATTGATAATTTAGAAGAACAAGAAATAGAGGAAATTAGAGATATTTACAGGAAAAAAGGCTTCAAGGATCAATTACTAGAAGATGTTGTGAGAATCATTACATCAAGAAGAAAAGTTTGGATAGATACAATGATGAAAGAAGAATTAGGATTAATTGAAGATGAAAAAAATCCTATTCATAGTTCTGTAAGTACATTTGTTGGTTTTAATCTAATTGGATTAATTCCATTAATTCCGTTTATGGTTTTCATGATTTTAGGAATTGAATTGAACTCTGAAGCTTTTATGTATTCCATAGTATCTGTTGTTGTTGCATTTTTACTAGTTGGAATGATTAAAGGAAAAATTGTTAAGAAATCGATGTTACATTCAGGAATCAATACACTGATCATTGGCGGAATTGCTGCAATTGTTGCATATTTGGTAGGATATGGATTAAATTTTCTGATTTCTTAGGATTAGTTGTAGATGTCTGAATTAAAACGTCACATGGGACTTTTTCATCTTACCATGTATGGGGTGGGTTTGATCCTCGGAGCTGGAATCTATGTTTTAATTGGAGAAGCAGCAGGATTTGCAGGAAATTCAATGTGGATTTCTTTTTTGCTAGGTGCAGTAGTTGCAGTATTTGCGGGATTGAGTTACTCTGAACTTTCAGCATTATATCCAAAAGCAGCAGCAGAATATACCTTTGTAAAAAATGCATTCAAAAATAATTTTTTTGGTTTCATAATTGGATGGCTAACAGCAATAACATCAATCATAGTTGCTGCTACAGTATCTTTAGGGTTTGGTGGTTATCTAACTCAGTTTATAGAACTACCAATTACTATTGGAGCAATTCTTTTGATCGTAATTTTATCCATTGTGAATTTTATTGGAATAAAAGAATCGGCATGGGCAAATACTATTTTTGCAATAATAACTGCTGGAGGATTAGCATTAATTATTTTTCTTGGATTTACTGTTGAACCAGTAGAATCAATTAATTATTTTGAAGCACCAAATGGATTTTCAGGAATAATTCTTGCATTTATTCTAATTTTCTTTGCATTTATTGGGTTTGAAGATATGGCAAATGTTGCTGAAGAGGTAAGAAGACCACATAAGACAATTCCTAGAGCTATTATTTTATCGATTGTCATTACTGGGGTAATCTATGTTCTAGTTTCATTATCAGTTGTAAAAATTTTAGATTGGCAAGAATTAGCATCTTCATCAGCCCCACTTGCTGATGTTGCACATAAGGTCTTAGGTACCAATGGAAGTATTACATTGTCAATTATTGCATTATTTGCGACAGCAAGTACTGTTCTAATTACACTGATAGCGGGGGCACGAATTCTATATGGAATGGCAAAGAGTAATTCGTTGCCACAGTTTTTGAGTAGAGTACATCCTAAAACTAAGACTCCCTGGATTGCAGTAATTGTGATTTTAGTTACTTCAATTGGATTTACCTTTGTAGGAGATATTGTAATTATAGCTAACATTGTAGTTTTTGCCGTAGTCATAACATTTGCAGCAATCAATTTGGCAGTCATAGTTTTACGATATACAGAACCAGTTTTAGAAAGACCATTTAGAGTTCCAATCAATATTGGGAAATTTCCAATTTTGCCATTATTTGGATTTGGTACAACAGTTTACATGGCATTACAATTTGAAGTCGAAATAATTCTTGTCGGAATAGCAATAATAGGCATTGGGGCAGTTTTCTATAAAATTTGGAAAAATCCTAGGCTCAAATTGCAATGACAAAATCAAATATGATTTTAAAAATTAGTTTTAATAAATCGAAATAGATTTGTTGATAAATGGTCACAGAATTTGATGTCATTCCAACTCTAGTTGGAATCTTAGTTTTGGTAATTCCATCAATGTTGTTAGGTAGAATTTGTAAACACTTTGGAATCTCTATGATTATTGGTTTTGTGATCGGTGGAATAATTCTAGGTCCTTTTGCTTTAGGGGGTTTGGTATTATTTTTGGGCAAACCAATAGTAGAGTTAAATGATTTAATGTTATCATTTTGGCAAATTGCTGGAATAGTAATTCTATTTTCAGCAGGACTTCATTTCACTTTTTCTGGTTTAAAGCATGTAGGAATTCAAGCTGTAATTATTGGTATAGCAGGAGTAATTGTTCCACTAGGACTTGGATATGGAATTTCAATTTTATTTGGAATTGATTGGATGGTTGCAATGATTATTGGCGCAACACTAAGTGCAACAAGTATTGCAGCAGCTGTAACAATTTTGGGAGAATTAGGAAAAGAGAAAACAAAAGAGGGAAATATTTTGGTTAATGCCGCAGTACTTGATGATGTATTGGGGTTGGCTATTCTATCAGCAATAATTTCTATAGTGATTGCACATTCTTTCCCATCATTGGAGACACTATTCTATGAAGTATCAGAATCATTACTTTTATGGGTTATTCTATTGTTAAGTACGGTATTTTTACTTCCAAAAATAGTTCATGCAGTAGCAGTAACAAGGCCAACAACTCTTGAATCTCGTGGAACAAAACAAGCAACTGCATTAGGTTCAGCATTTGGAATTGCAGCTATTGCTTCAATCATCGGTCTAAATCCCATAGTGGGAGCATTTGCAGCAGGAATGGGACTTGCAGGCTCAAAATTAGCAAAACAAGTTAGAGAATTTGTTGGAGAATTACAAATTATTTTTGCACCATTTTTCTTTGCAGTAATGGGAGCACATGTAGATATTTCTAATATTTTGAATATAGATATCATTTTATTTTTTGTAATTTTGATAATTGCAATTCTTAGTAAAATTTTAGGTTCAGGGATTCCAGCAATTATTTTACTCAAAAATAAGAACAAAGGTTTGAGAATAGGATATGGAATGATCGTCAGAGGTGAAATTGCATTTATCACTGCAGGATTGGGATTAGCTTATGGAATTATTTCTGAGAGTATTTTCTCTACACTAGTTTTTGTAATTTTAGGTACGATATTCATTGGTCCAATTTTACTACGATATTCTTTTAAAAAAAATGATAAAATATCAAATTCAAACTAATTCTTAGATTTACTAAGTGCAATTATTGCAATTGTAATTCCAATAACACCGGCTCCAATTCCAACATATCCTATATTGTTAGATTGCTTTTCTTCCAAATTATTTATTGATTCTTTCATATCACTGACATCTTCAATCAATGCAGTATGTCCATCAATCATTTGTTGTAGTGTAATGTCTGATGGTTCAGGAAATTCAATGTAAGCACGTTCAGCAACTTTGGGAGGATGCATAGATAAGCTAATTGGAGTATCAACAATTGTTCCCAAAATATTTGCTTGATAGAACCCAGAAACGGTTGGATTTACAAATGCATAATATTTTCCTGGAATATCATGATCCGGCGATAAAGGAAGTACAATATTATCACCTTTGTAAATTAATTTTATTTTGACAGTATTTTTCAAACCTGAAACTCCATTTTGAAATTCTTGAGATTCTGCACATTTTATTGTCTCAGAAATATCTGGGCATCGAATTAATGGATTCACATAAAATTCAATAGCATTTGTTTCTCCTGAAACAACAGGTTCATTCATCCAACCAATTTCAACTCTATACTCACCAACAGCATCAACGGTATGACCATATGCAATACCAGATAAACTTGGAATGACTAATGAAAATAATAAAAATAATTTTAATTGCATACACAAAAAACTAAATTTGATTTTAAAAATGTTATACTAATTTTCATTTAAATGATTGATCTTTGTACCAGTTATGCATCAGCATACATTGAAACTTCCCAGGCCGTAGGAGTTTGTGCAAACGCAACATATTCTTTGTATTTTAATTCAGAATATGTTTCAAGAAAATCTTTTGTGAAAACTTCTTCCAAGAATTTTGAATCACTAGCTAGAGAATCTAATGCACCTTTCAATGAAACCGGTAAGGATCCAATATTGTATTCTCGTTTCTTTTCTGTAGAAAGTTTGTAAACATTTTCTTCAACTGGATCACCGGGATCAATTTTATTTTTAATTCCATCTAATCCTGCAAGTAATAATGCAGCTTCTAAAAGATAGATGTTTGCTGTTGGATCAGGCACACGATATTCAATTCTTTTACTTTTTTCTTGATTTCGATTGTACATTGGAACTCTGATAGCTGTTGAACGATTTGCCAATCCCCAACAAACATTGACTGGTGCTTCAAATCCAGGAACAAGACGTTTGTAAGAATTTGTTGTAGGATTTGATATCGCACATAGTGCTGAAGCATGACTTAGAATTCCACCAACATAATATCTCCCAGTTTGACTCATTTGCGCTACATTATCATTTTGATCATACATTTCATTCTTATTTTCATTCCATAGACTTTGATGTGTATGCATAGCAGATGCATTGTCACCAAAAATCGGTTTTGGCATAAAGGTTGCAACTTTATTTTTTCTTTTAGCTTTAACTTTTACTAAATTTTTGACTGCAATTACATTATCAGCCATTGCAATCATTTCATCATAAACTAAATTAATTTCACATTGACCAGATGTTGCAACCTCATGGTGTTCAGCCTCAATTTTTATTCCAAAATAATTGTATAAATCTTCACAAACATCTTTTCTAAAACCATTAAGAGTATCTTTTGGTTGGGATGGATAGTAGCCTTCTTTGATATCAATTGCAGTACTTACATTTCCTTTAGCCCATGGTGATTCTTTTGATTCTATAGAATATCCCGAACCTCCTCCAGAATGAGTTGCTGCATAGGGAGATGGATAAACATTGATTGCATCAAAAACAAAAAATTCTATCTCAGGACCCCAATTAGTATGAGTTAATCCAAATTCTTTTAGTTTCTCTGATGCTTTGAAAGCTATACCTCTAGAATCTCTAGTGTATCTTGATTCTTTGTTTGTACTTCCATCATAAAGATCACAAAAAATTCTTGCATTTTTTCTATTTCCTGGATCATAGTCATTAGGAAGAATTTTGAAAGAATTAGGATCTGGCATTAAGATCATGTCAGAATTATTTACAGATTTGAATCCAACAATTGAACTTGCATCTAATTTTTCAAGACCGTTTACAAAACTATTTTTATCAATTGCATAGCTTGGCATTCCAACATTATGTAATTCACCAAAAATATCTACAAACCAAAAATCTATGAATGATATATTTTCATCTTTAATAGTTTGTAATACTTGTTCTACATTCAATTTAGATATTATTTGAAAATTATTTTACTAATGTGGTCTTGTAAGTTAGAATTGGCAAGTTAGTCAGGTTAATTCTAAGATTCAGGATAATCTTCAGTAGGGTGTGTCATTTTGAAATTTTTCATCTCTTCATCAAAAAAGAATTTGTCAGTAAGAGCAGGTTTCAAATCATCTAACCAAATTGCATTTTCATCATATTTTGCAAAGAATGGAATTTGTACCCAATCAGGATTTCTACCTTGTAGAAATCTCAAAACAATTACTTTTTGATCACTCAGGTTTGCAGTTCCAATAACATGCACTTTTCCAGGAGTTGCAGACATGCTTGGACCACGAACTGTTCTGGCTAATCCACTTACAGAGGAGTATGCTTTTTTGAAAATTTTGTATGCTTTAACTAAAGGAACTCCAAAATAGTGTTGAGCACCAGTATCTCTTACAACAAACATGTAATATGGAATACAACCAAGTTGAACTTGTTTTGTCCACATTTTTGCCCACATTTCTGCATCATCATTGATATGTGCTAATATTGGAGATTGGGTTCTAATTTGTGCCCCTGTTTTTCTCACTTCCTTAATTGCATTTTTTACTGCATCTGTTGATAATTCATTTAGATGGTTAAAGTGGGCCATGAATGCAAGGTGTAATCCATTATCTGTAATTTTTTTGAAAACATCTAACATTTCTTGAGAATCTGAATCCGTCAAAAATTTGTAAGGCCAGTATGCTAAAGCCTTCGTTCCAATTCTAATTGTTTTAAGATTTGGAAGTTTAGCATCAATTAAAGCATCAACATATTTTGAGAAAATTTTAGCTTTCATAATCATTGGATCACCACCTGTGAAAAGCACATCACTAATTTCTGGATGCTCTTTAACATATTGAACTAGTTGATCCCCTTCTTGCATTGCAAATTTCATTTCATCCATCCCAACAAATTGTGGCCATCTAAAACAAAAGCTACAATATGCATGACATGTCTGACTTTGACTTGGAAAGAAGAGACAAGTTTCTTTGTATTTATGCTGCATTCCATAAAGTTTAGTTCCATCTTTTAATGTTGGAACATTTAGTTCCATTTGTCCTGCAGGATGTGGATTTAGTTGTAAACGAATTTCATTGGCAATAGCTGTAATTTCTTTTTTGTCTAGATTATTTTTTAAAGCAGTCTCCATTTTTTTATAGTGTTCTGGTTTAAGCATCCCTTTTTGAGGAAATGTCAAGACGAAGATTGGATCATTTGGGATATTATTCCAATCAATTAATTGTTCAACAACATAGTTATTTGCCTTAAACGGTAATACATTTCCAACAACTTCCATTTCAAATTGTTTTTCTTCACCTAGTTTTTGGATTTGGGGAAGAGTACGAAAATTTGATAGTGTATAAGATTTAAGTGATGGTGAATTGTTCCATATTGATTCTTGATAGGTCATTTAGTAAATAGTACATTTACCCTTCATAAAAGTTACAGACTATTTACGCATAAAAAATTTCAAAAAATAATGATAATATGGGTTAACCTTTGTATTCTAGGAGATAAGTTTGATTAGAATGGTGATAACTAATGGCTGAGGAAGACTTGACACAAATTCCAGTTGGGGAATTTGAAACAGTATCGCAGCTTTTAGCATCAAATGAATCGATTCAAATCGCATTTTCAATAATGATTTTGGGAATAATTGGAATTGTAATTGGTTATAGAAAATTTTCATTTTGGGTAGGTTCTCAAAAATTTTATTATCAAAGACCACATGCTTCTAGGTTTGTACGTAGAGCGATTTTACCAGTTTTTGCAATTGTGTTTATTACGGTAATCAATATTCACATACAAAGTGGCATTCTCTTAGGAGATGACTTGGTGGTGAGTGAAGGAATGTCACCTCAAGAAATATTTGCAAAGATCCTTAACACGTTCAACATTTTAGTAATTGGTTATACAATTTCTCATCTTATCCCAATTGGTCTTAACAAACGTGAAAAATCTGGATTGGAAAAAGATGATTTTGATGCCTGGTATGAAATGAGAGGATTCATTGATGATAAAGATGATCTATTTCATAAATTGTACAAGTGGGTTCCACCAAAAATTGTTCCAGAAGACATAGAAGAAGAAGACTTCAAAAAAATGTTAGAAACACAAGAAGGCATGTTAGAGTTAGAGCAATTCCGAACAACTAAAGGAAATCCAATTGGAGGACATGAAAAATTGGTTGATAATCCATTTGAAGAGTGGAAAAAATCTGAACGTGAAAAATATGAAAAATATTATCAAAACTGTATAACTGGAAATAATCAATCTGGAAGAAAATTAAAACCAGGTGCAAAACCTGATGAAATATTTCCAATTGATGTCTGGAGAGAAGAAAAGAGAACAAATGGATATGAACCATTAATTCCAAGTTCTCGTCCTCCAGGATATGCAAAAAAGAAACAAGAAGGAATTCCAAAATCTGCAAAACAGATTCTTCCTGTTGGAATTTTTATTGCAACAATTTTAGGAGTTGTTGCTTGGTGGGGAGTAGATTTGATTGTACTTGCTACTGCAACTGGTGGTTTAGCAATTGGTTTAGGTTTAGCATTACAAGAGACTATGCAAAATTATTTTGCATATATTCTAATTCGAAAAGACAAAATTTTTGTTGAAGGTGAGCGAATAAAATTAGATACAGGATATAACGGCTATGTACACAAAATAACGCCTAGAGTTACCTATATTCGAGATGCATTAAACGAATCTATTGCAATAATTCCAACAAGACAATTAGTAAACGCACAAGTGATCAACTACACACAGGGAGTAAAGATGGTTCCTGCCATTGTAGATGTAGGTGTTTCTTATCTCAATGATCCTAAACAGGTTTCAGCTATTTTAGTAAAAGTTGGGAAACGAGCGATGAAGGAAGTTATTGATAGTAGGGGCAAACATCTCATCAGACAACTTCGATGTCCATACTTGAAAAAGAATCAACCAAGTTGTGGTTGTGATAAAGATATTCATGTTGATATTAATCAGCCAGTTGTAAGATTTAATCAATTTAATGATTCAGCTTTAGATTTTTCGTTATGGGTTTATGTTAGAGATTATGGTGCACAATTCAAAACTAAAACTGACATGAGAATGATAATGTATGAAGAGTTCAAAAGATATGATATTAGAATTCCATGGCCAATTAGAACAGTGTACCAAGGAGATGAAAAACGTGAGCAAGAAGAGATTGATAAGCTCAAGGATAAAAGAAATGAGGTTATTGACGAATATGGTATAGGGGATATTGGTCGCGGTAGTGGTGAAGATGAATAGTATTCTCAAAACTTAAGAATCCCATTAAATGACATTTCTTGTTGAGTAAATTATCAGTGATTGCAGGGAAATCTTCTGAGGATGTAGCAAGAAAGTTATCTAGAAAGATAAAGGCTAATTTTGTAAAATCACAAGTAAGAGTTTTTGCTGATGGTGAAAGTAAAATAACTCTTAGTGGAAAAATATCTAAAAAAAAATCTATAGTTGTACAATCAATTTATCCCCCAGTTGATACAAACCTAATACAAGCATTATCACTTATTTCAAAAGCTAAAGAGACATCTTCTGAAGTAATTGCTGTAATTCCATATATGGGATATGCAAGACAAGACAGAGAATTTTTACCAGGAGAAATTGTAACTATGAAAGTTCTTGGCAAGCTCTTCAAAGGAGCAGGAGCATCAAAAATCATAGCCGTGGACATTCACAGTATGATTGGATTCAAACATTTTACAATCAAAACAAAGAATGTATCAGCAATTCCTGAACTTGTGAGATATTTCAAGAAATTGAGCCTAAAAGATCCCCTTGTGGTATCACCAGATCAAGGAGGAAAGGAAAGAGCTAAAGAATTTGCGAAAGAATTAGGCTCAGAATTTATCGCTTTAGAGAAAAAAAGAGACAGAAAAACGGGAAAAGTTCAGATAAAAACAAAGAATCTAGATGAGGTGGTTAATAGAGATTTGATTTTAGTTGATGATATGATTAGTACTGGAGGAAGTATTGTAAAAGCTACACAGTTTCTTAAAAAACAGAAATGTGAAAAAGTGTATGTTGCATGTACACATGCTCTATTAATGAATGATGCAGAAAAAAGAATTAGAAAAGCAGGAGTAACTAAAATTATTAGTGCAAATACAATTCCTGGTAAAACATCGATTGTAGATATTTCAAATACTATTGCAAAGGCAATTTAATAATGCCAGAAAGTTTTTTTGTTTTATCCAAAGATTATCTAGAACTTGCCACAGATGAAATTATTGCACTTGCAAAAATGTATGATAGATTTTCTAAGATTAAAGTTATTTCAAATTTAGTTATTGTTCAATCTAAAACAAATTGGAATGAAATTGCAAAAAGGGCAACATTTGTAAAAACTTCAGGACAGATATTACGTAAAATGTCTGGTTTATTCTTAGATGAAGAAAACATAGGTGTTTTAAAAAATGCAAAAACTTTTGTTTGTAGAGTAGTAAATTTATCATCAAACCAATTCAATATACCAGAATTAGAAAGTTCCATGGGTGATATGATATCAAAATTTTCTCATGCAAAAGTAAAGTTGGAGAATCCTGACATTACGGTATATCTAATTTTCACAAATAATGAAAACTTTTTTGGATTTTCAAAACGAGTTAAAAATCAAGTTAGGCCTAAAAAAATCAAAAAACATCCTCATGAATTAGATTGGAAGCTAACTAGATTGATGATTAATTTGATAGGATTGAAAAAAGGGGAAACTGTGTGTGATCCATTTTGCGGTACAGGAACTACTCTCCTTGAGGCAGAATCAATGGGAATTCATGCAATTGGATTAGATTTTGATGAAAAAATGTGTAATTTTGCTAAAGAAAACCTCAAAGTAAACAAATATCGTTCAGAGGTTATCAATTCTGAATTTCAAGGAATATCGAAAATTTCAGATAAATTTGATGCAATTGTAACTGATTTACCATATGGAATAGCCTCAAAAACATCTGAAAAGCCTGAAGATGTTCTCAAAAAGTTTTTTGCATCTCTACCTAAACGAAAAAAAGTCGCCATTATGTACAAAAAAGAATTAGATTTTAATTCAAAATTAACTGGATTGAAGAAATATCATATCTATAGGCATAAAAGCTTGACAAGAACAATTCTGATCAAATGAAACTTGTATTTTTAGGAACATCAGCAGCCCAACCAACTGAAAATCGAGGATTATCATGTATTTGTTTAGAAAAAGATGGTGAGATTTTGATGTTTGATGCAGGTGAATCAGCTCAGATCTCTTTTATGAAATCAGGTTTAGGTTGGAATAAAAAAATGAAATTATTTGTAACACATATGCATGGTGATCATTGTGTAGGAATTTTGGGATTGTTACAAACAATGTCTATGCAAAATAGAACAGAGCCATTAGAAATTTTTGGACCAAAGGGAATTGAAGAATTTATTGCTGCAAATATCAAAATACTAAATTTTGGATTATCATTTCCAATTTTAATTACCACAATCAAAGAAGGAAAAATATTTGAAGATGAAAAATTTTCAATGTATGTATGTAAAGCAAATCATTCAATAGCTGCATTTTCATATTTGTTTGAAGAAAAAGATAAACCAGGAAGATTTAATCTAGAAAAAGCAAAACAGTTAGAAATTCCTGAAGGAAAATTGTGGAGTGAATTACAAAAAGGTAATGAAATAATAGTAAATAAAAAAACAATAAAACCTGAACAAGTTCTAGGGGAAAAACGTCCAGGTAAAAGAATTGGAATTTCTGGTGATACAATGCCTACAGAAGATTTAGAAAAATTTTTTGAAAATTGTGATTATCTAGTGTTTGATTCTACATTTTTAGATGAAGAGAAACTAAGAGCACAAGAAACATGTCATTCCACTGCAAAACAAGCTGCAACATTAGGCAAGAATGCTAAAGTTAAAAATTTGATTTTAACACATTTTTCAGCAAGATACAAAGATGAAAATGGGCATCTAAAAGAAGCACAAGAGATTCATGATTCGGTAATTACAGCTAGAGATCTTTTAGAAGTAGAAATTAAGTAAAATGTTTGATTTAATTGAAGATAAAATTCAGAGATTTAGAAAAATAGTTTTTGTTACTGGAGCTGGAATTTCACAAGAAAGTGGAATTCCTACATTTAGAGGAAAAGATGGATTATGGAGAAATCATGATGCAATGAAATTGGCCACGATTAATGCATTTTACGATAATCCAAAATTGGTTTGGGAGTGGTATAATGAGAGAAGAATGAATATTTTTCAGGCACAGCCAAATCCAGGGCATGAAGCTATAGCTGAACTTGAAAAGTATGTTGAAGTTGTAGTTTTAACCCAAAATATTGATGGATTGCATCAAAAATCAGGTAGTACAAAAGTTTTGGAACTACATGGAAGTATTGTAAAGATCAAATGCTCAGTTTGTGATTATAAAGAAGAGATTTTAACTGAGATTTCTGAATTACCTCCACTGTGCAAATGTGGCAATATACTTAGACCAGATGTTGTCTGGTTTGGAGAACCATTACCTCAAGATGTATGGCAAAATGCTATTAATTTGGCAAGTAATTGTGATTTGATGATTATTGCTGGTACATCACTTGTTGTATCTCCAGCAAATACACTTCCTATCTATGCAAAACAAAACAATGCTACATTAGTAGAAATTAATCCAGAAGAAACTGAAATGTCAGAAGAAATGGATATTATAATTAGAAATACTAGTGCAAAATCTTTACCAAAGCTAGTTTCATTATTTAAAAATAAATTATGATTGAGAAAAGATCCCATTAATTTTTGTATCAGAAGAATCACTTGGATTGTAAACTGATGATGTTACAGTGCCATAATCTTCATGTTCAACAATCATATCTACATAATATGGAGTTCCAGTTACATCATTTACATTTGTTTCAAACATTGAAGTATAAAATGTTCCAGAAAAAATTTCTTTTTCTACAGTTCTAATTACTACGTTAACACTTTTTGTTTTACCACTTGTATCAACATATTGAAGAATAATATTATCATCGGATTGTTGTTTGGTTGATAAAGATAAAGTTTCAGGAGATATTGGAATAGAATTATTCTTTGATGATTGAGTTGATGAATCAGAATTTGAATCACCTGTAAAAATATTCTGAATTGATTCTACAGGATTAAAATTTGAGATTTGATCTTTTATAACTTTTTCAGAAGATTCTTTTACCTCAGAAATTTCATTTGTTACTTTATCTCCAGCTTCATTAATTTCTTCAGATATTGACTCGGTAGTCTTATCTACAATTTTATCAATTGATGAATCAATTCTTTGTTCTACAGAATCAGAAGCCTTAGAACCAAAATTACTAACATCGTTTTTTAACGAATCAAATACGGTTGCAGATGTTGAAGGGAACAAGGTATCAATTTCATTAGAAAAGATCATGCCTCCTAAAATTATAATTCCTGCAATTATGCCTAGTTTGATGAACATTAATCAACAATCCAAAAAAATGGATTTTAGATTCAAACTAAAAAAAATAGTCAAAAAAGAGTGAATTTTCTTAGCTAATTTTCATCAATTTGGAAAAGCAATCCAATCTATAATTTCATCAATATTTGACGATGTCAAAGTTACTTTGATTGGTCCCAGTGGTGATTCTTCTGCTTCATCACAGATAGCTATTTTTTCAACAAAAGCTGCTTGCTTGTTTAGAAAAAACCAAGTTTTATCATCTTTCAAATTGTTTTCTAAATTTCGTGTATAACTTTTATGAGATTGTGTCGATGTTATTGTTTCATAAATTTTTTCCAAAGATCTTAATTCATTTGATTGAGCTTTGATTGAAAAATTTTCATTTTTTATATCTGAGAATGGAAAAATATTGGAAATTGCTAATTTGACTTTATCTGGATCTTCAGATAGATTTACTGGACAAATAATTTCAATTTTACATTTGATGTGGGGGATTTTCATTTTACCCAACTTTGAATAATCTTGAATGTTTGTTCTATTAGTTCCTCTTTTGTTAAACCAATATTTGAAATTGCGTAATCAGATAATGCGATTGAATTACTTATACCAACACCCAATTCACGATTATCTCTTTCTTCAAAGTGTTCTTTTGTTTGTGGATCATCAGATCTTCCTCTTTTTTGTAGAAAATCAAATCTGGTATCAGTAGATGCATGAACTGCTAATAATTTTACAGTGCCAAATTTTTTTAATACTTCAATTTCGTCATTTGACCTTACTCCATCTATTAAAATGACATTTGATGTAGAAGATTCAATTTGTGGTTTTACTAATTCTGCAATTGCACCAGGACCATTCTTTTCTCTTAGTTCTAACATTAGTTTTCCAAGATTTTCTCTGGTAGATTCTAAATTTCGTTTTTTTGCTTCATCTCTTACTGCATTACCCATATTGATAATTTCATATCCTTTAGGTTTTAGTCCATCTGCAATTGTAGACTTTCCAGCGCCAGGCATTCCTGTTAAACATACAATTAGTTTTGTCAACATATATCAAAAATAAGGCTGGTCTATGAATTTACCGGAAATAATTATAAACATTATTCAAAAAATGTTATGATGCGTGTTTTTGTTGCAATTGAAATTGAAAATGATGAGATAGTTGAATCAATTAAGAAATTTCAAAATGAAACTAAAGTTGATGCTAAACCAGTTGAATCAAAAAATTTGCATTTTACATTACAATTCATTGGTGAAATTTCAGAGGAAATGAATCAAAAAATTGGCCAAGCTATTCAAAAAATAGAATTCTCAAGTTTTGATGTAATTTTAAAAGGAGTAGGAGCATTTCCAAAGCCCAAATTTCCAAGAGTTATTTGGATTGGTACGGATGAGTATGGAGGAAATTTGCTTGTTCAGATATCAGAAAAAGTGAAAAAAGCATTGGAACCACTTGGATTTTCTCCTGATAAACCATTCAAACCTCATATCACAGTATTTAGAATTAAAAAGAAGATTGGAGATATATCAGAAGAATTGGAAAATAAAAAACTAATCAATTTTGGAACACAAAGAGTATCTAATATTAAATTGAAAAAAAGTGAACTTACTTCTAGTGGACCAATTTATTCAGATTTAATGGAGATTCGTGCAAAAAAATGAAGTTAGTTATTTCCAAAGTTTCAAAATTAGTAGTTCCTTCAAAGACAGTAGAAAAATCAAAAAATCAAATTGGAGAAATAGCTTTTAGTCTTGTAAAAAAAGAAATTGAAAAATATCCTGAGGTGGTAGGATTGGAGTTTGGTGGTTCATTTGCTAAAGGTACATGGCTATCCAAAGATGCAGATATTGATATTTTCATAAAATTTAAAAAAAATATATCTGAAGAGAAGTTTGAAAAAATTTCACAGAAAATTGGATTTAATTCATTGAAAAAATATTCTCCCTATGTGAGATATTCTCAACATCCATATGTTGAGGCTAAAATTAAAAATACAAAAATCAACATAGTACCCTGTTATGATGTAAAAATTGGGGAGTGGAAAAGTGCGGCAGATAGATCCCCATTTCATACAAAATTTATGAAAAAGTCATTGACATCAAAAATGAAAAACGATGTCAAGATTCTAAAGATATTTCTAAAGTCAAATGGAATTTATGGTGCAGAAATTGCCAAACAAGGATTCAGTGGTTATATTTCAGAAGTTTTAATTTTGGAGTATGGTAGTTTTGAAAATTTAATTAAATCCATTTCAAAAATTAAAGAGAATCAAATAATTGGAAAAGCATCGAAAACATTTGATACGTCAATTGTAATTATTGATCCTATAGATAGTAACAGAAATTTAGCTGCTGCTGTTTCAGATGAAAATATTGGAAAGTTCATTCTTATCTCTAGAGCTTTCAAAGATAAGCCAAGTTTAGGATTTTTCAAAACCAAAAAACCAAGAACAGTAAACAAGTTTTGGAGTAATTTATTGGTGATAAAATTTGATTTTAAACCTAGAAGTCCTGACATTATCTGGGGACAAATCAAAAGAGCTACATCAACCATATCAACCCAATTAGAATTAGGAGGATTTATTGTTCTAAGAAGCAAATCTTACACAGATCAAAAAAAGGAAGCTTATCTATTGTTCTTTTTAGAATCTACAAAAATTAGTGGAGTATATCAAAAGAAAGGACCAGAATTCTTTAGGGAAGATAGTACTCTTAGTTTTATTTCTAAAAATCTTAGAGATGCTGAATTAGTATGGGTTGGAGACGAAAGAAAGGTGGTCTCACTTCAAAAAAGAAGGCATTCTGATTCAGTAAGTTTTATGAAAGAATTTTTGGAGAAAAATCTTCAAGTAGGCATACCAAAAGGTCTTCAAAATGATTTCAAAAAAGGTTTCAAAGTGTCTATAGGAAATAAGGGTCTAAGCAAATCAATTAAAGAGGAAGCTGCTGAACTGATTTCAGTAGATGGCACACTCCTTCATTTCAATTAAGAAGTTTTCAGAAGAGCCATTCTCAAATATTCTAGGATATCCAAAAGCAACTAATCGTCAGATTAAATCAAGAATTAACGAATTAGAAAAATTGAAAATTAAATCAATTTGTTTAGAAGGTCCCACTACACTTGGAAATTTAGCAATCTTAGGAAAAGGATACGTTGGCGTTGTAGTAATTGCAAAAAAAGGAAACAAAGAAGTTGCTCTAAAAATTAGAAGGACTGATTCTCAAAGAAAAAATATGAAGAATGAATCAGTATTATTAAAATTAGTTAATTCTATCAGAGTTGGTCCAAAGATGATTGATGTAAGTAAAAATTTTTTGGTTATGGAATATCTTGAAGGAGAAAAATTTGGTGATTGGATTGAAACATTGAAAGGAACTGGTAGTGCAAAAAAATTAAAAACCACAATAAAAAATATTCTAGAAGATTGTTATAGATTGGATCAGATTGGATTTGATCATGGTGAATTAAGCAATATTTCAAAACATGTTATTATAGGTAAAACAAAAGCTTCCCTAATTGATTTTGAAAGTTCCAGTATAAAGAGAAGGCCATCTAATGTTACATCAATTGCACAGGCATTTTTTATTGGTTCAGGCATTTCAAAAAAGGCTCAGAAAATTTACAAAAATCCATCCAAAGAAAAAATCATTCAGGCATTAAAATCATACAAGCAAGAAAAATCAAAAGAGAATTTTGAACAATTACTCAAAGTTCTAAAATTGTAATGGGAACGGCAGGAATTGAACCTGCGACCACTAGTCCCCCAGACTAGTATCATACCAAGCTAGACTACGTTCCCTCGCTTCAGAGGCACAAAATGAAATTATTAAATCGTCCTATCAATTAATAGAATCAATGAAACTTTGCAATATTTGTCACAAGATTTCTGCTACAGATCAGGATCATCTTGACTGTATTCAAAAAAGAAGTATAGAATCAGAAGCTGAAGATTTTAAAAACAGTATTCCAGAAAAACTCAATCTTTCAAAAGATAATCAAGAATTAGATGTAGGAGTCAAAGCCATTTTAGAACATCTTTCAAAAAGGGATGATTCAGACGAATAAACTAAAGCCATTTTGATAGTCTTTCTTTTTCAAATTCAATTTTTTTAGAAAGATTATCTGAAGTGGACTCTGTAAGATTGGTTGATGGCTTATCATTTGTGAACATATCAACTTCAATTAAAGATGCTGTATCTCTTCCAGATTCAATAAAACACCCACCTTTTCCATCAAATAATGCAGAACTTTCTTTTGCTTGAATTTTTGAGATAATGTTTTTTGCAACTGTAACTCCTTCACCTTCTGCAAAAACTCCAGCTTTTGGAACTGTCATATTCTCTGCAACAGTTAAACTAGTTACATCACCTACTGCAAAGACATTTTCAAAAGGTGTTTTACAATCTCTATCTATTGGAATAAATCCTGAATCTTTAGCTAATCCAGAATCATAAATTACTTTTGGAGCAACATGTGGGGGAACTGCCAATAATAAATCAAAATCAGCTTCACTATTTTCAAAAATTAATTTATTCTGTTCAACAGATTTGATTTTGGATGAATTATGAAAATTAATTTTTTCGGAATTTACTAGTTCAAGAATTTGTTTGCTCACTTCAGGTCCAGCAGCAGGTAAGGTAATTGGAGCAGGACTGTAGAAATCAATTTGAACAGAATTACGAACACCGCGTTTTCTAAGCATGGAATCTATTAGCAAACTAGCCTCAAATGGTGCTGGAGGGCATTTGTAAGGCATGCCCATAATAGAAATTGCTATTTTTCCAGACTCAATATGCTGAAGTTTGTTATGGATTTCTGAAAGATGATTATGATCATATAGATTGAATCCGTTTTCCTCCAATCCAGGAATTTTTTGAGGAGCTAAAACTGCTCCCATAGAAATTATTAGAAAATCAAAAGAGAATTTTTGTGATTTAGTTTCAACTTTATTATCTTCAAGATTTATTGATGTAACTTCATCTTGAACAAAATCAATTTCTTTTTTTTCTAGTTCTTTTAATGAACCAATTGAATTTTCAAAAGTTCGTGTTCCATTGATAATCCATAATTTAGCAAATCCTACCATAAACCAGTCTTTTTTATCAATTACAGTAATTTTTACTTCTGAAGATGGTAATGAATTCCTTAATTCGTTTGCAGCTGATAGTCCTCCAAATCCTCCTCCTAAAATTAAAACATGTGGAATATTTGTCAACTTAACGTTCTTGTGTTGTAGGTCGAATTAGAATTTCATTTACATTAACATAATTTGGTGAATCAACTGCATAGTGAATTGCATTTGCAATGTCCTCTGCTTGTAAAGATTCCATTTTCTTTGTGTTTTCTACAAATCCTTTTAGAGATTCATCAGTAATTGTATCATTAAGTTCTGTTGCAACTACTCCTGGTTCAATACTAGTTACCCTAATGTTAGAACGAACACTGAATTCTTGTCTTAATCCTTCACTAAAAGCTGCAACTGCATGCTTTGTTGCACAATAAACACTACCAGCAGGAAAAACAATTCTTCCTGCAACAGATGATAAATTAACAATGTGACCTGATTTTTTCTCTTTCATATGAGTAATTACAGCGCCTGCCATATACAAAACTCCTTTAATGTTAACATCAACCATTCTGTCCCATTCATCTACTTTGAGACTTTTAAAGAAACTCAGAGGCATCAATCCTGCATTATTTACTAGAATGTCAATAGAATTCCATTTCTCTAAAACTGCTTTTGCAAAATTGTCACATTCCTCTCTTTTTGTGACATCTAGTTTTTGAAAATATACTTCTCCACCATTATCAGTGATTTGTGTTGCCAATTCTTCTAATTTATCAACACGTCTTGCACCAATTGCAATTTTAGCTCCTGCCTTTGATAATTTTAAAGCAGTAGCATATCCAATACCACTACTTGCTCCTGTAATTATTGCAACTTTGCCCTGAATCATTTAGTTTGGTTCAATATTATCATCGTAAAAATGTTTAGACCAAAAAAGTATCAGCAAAAATTCTATCACCTTTATTAAATGAAAAACTACCTTGTAATCTATGGAATCAGAAAAATGTGCATATTGTGGAGATTTAACAGATATGCCATTTCAATGCAATTATTGCAAAGATCCTTTTTGTGCAGAACATCGACTTCCAGAAGAACATAGATGTGTAAAACTCAGTCAAATAAGAGCAAAAAGATTTGGTGAAAAAAAAGTTATTCGAGATGGTGGACGAGACAAGCCAAATTTTTTAAAAAGAATTTTTGGTAGATTTTAAAATCAATAAGGACTTTTTTCAGGAGAAATTTTTGCTCGTCTTCCCTGATAGATTAGAGCTATGCCAAGTGCAAACATTACCATAGCAGTCAACGGAAAGTTTTGTGGTGCAGGTAGAATAAACCAATAATAAATTCCAAAACCAAATGATACTATAGCTTGGGTCCATAATTTTATCCATTTTGGAGCTTTAACTAGTCGACTAATTACTTCTACAATAAAAATTCCAATTACAGGATAAATTGTGTAAAAAAGAAAATCAATAACATCAACACCTGTATGAGACATATATTATGATGAAAGAAGGTATAATTTCTATCTAATCTTCCAAATGAACCTTAGTTGCAACATTTTTGGCAATTAAAGCCTGAGCATTCTCATAAGGAATTGTAGCTATATCTTCAATTTTAAAAGGCCCATATTTTTCAAAATCAGCACCAACAATTTCATCTACTTCATGTAAAAATCGAACAACAATTTTCTTGGTTTTATGATTTTGAGCTAGAGATTCAAGAAATTTTGATTTTCCATTAATTGTTGCTGAAAGAATCATTTCTGTCCTTTCTTTTTGATCCTCTTGTGAATCTAAAATGAATTTTTCTTCATCTAAAAGAGAACTTATCTCCAAATCTGAAGATTTTGAAATTTTATCTAGTCTAATTTTTATTAATACAGATGTTAATTCTGTGACCATTTCTATCATAGTATCTTTGATTTTATTTTCAACACCATCAAATTCTTGTTTTCGTAAATTTCCGATAAAGTCAGCTAGGTTTCTGTAAAAGTTAGGATCAATTTCTATAATATCATCACTTTCAGTTTCTCGTAAAACTGTATGATGTAATGAATTGATATCTATTTGATTTGATTCTGACATTTCTTACCTAATCCTTAAATGGCTGATGTATTTGTGTTTGATTGAAGAATAAATTGCCATATAAAGTCAGCCACGGTAAAGCAATACAAGTAACATATTCCCCTGACGAAGTTTTCTCAAGAATTCAACATGAAGGAATTCAATTCATTGATCTACAATTTACAGGCTTAACAGGTCACTTTCATCATACCACAATTTCAGCAAATACATTTACTCCTGAACAGATGCGAGATGGATTACCAAAATTAGATGGTTCATCAATTATTGGATTTGCCAGTATCGATGATTCAGATTTACTTTTAAAACCAGATCCAAATACATTTGCAATAATTCCTTGGTTAACTGAAAATAAAACTGCAAGACTTCTTTGTGATGTTTATTGGGGTGAAGATAGAGGAAGATTATCAAGAGATCCAAGGGGAATTTCTCAAAAAGCTGAAGAATACATCAAAACTCAAGGATATGATTATAGTACATGGGGTCCTGAAGTTGAATTCTTTGTTTTTGATAAAGTGCATTGGGATGTTCTAACACCATACAAAGGTCAATCATATTCAATTGAATCAAAAGAAGCTCCATGGAGTCAATCAGGAGATGGATACCCTATGGGATTACAAGAAGGATACTATCCAAGTACTCCAGCTGATACTTTGACACCTTACAGAAATGAATGTGTAAATATTTTAAACAGAAATTTCGGAATTTTATGTGATAATCATCATCACGAAGTTGCAACTGCAGGACAATGTGAAATAGATATCAAATATGATTATATGACAAATGCTGCAGATGCTGCACAATCTTACAAGTATGTAATTAGAAATGTTGCACAGAAATATGGAAAAGTTGCAACAATGATGCCAAAACCAATTGCAATGGATTCTGGTTCTGGTATGCATGTTAATGTTAGTTTATGGAAAGGAAATGAAAATGCATTTTATGATCCAGATGATGAGATTGAATTAAGCCAGCTTGGAAGATATTTCTGTGGTGGTATAATTAATCACGCAAAAGCATTATCTGCAATTGGTAACCCAACAACAAACTCATATCACAGATTAGTCCCAGGATATGAAGCTCCTGCATATATTGCTTGGAGTTCTGGAAACCGTTCTGCAATTGTTAGAGTTCCAAAACATCTCAAAGGAAAGAATTATTCTAATCTTAAAAGACTTGAATTTAGAGCACCAGATCCTTCATCTAATCCATATCTTGTATTTGCAGCAGTTACTGCAGCAGGAATGGACGGAGTTAAGAAAAAGATGGATCCTGGTGATCAAGTTCGTGATGATATTTTCAAGATGACAAAATCAGATAGAACCAAGCGAGGAATAGGAGTTCTTCCAAAAAGTCTAGGTGAAGCATTAGATGAGCTAGAAAGCGATAGGAAATTCCTTAATCCAATTTATACAAATGATGTAATTGACAAAATTATAGAATTAGAAAGAAGAGATCAACGTGAGATAGCTATCAGACCACACCCACATGAATTTTATTTGTATTTTGATGTTTAGACTCTTCCAGTTAATTGAAAAATATAATATAATGAAATAGAAATCAGAGCAAATCCACCTCCGAGAAATATTGCTCTTTTATTCTCAGATGTTGCAGATCTGTATAGTAAAACCCCTCCTGCAAGTCCTACAAACAATACCAATACACCAATGATTACTCCATCAAAACTTGTGTTAGTGATTAGTGGATGGAAAAATCCTGCAAGTAATGCAAAAAATGCAACTAGGTAAATGTATTTGAAACCAGTGAGCATTTTCGTGGATGTTTTATTCAACATTTTTCGTAAATAAAATTAGCAATTAAAGTTTTGAAAAATTTCAAAATAATTTACATCATTCCGCCCATGTCAGGCATTCCACCCATTCCAGGCATTCCACCCATTCCAGGCATTCCACCCATTCCAGGCATTCCACCTTCTCCACCAGGTGGACCACCTGCAGATTTTTGGGTTGCAATTACATCATCGATTCTAAGAATCATACATGCAGCTTCAGCAGCAGCAGAGACAATTTGTAATTTAACAGCTAGTGGCTCAATGATATCACTTGATTTCATATTACCAATCTTTGCTTTCATAACATCAATTCCAGTCCATTTTTCTCCTTTCTGTTGTTTTGAACGAAGAAGTGTAAGTGTATCAATTGGATCCATTCCAGCATTATCAGCCAGTGCCATTGGAAGTTCTTCTAATGCATCAGCAAATTTTTCTGCTGCAAGTTGCTCTCTACCTTCTAAAGATTTTGACCAACCTCGGATTTTAGTTGCTGCAAATGTTTCAGGAGCTCCTCCACCTGCAACTATTTGTGGTTTTAACATTACATCTTTTACAACCATTAAAGCATCATGAACAGAACGTTCAACTTCATCAACAACTCTTTGTGAGCCTGCACGAAGAAGTAAAGTTACAGATTTTGGATGTTTGCATCCTTCAACAAATACCCATTTGTCTTCTTCAATCTTTTTCTCTTCAACAACTTCAGCTGAACCAAGATCTTTTTCAAAAAGATCATCAAGATTTGTAACAATTCTAGCACCAGTTGCTTTTGCTAATTTTGTAAGATCACTTTCTTTAATTCTTCTAACTGCAATAATTCCTGCTTTTGCTAGATAATGTTGAGCCATATCATCTAATCCTTTTTGACATAAGACAACATTTGCACCAGAGCCGATGACTTTGTCAACCATTGTTTTTAGCATTCTATTTTCCTCATCTAAAAATGATTTGAGTTGTTGAGGGTTTGAAATGTTAATTTTGGCATCAGTTTCAGTTTTACTAATTTCTAATGCAGTATTGATTAATGCAATTTTGGCATCAGTAATTCTTCTTGGCATACCCCCATGAACAATTTCTTTGTCTAGAACAATTCCTTCAATAATCATAGAGTCTTTTATTGAACCCCCTGCTTTCTTTTCTACTTTAATGTCATCAATGTCAACATCATAAGACTCGCCAGTTTTTTCTGAAACAGCAAGTACTGATTTTACAATAATATCTGCAAGAAGATCAGAATCTTTTCTAACAAGTTTTGTTTGCATTGAGGTTTTTGCAATCTTATTTAGAATATTTTTGTCATTTGCAGAAATTGTATCTGCAATTTCTTCTAAGAACTCTTTTGCTTTTCTTGCAGCTTTTCTATATCCATCAACAATAATTGTTGGATGCACATCTGAATCAATTAATGATTCAGCTTGTGATAATAAAGCGCCAGCCAAAATCACAGCAGATGTTGTACCATCTCCAACTTCATTATCTGTAGTTTTAGAGATTTCAACTAGCATTTTTGCTGCTGGATGTTGAACATCAATTTCTTTGAGGATGGTTGCACCATCATTTGTAATTGTAACGTCGCCTAATGAGTCGACTAGCATTTTATCCATGCCTCTTGGTCCAAGGCTGGTATGAACAATTTCAGCAACAATTTTGGCTGCTGCAATGTTATTCTTTTGGGCTTCTCTTCCTTTAGTTTCAGAACCGCCCTCTTTTAGCAATACAACGGGCATATTTCCCTTTGAGGTTGCTTGCATTCCCATAGATGCCAAAACTCCGGATTCCCCTTTTATACCTTCCAGATCAAGATCGGTGTTTTTCAAATCATATCGGTGTTTTTAAATTGGGAAAATCAAGATGCAAAATATGGCCAAATCGCAGAATAGACAATCTTACGATAAAATTTTTACAAAATTAAAAGAACATCACAAATGGTTTGAAAACTCAATTCCATTAATTGCTAGTGAAAACATTCCTAGTCCAGCAGTAAGAGAAGCAATAATTTCTGATTTTGGTAATAGATATGCAGAAGGATGGCCTGGTGAAAGAGTCTATGCAGGTTGTGTCTACATTGATGATGTAGAGTTTGAATGTATGAAATTAGCTAAAAAATTATACAAGGCAAAATTTGCTGATGTTAGACCGATTTCAGGAGTTGTTGCAAATTTGGCGGTATATTCAGGGTATACAAATCCTGGAGATGTAATGTTAGCTCCTTCAATTCCAGCTGGTGGACATATTTCACATGGTAAAAAAGAACATTCTGGAACTGCTGGGTTAGTTCATGGATTAGAAATTGAATTCTATCCTTTTGATGCAGAAGAAATGACAATTGATGTAGATAAAACAAAACAAAAAGTGAAAGATCTTAAAAAATCAAATCGATTACCAAAAATGGCAATGTTTGGTGGTTCATTGTTTTTATTTCCTCATCCTGTCAAAGAACTATCAGATTTTCTGAAAAGTTATGATATGCATATCAATTATGATGCAGCTCATGTTGCAGGATTAATTGCGGGTGGTAAATTCCAAGACCCTCTACGAGAAGGTGCAGATACTATGACTATGAGTACTCATAAGACATTGTTTGGGCCACAAGGCGGTCTTGTTTTGGGTTCAAAAGAACATGAAGAGGTCATCAAGAAAGCTACTTTCCCTGGGTTAACTAGTAGTCATCATATTCATCATATGGCTGGAAAAGCAGTAGCTTTTGCTGAAGCTTTAGAATTTGGAAAAGATTATGCAAGTGCAGTAATCAAAAATGCCAAAATATTTGCAGAAGCTTTGAGTGATGCAGGATTCAAAGTATTAGGTGAAAGTAGAGGATTTACACAGTCACATCAAATTGCAGTTAATGTGTTAGATTATTCTGACGGTGGAAAAGTTGAAGCTGATTTAGAAAAAGCAAACATCATTGTAAACAGGCAATTAATTCCAGGGGATATTAAAGCTGGAAGAAATTATTTCCATCCAGGTGGAATTAGATTAGGAGTTTCTGAAATCACACGGCTTGGTATGAAAAAGAATGAAATGCAAGAAATTGCATCATACATCAAACAAGTTGTAATTGATAAGAAAGATCCAAAGAAGATTCTTTCTAAAGTTAAAACATTCAGAAAAGATTATCAAAAAGTGAAGTTCTGTTTTGATAACAAATTAGGCGCCTACGAATACGTCAAATTAAGATAAACTTACGAATAATCTGTAAGTAAAGATTGATCTCCCTTACTTTTGCCAAATACTAGTTCGATTTCATCAGATAGAGCATGAATTCTTCCTTTTTGGTATTCACCAACATCATATTTTTCAACCAATCTTTTTGCAAGTTTTAGATATTTTTCTACCGAACCTCTTGTAATTGTGGCAATTAGTTTATGTCCACATACACAAGTTTGGATAAGAGGCATTCTACGGAATGATTTTCCACATGCAGTACACCTAAAGCTTTGTCTAGCATATGCTCTTAGGTTACCCATTAGATCTGGAACAAGATGTGTTGAAATTACATTTGAAACAATTTCTGATGTATTTACAGCATTGATTAATTCCGCGTTTCTGACTTGCATATCAAATTTGTCAAGCATGGAGCCTAGTGTAGAATATGCACTTCGTGATTTTGAAGTGGTTAGTGAGGAAGTTGAATGTGTAAAGTGGTAATCATAGAATTGTCTTTCAGTTTCAAGTCTGGATTTGATAATTTCAATTGAGCTAACATCAGAAGATTTTATCTCTTTGAATGTAGATTCAAAGAATTCAAGTGGAAGTATTTTTGTAACTTCAAGATTATGTGCTTGTGGTTGAGATTCATGTGGTAAAACATGAGGCTGAATAAGTAAAGGTGCATCCATTAAACCACCAATTCTATCAGAAAGAAATTGTCTTGAAAAATTAAGAAGACTATCCATCAATAGCATTATTGAATCTGCATCACCATCTGCATCTCTTCGTTTGGCAGAATGCCAATTTGGAGTTCCAAAACATACATGTGTTTCAGTATATCCAATAATTCGTCCTACTATTCCTACAGATGTATGAGGGGCTAAACCAATTATCAAATGACCAAGAAGTTCTTCTGAATTTTTTACATTGTAAAATGGAGACTTTCCATAGAATTTTTCTAATAAAACATCAATGTATTTGCAAGTTGAAACTAGATAGTTTCCACTTTCATATGGAATAATTACATCCTGCATTCGAAGCTCAATAGTTTGATCTATAGATTCAAGAGGTTTTCCATCAATATCGTGAGAATATCCTAGCTCCTTTAATTTTTCAATTGATGTACCTATCCATGATGGTTTGAATTGTGTTAATGGGGAATTAGTTGCATCAAACCTTACGGTTCCATCTTTGAAAGTAGTTAATCCAAAGTTTTGTCTTACAAGTCCCTTTTCAAGAGGTTCTGCAATTTTATCTTGATTGATCAATTCCTTTACTCCTTTGAATGGTTCTTTTACACGAATTCCCATCTTTTCTTGTGCTGAAAGCAATTTAGCTTTTAATGGAAATTCTTTGTGAGAATGAGCAGGAGCTTTACGCTTACATTTTTCACAAAATGGTTCTTCAAGAGTGTCTCTACAATTTGAGCACCTGTAATTGATTGATGTTTTTGTACCACAAATAGAACATTTTATGCCAATTGAAGGTTGATCACATTTTGTACAATGACGATTGAAGATATTGGCAAAAAAGTGCTCAGTTCTAGAAGCTTTGAGAAGATCTCTTGTAGGTCCACCTTTTTCACCTACTGGGAATAAAACATGTGTAGCGGGTTTCATCTGTCTTGCTGCTGCTTTTTCAGGTCTACCTATTCTAACTCCAATACTTGTTGAAAATTTATTGTTAATTTGGATACCAGATGATTTTGATAAGATTTGTGGTACAGATAAATCACTAATAGTTGGTTTTTCACGAAATAGAAGATTAAAGAAAATTTTTGCTTCTTGGTGTTCAAGTATTATTGAATCATTTTCAACTTTATGTGGAGTTCCTAAATCTTCTAGTATTTTTTTTATTTGATTTGAATATTCTATGGATGTTTCATTGACTTTTGTTGGTTCCAAAAGTCTGCTAAGATCTTCTGATGATATCCTATCCCAGAAATATAGATAATGTGGATGAAGTGGGATTTTAAAATCAAGTGATATTTTTAGCGCTTCATCAATTGTAGGAATTTTATTTAGATATTGATTTAGATATTCATCCTTAGGCTCATATTTTTGAATTTTTTGTTTTAATTCCTCTATCCAAAATTCTTCCACATATTCTGATGGTATCAATTGTGCATTATTTTCTAAAAAGTCTCCAAATGAAATTAAAATGTCACCTAAATGTAAAATTTTTTCAATTTCATTTTTAATTTCTAATCCATGTTTTACATCTCTAATTTTTACAACATTTCCATTGTTAAGACGAACAGTTGGAGTGTCAATGGAGTCAACAAATGCTACAGTTGCTCCTTTTCCAGGGATGTCTATTTTGATTTGGGTTCCTACTGCTACAGTATGATCAAGAATTTCAGCAATTACTGGATGAATTCCTACTGCTGCAAAGCCCGTATTACATGCTCTGCCATATCTTAGCCTAAATCCACCTAATTTGTTAGGCATAGATAATACAGATCTGCCTGTAATCACCTCGCGCATTCTTTTAGCAGCAGCATCCTCTTGATTATCTCCAGTCTGAACAGCTCCTTTTAGATCATTAAGCCATTCCCACCCATCAAGATTATACAATTCAATTCTTTTGAGGAGTTTTTTTGATCTGCCAATCAAACCATCATTGAGAACACGCAAGGCTCCACCCCTTACTCGGTCTGTCTGAATTCGAGCCATGGATTTATGGTTTACAACCTCAAATGGATCAGTATCGACACCAGCTAGTTCAACTGGAAGATTAGAAATGACATGTTCAATATCCTCATCTAAAATATGAAATTGGAAACTACTAGCTTCTCTCTCATAGATTCTTAATTCCTCAACAAATCTTCCTGTTTCATCATCAAATGAATTTGCTTGGAATTTTGATAGGCCAGCAATTTTTCTAACATGGTCTGCAATAAGTAGAGTTACTGCAGATTCTGTTCCACCTGCTGAACGCATCGGTCCAGCAATTGAAACTGAAAGATATTCGGTTCCGTCTTTATTTTTCTTAATTTTTACTTCACTAATTCCTTGTAATGGTGCAATAGTGACACCTTCAGTAATGATTGCCAATCCTACACGTACTGCAAGATCTAGTTTGTCTTCTAAAGTTGCATCAGGTAGACAGTATTTGCCTAAAGCAATCTCTTTTGCTAAGATTAATGCAGAGAGTTCTTTTCCATTAATTTTTAGAATTTCTCTCAAAGGATCAGCGATGTCAATTTCGTGCATTTTTGCAACACGATCAGCCAAGTCAAATGCGATTTTAGGCTCAATAATTCCTGAGGAATCTGCTAAACTAGATTTTGCTGCTGCTGCGTGTTCAAATATAGAATAAGTCTCATCTGAAAGGCTAGAATAGTAATCAAGATAATAATCCGGCATTGGAATATCACTAATTCGGGATATTGCATCATTTTCAGACATGTACAGTCCTCTACTACTTGCTACTTTGAATTGCTTTTGCTATTTTTTCGAGTTTTTTGAGACTTCCGCCCTTTTCAAGGAAGGTTCCAATTACGAGAGCATCAGCGCCAGCTTTAACAAGACTGGCGGCAGTTTTTTCGTCTTTGATACCCCCACCAACGATCAAAAATCCATTAAATGCATGCCTGACAGTCTTTACCATTTCGGGTGTAACGTTGGTTTTTGCACCAGAACCTGCTTCAAGATATACAAATCTCATTCCAAGGAATTGAGCTGCCAATGAATACGCAGCAGCGATTTTTGGTTTTTCAAATGGAATTCCTCTTGCTGAGCCAACAAACCAAGCGGATGTACCATCTCCAATGACTAAATATGCAGTTGGAAGTGGCTCTAATCCAAATTTAGCAACACTAGGAGCAGCTAAAGCTTGTGCCTGAGTAATAAAATAAGGATTTTCAGAGTTCATTAGTGAGCTAAACAATATGGCATCTGCATCAGGTACAACACCAGTAACATTACCTGGAAATAGAATAATTGGAATTTTTAGACCTTTTTTAATGCCTTTGACCACTTGAGCCATCTCTATCTGATCAGTCGCAGAAGAGCCTCCTACTAAGATGGCAGATGCGCCAATCTTTTCAACATCCTTAGCAAGTTTACTTGATGCTTCTAGGTTTGATACTTCTGAGTCGATTAATACGAATAGTAATGCATTTTTCTTTTTTAATTCTGATTTTAGGAATGATTCTACTTTATCTTTAGCCATGAAGTTGGTCTGTGTATGTCTCTTTAAAGTTTAATTGGAATGTTGTATACAGATTTGTATAGCTATGGACAAGTTAGAAGAATCTAATTTTAACAATATTATACGTAAAATTATCAAAAAATCACTGTTTACAGAGCGACAAGTTGAAATTATTTTAAATCAGAAGGATCTTCTAGAATCTAATTTTTCTATATCTAAAGGTGCGTATTACAGGCAAGTTGGGCAGTCTAGAGACAAATTAATTGGATTATTCTATTCAATCATACTTTTTCGTGGTCTAGGCATACTTTTGCCTGATGATATAGATGTGATATCAAAGCTTTCTGAGCAGATTAGTGTGATAAATGAGAGTGATATTTTTCCTGAAAGGGAAGATGAAGTGATAAGTGTGATAGATAGGCTCATTCGTCAGGCATGCAATATGTGATGTTTGTGATTTGTCAAGATAGTATCATTTCAGTTTGTTTGTGATAATTTGTGTGAGTTTGTTAATCTAAAGTGTGAATTATTGTTGTTCAATCACGATAAATCACGTCACAGGCACAGTTAGTGTGATGTTAGTAGAAATTCCTGATCCTGAAGTGATTTTAAGTGTGATTTTGGCATTTATTGTGGGAATTGTAGGGTTGTATGCCTACTTTAAGATTAGACCATTTGTTAAAACTAAGAGTGAAGTATTTGATGCATCACAAACTGAACGATTAGAATATTATGAAAGACAGTTAATTGACATGAAAATACGCCTAGATGCTCTAGAAATACAAGGAATTGAGCAAAAAGTAGAGGATCCTAACCTGGAATTAAAACAATTTTTAGAGAAGTTAGCAAATAATCAAGTGCAGAAAAAGCCAATTGAGGTTGAATCAAAACCTGAAATTCTGCCTGAAAAGGAAGTTTCTACGCCTAGTATTCCTAGTCTTACACCTACAAATCCAATTGATTATGTGTTGCATCTAATCACAAACAAAGCTATGACATCACGTGACATACAAATCACATTAAAGAAAAGCAGAGAACACACTTCACGCCTGATGAAAAAGTTGTTTGAAGAGGGATATGTCCAGCGAAATACTGAATCAAAACCATATACTTATTCAATTACTGAAAAAGGAATTGCAAAAGTAGAACAAATAGAAGCAGTTCAATAGGATAATAGAAATTTTTTAGAGATAAATTTCAAGGATTATGGTGTATTTTTACCCAAATCAGTCATATTTTATAATGAAATTATAATTAGATAATATATTAAATTATATATATTATTAAATTATAAGCGTAATATGTCAGTAAATGAGAATGAAGTGTTGGTAAAAATTACATCTGCTGGTACAATTTCAATCCCTAAACAGTTTAGAAAGTATATGGACATCCAAAAAGGAGAATATGTTAAAGTAATTCTTGGAAAAGACCGATTATTGGTTAGAAAAGTCACTATTTCTTGATTGATTATTGTTGTTTTTGGGCCAATTTGATGGTTTGATATGTCCATTCTCTACCAGTTCTAGTCCTATTTACCCTACCTTTTGAGGAGAATCTAGACAAGTATGTAGAGATTATACTGAGTTTTACAGGTTCGTTGTATTCGTCTTCATATTTTTCTAAAATGTTAGTTGATGTGAATTTGCCCATTGGGAAGAATTTGTCTACAATATTCCATATTTTAGAACCTACAGAATCCATGTTTGTAACTTCTTGTTCTTCTTCAATATTCATCAAGTCCATCATTTCGAATATTTTGAGAACTTTTTCCCTTGTTACGTTTCCCTCTAATTTGATGTCATATTTGGCACCATCAGAGTCCTCCATGTCTATCCGTATTCGTTTTTTAGCCATCTTTGAGATCTATCGGATCGAATGTTAACAGTTGAAATGATCCGCGAATCTTTGTTAACTAAATGGTTTGTTAACATTGACTGCCTAGCCCACGCCTAGCATGTTTTTTGTTATTAACAATTCATGTTCAATTAAGCCCCTAAAATAAGAGGTTTTCACGCCTGGAATGGAAATGAAGGGGTTAGAAATGAGATATTCACATTGTTAACATCTTTCTTAACGCCTGGAATGGAAATAAGGGGGTTAAAATGACCTTTTTTGGGTTTTTCTTAACACCATTTTAACAATCATGTTAACTCACTCCTAATCACGACTAAACCCACACACCAATATTTCCACTCTATCTTTTTCTTTAATTTTTTTTTAAGAAAATCTAAAACTAACTAAAAATAATTAATTACAAACTAAACTACTATTACTATTCTATTCTATACTCTCTTAATTCAGATATGATTGTGTTATTGTTGAGAGGAAATGAAGGTGTGTGAGTATGTCTGACCCAATTGATAGATTACTTGATGCAGCTGAATCTGGAAAATCAATTATTAAAAACAGAGATAGTCTTCACTTTTCATACAAACCAGAAATAATTCTACATCGAGATTCAGAATTAGAACAAGTCACACATTCACTATTACCCATCCTAAAACAATCCAGGCCATCAAATCTTTTGGTTTATGGAAAACCTGGAACTGGTAAAACTCTAGTTGTAAAAAGGGTGATTGATAAAATTCAAGAAAGAGTTGAGAAATCTAATTTTCCAATCAAACTAATCTATACTAACTCAAAAGAAGAAACTACTCTCTACGGATTACTAGTCAGCCTAGGCAGGCAATTAGACCTAAATGAGAAGGAATTACCTACTACAGGACTTGCAATTAGCGAAGTCTTCAAAAGACTACTAAACATAATTGAAATGAAAAATCTCAATGCCATTTTTGTAATTGATGAGATTGATTATTTAGCACAACTAGTCGCAAAAACAGGCAAGGATATCTTATACCAATTAACCAGGGCAAATGAGCGCCTAAAACAAGGTTCATTGACTTTGGTTGGAATATCAAATGATTTGACATTCAAAGAAAAACTGGATCCTAGGGTAATTAGCAGTCTGGGAGAAGAAGAAGTTGTCTTTACAAACTATGATGTTGAACAAATTAAAAAAATTCTAGAGGAAAGAATCCTTGAATCATTTATAGAAAACTCTGTAATGGAACCTGCCATAAATCTGATTGCCGCCCTTGCAGGAGGAGAGCACGGGGATGCTCGTAGGGCAATTGATTTACTTCGTGTCGCAGGCGAACTTGCTGAGAGACAACAATCTGACAAAGTAACAATTGAGCATGTCAGAGAAGCCTCCCAAAAAATTGAAGAAAACAAGGAAGAAAAATCCCTCAAATCATTCCCACTTCATGAAAAACTAGTCCTTATTGCAATAATGAAGGCAAATGGCCCCTCTACTGGTGAGATATACTCTTCTTACAAAAACCTCTGTAAAATTGTGGGAAAAGACGAGCTGACCCAAAGAAGAATTACTCAAATGCTTAGTGAAATTGAATTATCAGGACTAATCTCTGGAAGACTCATCCATCAAGGAATTCATGGAAGAACAAAAAAATTCAAACTCACAATATCATCAGAAATGATAAAAAAATCATTCAAAGATGATCTAACTTTGCAGGACATTATCTAAATTGGAACTGTAATTTTGATGAAATACTTGGAAAGTTTTCAAATTCACCATAAGGGCAATTCCTGGATTTGGGGTCATTCCTACACTGGCCTGGAACGGTGTCTGTTTTTGCCAAGAGCCTGAATTTACCAATAATATTCCCTTGTACATATCCAGTTGAGCCCTATGGACATGACCTACATGAAAGATATCTGGAATGTCTTGGATTACTAAAAGATCCTCCATTTCAGGCGCAATAGGTGTCTGACTGCCATAAATTGGACTAAGATGTCTTGCTCTGAGCAGATGTCTCATAACGTTAGTAGGTCTGTCATAACTGAGACCTGGAGTGGTCTTTACAATATCATCAATACTTTGACCATGAAACATTGAGACTATGACTCCATTTAGTGATACTACTGCTGGATTTCCAACCATTACCACGTTTTCTCTTTCCCACAAACCAGAATTGTATTTTTTTGGAATTGCTGGTTGGGGTAAAGCCCTTCTTCCAGGATCGTGGTTTCCAGGCATTATGACAATTTTTACATTTTTAGGAATTTTATCAATCAAATCTTCTACTTTCTTTAACTGCTCCTGTATGGTCTGACAAACCAACTCTTTGTTCTGATTTGGGTAAATACCAACCCCATCAATCAAATCCCCACCAATCAAAACAAATCGAATTTTTCGTGCAATAGGATCCGGACTTGATATCCAAGACACAAATTCTGAGAATTCATCTTCCATGAAATACTTGCTTCCAATATGCAAATCTGATAAAAAGACGGCATATGCCTCACTTTCTGATTTGTTTTTTGCCTGTTCAGGAAGGTCTGGCAAAATCAAATCCTTGATAATATATCCTGAATTTTTTGCAGAGCCAATTCTTGCCATTACAAACTGATCCAAAAGCAAGGTTCCTGCTGTCTTTTGCAATTCCTCATCAAAAATTATACCCTCAAACGAGCCTGAGGGGTCTTCTAGGACTATCTTTGTGATGTTTCTCTCAGAATTTCTAGTAGATACCAACCCACACACATACAAATCATCCTCAATCTTTGCATTTTTTAGAGATGCAGCAGACTTGAGCATTTTGGATTCTGGTCTGTCTGATATGATTCGTTTAAGCTTGTTAAAACGACTTGAAAACAAAGCATTGTAACCTTTGACTCCCTCCCCAGACGTAATCTTGCTAGTTGGATCAAACAACACCTTAACTTCACTTTGTAATGATGCATCCTCCTTGATCCCAAGATAGGTTTCCAAATCATCTTGATTGATCTGAAATAATTTCTGTCTGGTCTTCTCTCTGACTATTTCTTTAATTATTCTCTCTAATTTTTTAACATCAACATTCTCTAGAATTTTAAAAGCATCTGGATGAATCTGGAATCCCTTGTTTAATGCATAGTTTAACGCAAGAGTAAGTTCCTTTTTCATATCAAAAAGTATAATCTGGTTTAATTAAATCTGCGCCTACACTAACCCTCAAATATTGTTCGTAGGATATGGCTGTGTGAATAAAATTAGAATAATCGCATTCTTTGTCTTTATGGCACTTTTTGCAGCTTTGTTTCAAATCGGCTCATTATCAACTGTTTCTGAAGAAGAGGCAGAGCTCTTTATGGAAGAATTTGAAAAACTTGTTTTAGACATTGATGCATTTGGAATATTCACTCACAATCTTACCATTGCACTTCCAATGTTTATCCCTGGATTTGGTATTGTATGGGGACTCTTTTCTGCTTGGTCTACGGGATTTGCCTTTGCATCTATTGTTTTAACTGCGCCCCAAATTGCAGAAATCCAACCACTCACAATTCTTTTCATGTCACCATTTGGAATCATGGAATTAGTCGCATACTCTTTTGGAATTTCACGCAGTTTCATTTTGATCAGAGCAATTTTTAAAAAAATTGATTTGGTCCAATTCATCAAACCAACACTAATTGAAATTGGTATTGTTACAGGTCTTCTTTTAGCTGGAGGATATCTTGAATTTTACATGATAGAAATGGCTCAGGAGCAAGGTATGATGGACATGCCTGGTTTCTAATCTTTTGACTTTCCCACGGATTTGCCTAATCAGTCTAAAATAATTTAGTAGCAAATTATAAACCAAATTAGATGAGAAATTAACCATGAAGGCAGCCATTACACTATTAGCTTTACTTGTTGTTTCAGCTGGATATTTTCTAAATGAATCATTTGCAGAAGTTTCTGAAAATCAAGCATTTCTTTTAGAAGGTTCTGGATTTGCAGTAACTGAAGAAACCATTAAAATCTCTGAAATTGATTTGGCGTTGTATTCTCAAGATCAACGTGGAAGCACAATTAATTTTCTAGTACAAGATGGTTTTATTACACTAGATGATGAAGACTATATAATTTCTAATTTACAAGGCAAACTTTTGCGTGAAGGAAAATATATTCGAATAAACGGTGAAGTTGAGAGTTCAACTGATTCTGACACAACAATTAGCTTTTTTGGAAGACTAGTTGAAGAAAGCAAAGACGCATCAGTTTATGGTTTTACTGGAAGAATTACGACATCTGATGATACTTACAAAATTATTTACACAACAAAATTATCTACTTTATCTAAAATTGGCACAACTTTAACAGAATCTGAAAAACCAAATGATATAATTATTCATATTAACAAAGGTGCATCTTCTCAAACAATTGATGATACAGTTCCAGGAATTGATGCATCAACCTATCTTCGATTCTTTTCTATTGATAGACTTTCTGTACATCCAGGTACTACTATTACTATTGTAAATGACGACATAGAAAATCATAGTCTTTTAAGTGGAAAAGAAAACTATGGTGATCGTGTAACTCCATTTACTCCTGATAATAGAATTTCAACTGGAATTATTCCACCCGGCGAATCTACTACTATCACTTTTGATGGATTAGGAATTTACAAATTATATGATCCTGATTATACTTGGATGAGAATTGAGGTAGCAAGTTTTCCTGATATAGTTAGAGATACATTTGGTACGACAACAAACCAACAGAGAAATTAATTTTCCCACTGCCATCTATAATTCATGTATGAATCAAGACTAACCTGATTAAACACCATGACAGACAAATCAGAAAATTCTTTTCCTTCCAAATCTTTTACTGTACC
>DATHYS010000042.1:0-8682 GCA_035458995.1 Candidatus Nitrosopumilus sp.
TCCTTCAAATAGTGACTTTGCAACAGTTAATTCTTTTTTAGCATCTTTGATTGGAACTGAAATAATATTTTTACCTTTTATTGTTTTAATCCCTGGGCCAAACATTGGATGTATGCAAATTGGATTAATTTTAGCTGGCATTTTTGATAGTGATGAAACAACTTTGGATTTTTCTGATGAAATTTCAATAAGATATGTTCCACGTTTCATCTCTTTTGCAATTAATCGAATAATTTCAGGTGTTCTTCTAGTGGGTGTACACAAGACAACATAATCTGCTTTTAAAATTCCTCCAACTAATGATTCTGATACTATTGTGTTTTTTCCTGGAATTTTGTTTTCTGAATCATATCCTGTAACTTCATAGCCTTTGTCTGCAAAATATTTCACAAACCATTGACCCATTTGGCCTCCTGCACCAATTACTGTGATCTTCTTCATCGATTCTCACTCATTATGTTACTCAGTATATTCATTCCTTCAATCAATATATCTTCATTTTGACATGCAGAAAGTCTAATGAAATTCTTGTAATTTCCAAATCCTTCTCCTGGAGCTACTGCCAAACCTTTCTCTAGTGTACTATTGGCAAATTGAACTCCGTCAAATCCTTCTTGATTAACTCGAGCAAAAATGTACATTGCACCATCGGGGGTCACAAAATCTAATCCCATCTCATTTGCTTTTTTTGCCAACACATCTAGTCTGTTTTGTACTGTATTAGTATTGTTGGATGTATCTGCCTCAAGGGCTTTCATTGCTATGTATTGAATTAATTCTGAGACATTTGTCAAACATAATGCCTCTAATTTTGCCATTTTTTCAATAACTTTGGAATCAGCTATGGCATATCCTATTCTAAATCCCGTCATTGCATGAGATTTTGAAAATGATTGAGTTACAATGCTTTTTTCATAATTATAACTTAGAACACTTTTCCAACTTGTTTTTGCATACTCTGAATAAATCTCATCACTTAACACATAGAGATTATTCTTTTTTGCTAATTCAATTATGTCGTCTTGTAATTTCTCATCTAGAATTTTTCCTGTTGGATTATTTGGATAGTTGAGAACAATCATTTTTGTATTTGAATTGATTGTATTTTTGATTTGCTCTAATGATGGATCCCACTTGTCTTCAAGTGTGGTGTTGATTGTTCTGACTTTGATTCCTGCATTTAACGCACAATCTTTGTAGGCTGGCCATGCAGGCTCAATTACAATCATTTCTTCTCCTGGATTAAGCAGTGTTGTTATTGCTGTAAAAATTGAAAATCTTGCACCAGGACTAACGATGATATTTTCTTCTTTAACCTCTGTTTTGAATTTTTTTGAAACATATTTTGCTAGTGCATCTCTAAACACTGGCATTCCTTTTGCTTGACCGTATTTTAGAAAGCCTTTATCGAATACTTCTTCTAATGAATCCTTTACAATCTTTGGTGGTAAAAAGTCAGGCTCCCCTACTTCCATATGAATAATTTTTTTCCCCTCTTCTTCAAGTGATTTTGCTTTTAAGAAAATTGATAGGTGAGTTTGCTTGTTAGTTGATTGAACTTTAACTGATTCATTTAAAAGAAAATTTAAAAATTTTGTAGCAATTGTTTCATCTAGCCCTATAGTGTTACACAGTGAAATTACTTTTCCACGTAGACTGTCTTCTCTTGCCTCATCAGTGACTCCTTTACCAATATTTTTTTTGACTTCCCCAATCTCTTTTGCAATGTCTGTTCTAGTTTTCAACAACTCTATCATTTTTAGAGTAATGTCATCCATTTTGTTGCGAAGATCATTGATGTTTGACATTTTCTTATAGTGTTGGTCTGATTGCCCCTGAAAGTAGTGCATGGTCTGCTATAGTCAATGCCACAAGTGAATCTACTACTGGAGGAGCTCTTGGCACTACACATGGGTCATGTCTTCCTTTGACTTGAAGAATTGTTTCTTTTTTTGTTTTAATGTCTACCGTTTTTTGTTTTTGAGCAATTGATGATGCTGGTTTGAAAGCAATTCTCATAGTAATTGGCATCCCATTGGAAATGCCTCCTAGGATTCCTCCTGACCTGTTTGTTTCTGTGATTATTTTTCCTTTCTTTACTGTGTAAAGATCATTATTTTCTGAACCAAAAAGTTCTGAGCCTTTAAATCCTGAACCAAATTCAATTCCTTTTACCGATGGAATTGAAAATATAGCTTTACTCAAATCTGATTCTAATGAACTAAAAATTGGTTCCCCTAATCCCACTGGAACTTTGGTTGTAACTGATTCAATAATACCTCCAAGTGAATCCCCTTTCTTCCTTGCATCTAAAATATTCTCTCTCATTATTTTTGCTGTTTTGGTTTCTGGGCAGCGAACTTCATTTTTGTAAATTGAATTGATCATCTTTTCATTGAATTCTTTTTCCATCTTTACTTTTCCAATTTGTGATGTGAAAGAATTTGTCTCAACACCTAATGTTGCTTTGAGCAATTTTCTTGCAATGGCCCCACCCATAACATGTGTTGCAGTAAGTCTTCCTGAAAATCTCCCGCCTCCTCTATGATCATTATAATGATTATACTTTGCCATTGCGGGATAATCTGAATGTCCTGGTCTTAGTTTTGTTTTCAAATTTTCATAGTCTTTTGATTTTTGATCACTATTCCAAATTATCATTGTAATTGGAGCACCTGTAGTGAATCCTCTAAACACTCCTGAAATAATTTCAACAACGTCTCCTTCTTTTCTTTGAGTAGAAATAAGATTCTGTCCTGGCCTTCTTTGGTCTAACATTTTTTGAATATCTTTTTCATCTATTTCTAATCCTGCTGGACATCCATCTAAGACGGCACCAATGGATTTTCCATGACTTTCACCAAAACTTGTTAAAACAAGACGCTGACCAATAGAACTTCCCGGCAACATACTATCAAAGTTAATCGATGTTTATAATTCCTCATTATGAAATATCTTCAAAATTTTGTTGCTCAATAATTGGGCTTTTCATTAGTACATTATACCTGTTTAAAAATTACAAAATAATTGTATATATTATGAAATAATTCTAATATATTCTTAAATATCATAATTACATACATAATATATGCAAAATCGTGTAAATTATAACGAATAATTTGCGCGGCCCTGCGAAAAAGACATGTTATCTACGCAAAAGCGTTGTGGGTGAGGAGAATGCTTTTCACCCTATACAGGGTCGCGCCTTTTATCCCTCTAGGTGATTTTTTTGAAAAATAATTTTATTCTATTTTGATGTCTGCGCCCATACGATTCATTTCTTCAATGAAGTTTGGATATGACACTCTGACTGATTCTGGGTCAGTTACTGAACAATTTCCTACATACATCCCTGCAATACAAAAAGCCATGAACAATCTGTGATCTTCCTCAGATTTTAAATCTGCCCCCGAAATTTTTTCAGATACTTCTAAAATCAACCCATCTTCTTTTTCTTGAATATTGATTCCAAGTTTTACAAGTTCTCTTGAAACAATTGCAATTCTGTCGGTTTCTTTTAGTCTTGCATGTTTAACGTTGAAAATTTCAATAGGCTTTGATGATTTCAATGCTAAAATTGCAAGTGGTGGGAGAAGATCTGGGGAATTACTCAAATCAAATTTTCCTCCATTTAGTTTTTCTGGAGTTTTAATTTGTATTTGTTGATCATCCATTGTAATCTGAACTCCTAACTGTTCTAAGAAATCAATAAAGACTTCATCACCTTGTGGTAAATTTCCCATGTTTCCTTTTATCGTAATGTCTTCTCCGTTTAACACATTTGCTGATAGTAATAGAGCAAGACTAGAGTAATCAATTGGTACAGTAAATGTACATTCTTTATAGATTTGTGGTGTGATATTGTATCTTTTGTATGGAATAAGTGTCTGAACTGTAACCCCAAACTTTCTCATTGTAGATATTGTTGCATCAAGATATGGTTTTGATACTAGATTTTCTTCAATTGTTAAATTGATTCCTTTTTCAGTTAATGGTGCACTGATTAATAATGCTGAAATAAATTGACTAGAAAAATTCCCTGGAATTTTAACCTCTCCTCCTGTGATCTTTCCTTTGATTTTGATTGGTGGTTTTCCATCAGTTGAACTACATTGTGCACCTATGCTTGTTAGTGCATCTAAGAGTGGCTGCATTGGTCTTTTTTGTAAACTTGAATCTCCAGTTAGTGTAATCTCTTCAGAAAACAAACCTGCAATTCCTGAGGCAATTCTGATGGTGGTTCCAGAGTTCTCTGTATTGATTTCAGGTACTTTTGTGCCTGTATTGATGGGATTTTTAACAATAATTGATGAATTTTCAACCTCAATTTCTGCCCCAAATTTTTTACATGCTTCAATTGTAGCTTTTGTATCTGCTGAAAGTAGGACATTTTCTACAGTGCTATTTTTACCTGCAAGTGATGCAAGAAATATTGCTCTATGTGTATAGCTTTTGTTTGGAGGACAAATTATCTCTCCGGAAATTTTAGATTTTTCAACTCTACACTTCATGGACTTCTGCCTTTTTGTTGTTAATTTTTGAAACAATAATGTGTCCTTCTAATGAAGAAAATACTTTTTTGATGGCTGCCTCGTTTTCTTTTTTTGTTATTGCAGCTATTGATGGTCCGTTACCTGAAACTGATGCGCCAATTGCTCCTTTTTCAATCAAATCTGTAATTATTTGTGGCTCTGAACTTAAAATTGAAGATGTTACCAAGCCGTTGATGATCATTGAATCCCAATAGTTTGCTTTTCTAGCCAACTCCCATGCTTTATCAAATATTGATGAGAATATTTTCAATCTATTCAAATTTCCTCTTTTTCTATTTTTTGGAATGAAAATAATTGCTGTTAGATTAGCAGGTGCTTTTTCAAATTGAATTCTTTTTTTCTTTGCATTATCGGTAACATTGAATCCTCCATAATAACAAGAACATGCATCATCATATGCTCCAGTTATACTAACTTTGGACTCTATTGATGCATCAACTCCTGCAAGTAAAATCTGCTGATCAGTGAGTTTTGGTTTGAAAATTTTTGCACATGCCATAGCAATTGCTGTAGATATTGCACTAGAACTTTTTAGTCCATATCCTGTTGGAATTTCTGAATCTAGAGTTATTGAAATTTTATTTTGTTCAAGATCTTTTTTAGAAACTATTTTTTCAACTGTTTTATTGATTAATCGTGAACTAAGGCTTTTGTTTTCAGATTGAATCGTTATTCCTTTACCTGGGCTCGCCTCTACAATAGCCTCAACTTTCAATTCTATTCCTAATGTGGCCCCTTTTTGATTTGCAATTGCATTTACTAGTGATACTGCGCCATGAATGGTAGCATGAGCTTTTGCCATCAAAATCCTCCTAACAATGCTTTTTTCATGGCATTATAAGGTGCTTCTATGCCGTGCCAAATCTCAAAAGCTCTTACTGCTTGACCTAATAGCATTTCATAACCGTAAATGATGATTGCTTTTCTTTCTTTTGCTTTTTTGATAAAATCTGTATTCATGGGCATGTATACAATATCATAAACAATTGTTTTTTCATTGATTCCTTCTAAAGAAATTACACTTGGTTCGTTTCTAAGACCGACTGATGTGGCGTTAACTATAATGTCATAATCTTTAGCCGTATCTTTAACATCTTCAATTTTCATTGCATTTGCTTCTAATCCTACACTTTTTGCAAACTCTGAAAGATTTTCTGCTTTTTCTAATGTTCTATTTGCAATTGTTATGCTCTTTGCTTTTTCTTTTGCAAATCCTGCAACAATAGCTCTTGCAGCTCCTCCTGCACCAATGAGTAGAACTTTGGTGTCTGAAATTTTCAATTCTTTTTTCTTAAATGGCTCTAAAAATCCATCCATGTCTGTATTGTATCCTTTTAGAATTCCATCTTTGTTTGAAACTGTATTAACTGCACCAATCAAACTGCATGATTCATCTATTTTATCTAGATATTTCATCATCTCTATTTTATGTGGGATGGTAATGTTGAATCCATCAATTTTGATTTTCTTTAACCCTTCAATCCCTTCTTCTAGTTCCTCTTTTGGAATTCTGTATGCAATGTATGATGAATCTAAATCTAATTCACGAAATGCTGCACTGTGAATATTTGGAGACAATGAATGATCAATAGGATCCCCAATTACTGCAAATGATTTACTCATATGATATTCTTGAATATTATGATTGATTTAAACTCTCAACTATGAGATTACTATTTTTTTAAATTTGTTATTTTTTTTACTTCATCTACACTGAATTGTCCTGGTGCAACTGCTTTTCCCAGAGATACGTAAGTGTAAGGACTTCCCAAATACAGGCACAAAATCCTTGAAATTCTACCCAAATCCCCCATCGCAAATGAAATTAAATTGTTTTTTCCTTTTTTGCTATACAACTCTAGCATTCTAGTAGAATCATCTGTTGATTTTGCTGTACTTACTATTTTTACATTTGATGAAAACTTGCTCATTTGATTAATTTTCTTTCTGAGATCTGTTGATTTTGGTGTCTTTTTGAAATCGTGCCATGAAACAAGTAATTTTGTCTTTGTTGATTTGAGGTATTTTGTTAAATCTGAATTTTTCTTTAACGTGTTAAATTCTACATCTAATAGGAATGGATTGTATTCTGCAATTAATTTTAGAATTGCAACTCTTTCTTTTTCATTTCCTGAAAATTTACCCCCTTCTGTTTTTGGTCTTAATGTACAAACAATCCTATTGAGATCTTTTTTGATCATTTCTAATGTCTCTGGGACTTGTTCTTTTTTTAAAAAGTCAAATCTTATTTCAACAAAATCTGATTTTAAAAGTGCAATTTTCAATGTTTTTTTAGTTCTAGCTGGTGTAGTCTCTGCTACTGAAACACAAGTCTTGTATTTCATTTTTCTAAAATATATTCATCTGAAACTTCCATTCCAAAATGTCTGCCCGTTGCTGGTTTTGAATGGACCATGACTGCATCTCCTTTCTTAAGATGGGTTACTGAAACTAGTTGTCCATTTGATTTTACAAAGCGAATTGTTTCTGCATCTTGTGCGATAATTCCTCCTGTCTCTCCTCCTACAGTGGCTTTAATCATTAACATTGGTCTGCGTTCAATCTTTGATCTTCCAACTGTTGCTCTTCTTGCTTTACCTTTGGAATTTAGAATTAATACTTCTGAACCTGTTTCTACTTCTGAAAGGTAGTTTGTTGTTCCATCTGGGGATAAAGTGTAACAATGGACTGCACCTGCATTTACTCTAAATGGTCTTGGAGATGTAAATGATGAACCAACTGATTCATTATGTACTAAAAATAGAAAGTTTGATCTGCTTCCAATTAACATTCCTTCACCTTTGTGAAGCATTGATGCTGTATCTACACATACTCGTTCTCCGTCTCCAACTTCTTTGATTTCTATAATCTTGGCAGGTTTCATGTCAAAACTCTTTGTTCCCAAGTATATCATGACCTCTCGTACCTCGTTGATTGATGATGTGCTAAAGATTACTCCGTCTACCCCTACTTCTAAAATTGAAAACATTTTTCTGACTTCTTCAGGAGTTCGTGCAATTGCAAAGATTTTGGTATGAATTTTGTGTAGTTTGGCAATGATGTTTTCTAATGGAATAATTTTCCAGTCTTTTACTTCTACAATGACGAAATCTAATCCTTTCTTGGCAATGTTGAGTACATTTTCGATATCTGTATTTGATAGAATCTGAAATTTTTTACCGATTTTTTTGCCCTTGGGTTTTGCTCCATCTTTGTCTAATACTACATAATTTGCAGCACTAGAAGGAAAAACTGTTTGAAGTTTTGTCTTTTTCTTGCCTAATTTTTTAGGATCTAGATATACCATCTTTACCCCTTCCTCTTCTAACTGGGGCAAGAGTTTAGCTAATTGTGTTTGTGATCCTTTAGGTGAAATTATTAATTCTCTTGTTTTACTCAATTTTTTTCATTGCTTCCTTTGCGGTTCCTTTTCTGAAAATAATTTCAGCTAATGCTTCTACCATTTTTTCAGGTGTTTTATGTGCAAAGATGTTTCTACCATATGTAACTCCTTTAGCTCCTGCAGCCATGGCATCTTCTGTCATTTGAAGAATATCTAAATCCGTTTTAGCTTTAGGTCCACCTGCAATTACAATTGGAACTGGTGTAGTCTTTACAATTTTTGAAAATGAATCAATGTCTCCTGTGTATAATGTTTTAACAATATCTGCTCCGCACTCTGCACCAATTCTTGCAACATGTCCTACAATTTCTGGGTCATGTGGGTTTTTGATATTTTCTCCTCTAGGATACATCATTGCTAAAAGTGGCATTCCCCATTTGTGACATTGATCTGCTGTCATTCCGAGTTGCTCTAACATCTCTGGTTCTTCCTTGCCTCCAATGTTGATGTGTAATGATACCCCATCTGCTCCCATTGCAGCTGCTTCTTTTACAGTTCCAGTAAGCATTTTGCGATTGGGTGATAATGATAATGATGTACTACTTGAAAAATGAACTAAAATTCCTACTTTGGTTGGTTTTGGTAATGATTTGATAATTCCTTTATTGATAATTACACTGGTAAGGCCGTGTCCTTCGCATTTGTAAATTGTTTCTGCAGGGTTTTCAAGGCCTTCAATAGGTCCGTTTGAAATACCATGATCCATTGGAATACATAGCATTCTTC
>DATHYS010000043.1:0-3195 GCA_035458995.1 Candidatus Nitrosopumilus sp.
TCCTCAAACCAATTTTTTTTCAATTTAATCTACCTCTAACTGCTTCATAGTGATTATACAATCCTTCAGCTTTTGTCAATACTTCAAGATATTTTGAGATTTTTGATAAAGATTTTTTGGAAGATATAATCTGAGTATTTACCTTGATAAAGTCCAAAACAGAAAGTGAGCCTCTAATTTTCCCAAATCTATTAGTTGGAAGAATGTGATTTGAGCCTAGAATATAGTCACTAGCTGATGAGGGCGTATCATTTCCAATCAAGACTAGTCCTGATGAAGTGATTTTTGACGAGATAGATTCTGGATTTTTAGTCATTATTTGCAAGTGTTCAGGTGCTAGGATGTTTGCAAGTTTAATCATGTCAGAATTGCTTTTGCATATTCCAATAAAGCCATTATTTTTTAGACTGAATTTAGCAATTTTTCCTCTTTGGATTTTTGGAATTAATTCTGATATAATTTTGTCAACTGTGTTTGCAAGTTTTTCAGAAGTAGTAATCAAATAACAAAAAGTATCATTGCTGTGTTCAGCTTGAGAAATTAAATCAAGTGCAACATATTTTGGATTTGCAGAGTTATCTGCTATAATTCCTAATTCAGTGGGACCTGCAAGCATGTCAATTCCGGTTTGATCACTAACCAAAGATTTCGCTGTTGTTACAAATGAACCACCAGGACCTACAATTTTGTCGACTTTGGAAATTGATTTTGTGCCATAAGATAGCGCTCCAATAGATTGAACCCCACCTGTTTTGTAAATCTCATCAGCACCACAAATATCAGCAGAAACTAGAGTCAATGGATTAATTTTACCATCAGAGCTTGGTGGAGAGACAACAACAATTCTTTTTACTCCTGCAATTTTAGCTGGAACTACAGACATTATTACAGAACTAGGATATTTTGCCAATCCCCCAGGAATATAGCACCCCACACTTTGAATCGGAATGAATTTTTTTGTAATTTTTATTCCATCTTGATTGATTGTTTTATTTTTTAACAGTGATTTAACAGAAGATTCTGTTTTTCCAAGATTAGCTTTTGCTAATCTTAATGCATTTAGTTCAGTTTTTGAGACTTTAGAGTATGCATTTTTAATTTCATTTTTAGATACACGTAATGAAGAAATGTTTGCCTTGCTGAACTTTTTTTCGTATTTTTTAATTGCAGTATCGCCATTTTTTTTAACATCTTTTAGGATAGATTCAACTATAGTTTTGTTATTTTGAGGCTGTTTTGGAAGAATTTTTGCTGCAAACTTTTCAACATTAGATACTTTGATTATTCTCATCAATTTTCTTCGTCACGCTTTATCTCCTCAAGTTCAAGAATTTGCCTTGGTTCATGAACTACAAGACCTTGAGCAATCTTTCTTAATTTAGGAATAAGTTTGTGGAATTCTTCTTTTTTAATGACGGTATTTACACCAAACCATCCTTCTTCACTTAGGGGACTAATTGTAGGTTTTTTCAAAGAAGGCATTTGTGTCAAAAGTTTTTTCAGATTTTTTTCTTCAACATTTAGATAAATGTGTAAGAATTTTCTACCATTAACTGCACCTCTCATCAAAGTTACAATATCAAAGATTTTTTCTCGTTTTTTAGGATCCTTTAGTGATTTTTTATTTACTATCAAGTGTGCAGTGGAAGTAAGAACTTCATCAACAATTTTGAGTTTGTTTTGTTTTAATGTAGTACCCGTTTCTGTAACATCCATTATTGCATCAACATCCTCTGGAGGTTTTGCTTCAGTTGCACCAAAGGACAAATGAATTTGTACATTTTTGTTATTACCCAATCTTACCCAAGGAGTAACAATAAGGGGATCTTTAGAGCCATAATATTTTTTATAAGATTTTGATTGTTTTAGAAATTTGGATGCTGTTGTAAGATATTCAGATGAAATTCTAAGTGTTTTTTTCTTTTTACCATAATCAGCAATCATTTCATCAAGATTTTTGTAACGATACTTGTCAGGAAAAGCAATTACTAGTCTGATTTTACCATATTCTAAATCCAATATAGGCTCAACATCAGAATTTGTTTCTCCCACCCAATCCTTACCGGTAATTCCTACATCATACAATCCCTCTGCAACTAATGTTGGAATTTCTTGAGGACGAAGCATTTTGACAACAATGCTTGGATCATCTAGATAAACTCGATAAGTTCTACTCTTACGATTTACTTTGGTCCAAGATTTTTCTAATAGTTTGAATGTAGCCTCTTCCAGACTGCCTTTTGGAATAGCAAATTTTACTTCAGACATTTTTAATTTTTTCACTTTTTAGGTATATAATCGCATGTTTAAATTTGCTCAAGTAATTCTTTAGCTCTATCAAGTGAAATTTTCTTTTCTTGAATCATTTTTTGTACAATTTCATCTATTTGATCAGGTGTAGCACCTGCAGCAGCTGCCAAATTTCTCGCATGAAGACGCATGTGTCCTTTTTGAATTCCTTCAGTAGCAAGGGCTCTAATTGCACTATAATTTTGAGCCAAACCAGTTGCAGTCATAACACATGCAAGCTCTTGAGCAGATGTTGCCCCAAGAATTTTTGTGCAAACTTTAGCCACTGGATGAACATTTGCAATTCCTCCTACAATACCTACAGAGAGAGGAATTTCCAAGATTCCAACTAAATTTCCATCAGAATCCTTACTCCATTTACTTAGAGAACGATATTTTCCTGATTGTGCCGCATATGCGTTTGCTGCAGCTTCAATGGCTCTACTATCTTGACCTACAGCATTTGCAACAGCAATTGTTCCATTCATGATACCTTTGTTATGAGTAACTGCTCTATACACATCATTGTCAGCAAATTCAAATGCAGAAATAATATTATCAACTACTTGTTCACCACCAACTGCTTCCTTTTCAAATACAGCTTTTGCTTTAGCAATTCTCCTAGTAGAGTAATTAGATAGAATACGAAGTAATGCTCTACCACCAGTAATTTTTTCAATTAAAGGAGAAATAGCCTCACACATAGTATTGGTGACATTAGCGCCCATTGCATCACCTACATCAATTAGTAGTTCAACAATGAGCATTTTTCCAGAAGGGGCATCAATTTCTTTACATGAAATTTCTTTGGCACCTTTTCCCATTTTTGATAAAGTATTACTTTTAGAATTTGCTAGTTCTAAAAGTTCATTAGTTGAATTTTCAATTTTTGAAATAGCAGTAGAT
>DATHYS010000044.1:0-4261 GCA_035458995.1 Candidatus Nitrosopumilus sp.
GCAGGTTTAGCTTCTGCTTTCTTTGTTTTCTTTGCAGGTTTAGCTTCTGCTTTCTTTGTTTTCTTTGCAGGTTTAGCTTCTGCTTTCTTTGTTTTCTTTGCAGGTTTAGCTTCTGCTTTCTTTGTTTTCTTTGCAGGTTTAGCTTCTGCTTTCTTTGCAGGTTTAGAATCTAGAATATCTTTTTTCTTTTTTAATGCATCAAGATCAGCTTTAATTTTTTCTGCTTCTTCAATTAGAGAGTCTTTTTTCTTTGCCATTAAATCACCACAACTTTTAATTTCATTTTCTTCCTTATCAATGAGTATTTAATTCCTATTTAACAGTAAAAGTTCCTTTAGCAGAGATATTCTTTAGTTGTTTTGAGACCATTTCTGCGACTATTTCATATGACCCTGGAGCAGAAATTACCTCAGAAAAAGTATCCTCAACAGGGAGAATTTTGCTGCCAGATTCAAAACACTGTTCAAAGAACCCGCCCTGTGTAATTACATCACTTTTTCCAGAGGAATAAATTGTGATGTATAGATCTCCGCAGCTAAAAGAAGGATCGGTAACTTTTACCTGAATTTTAACAGGATCTGAAGTAGCATATTGATTAGATAATCCAATTATTTCAATTTGGGCATTATGAGAAGAACTTCCTTCAGAGTTAGACATTGGCCACATGTTTAACTCCCTATCAGGTTTTTGAAGAATATCATATAATACTACAGACCCAAAAATTATTGAGAAAATTACAGGTAAAATGAATACAACAAAAACTCGTTTATCAGCCATTTCGTTTTAAAATCTTCAATTCCCTTATATCTATTTAGCAAAATTTCAAAGGTCAAGATCAATTTGACGAATGAGTTAAATCGTAGCCGACTAAATATCGCTAGATGCGACTTAGAAAATTCAGAGTTAGAGCATATCGTTGCATTCATGATTCTGGAGAAATTACAGTTGGGGATTTAGCAGCTTTTGTAGGTAGAAATGAGAGTGGAAAAACTACAATTCTTCAAGCATTAACACTGTTGAATAAGGATGAAGAAGTTTCAGAATTAGATCTTTGTGATGAGATGAATGAAGAATTAAAAGAAGAGATGAGATTAGCCGAAGGCGAATTTGAATTAAGTCAACACGAAATTAGTATTATCAAAGAAAAATTTCCAGGATTACCAGAAATTAAAAAAATTAGATTATTTAGAACAAATGAAAATCCCAATGTTCAGTATGAATTTGAAGATATTGAACTCAGTGAAGATGAAAATAAAGGACTTAATTCATGGGAGAATTTTTCAAGACAGATTTTTGGATTTTTAGATACAATTCCAAATCATCTAAGGATTCAAATCGACACAAAATTTTTTGAAGAAGACGTTCCAAAGAATCAAGAGACATTTGATAGGGGCATGGCAGAATTTAGTAATCAATTTCATGTCATAGCCATTCAAGAACCTAAAGTTATTGAAGAATGGGAAAAAATCTATGAGAGTCCTGAAAATCAATTTTCAAACTTACTAAGTGGGGAAAGTGAAAAAACCACATTGATGAATTTTATTGCTTCAGAATTACACCCACGATTTGTTTATTTTTCAGATTACAAAAAAATCTATGGCAATATCAATCTCAATGAATATCTAAGAGAAGAGAAAGGAGAACGTCAGGATTCAATTGAATTTGTTGAAGAGTTTGACAAGGCAGAGACAGTTAGAAATCTATTCTATTTAGCAGAACTAGACATCAAAGAACTAGATCAGGTAAAGGAAAGCCCTTCAAAATGCATCAAACTTCTAAATGCAGCAAGTAACAGACTAAGTAAAAAACTAAACCCTGCATGGAAAGGGGATCCTATCCATGTTGACTTGAGATACAATCCTGGTAACATCATGAGTGTTGTAATTTCAGATGTTCATAAAGATGGAACTATTACAAACACAGGATTGCTTAATAGAAGAGCAGAAGGTTTCAAATGGACATTTTCTTTTATTGTTAACTTTGCAGCTGAAACACAGAGAGCAGAATTAAAAGAAGCAATATTACTTTTAGATGAACCTGCAAGAAATCTTCATCCAACACAACAGATGGGAATTTCAGATTTGTTAAAGAATTTAGCAGGATCAAACCAAGTCTTGTATGCAACACATTCACCATTTATGATATTTGATTATACACCAGGTAACTTGCTTGTTGTAGAACTAGACAAGAGAAAACACCTCAGTAGAATATTTTATGATTATTGGAATGCAGATGATAAAACCTTGACACCTATTTTGTATGGACTTTCTAGAGGTCAGGTTGAATCTATTGTAGATAGAGAGATGGGAACTAACTCACGGCCAATAATCATAGTAGAAACAATGTCAGATGCAATGTACCTTAATGCATTTGATAAATTCTTACAAGATCCAAATATTTCAATGAATCCACTTAACGTAATTGCAGCATATAATAAAAATTCAGTCTTACCATTAGCAATATTTTACAGAAATCACGGATATAGGACATTTGTTTTATTAGACAATTCTGAAGAATCTAAGCAAATTTCAGCCCAACTAATATCAAATGAATTCTCTGCAATTCAAACGATATTCTTTGAAAGAGAAGGCAAAAAGCTAGAATCAATTGAAGACTATATTGCTCTTGAAGATTATCTGTATCCAGTAAACCAAACTTATGAAATAAAGCTAAGACAGGAAGGATTTTCCAATCTTACACCTGAAGACGTTTTATCCAAGGAAGGAAATGGAGTGCTTGAAAAATTGAAAAAAATATGGCAAGAACACAGTGATGACGACTGGGAAGAATTTGACAACGAAGAAATTACCAGGTATATTTGTGAGAAAATTACTCTAGAAGAGACCAGTTTCCTATCAGATAACACTAAAGATCAATTCAGATCGTTATACAGACTGATTGCTGAAAGAATTAGACAATATCAAAATGTGGCTGCAAAACCTGATTTGGACAAATTCCAAAAGACGAAGCCCAAGATTTAAGAAGTTTGCTCATGAAAAACACTAAACTAAGAAATAGAAAAGTAGGAAAAAAGCTTTAAGGTTTAAGTGAGAGATATTGGGTTTGAATAACATGAACAGATCCTCTACTAGAGGATCTGTTCATGTTATTTTCAATTGCATTAATTGTATTTCCTTCATATGCATATGCTGAAGAAATTACTGTAACAAGTATTGCATTAGAAGAGACATCTGTATTAGAAGTGACAAATGATTCAGATAAGGAAGTTAATTCTTTAAGAATTTGGCTTGGAAGTGATTTTAATTTCAAGTCATTTAAAACAGAAAAAGGATGGGTAGGAGAAAAGAATGCACAAGGAGTAATAATTTTCACATCTTCTGATTCAATAAAACCAGGAGAGTCTGTAAAGTTTGGAGTAAAAACGGACAAAGTAAATTCAGGTATTAATTGGAAAGCTCTAGATAGTAAAAATGTCCAAATCGATATTGGAAAATCTGTTGCTAAAGAGATTCCGAAAGTAGTTAAAAATTCAGAACCAAGTCAAACAATTGAAATACCAGGAGAAGGCATATCATCCAAATCAATTTTCAGGGTAATTCCAGAGAAACCAAATGTTGGTTCAACAATTAGAGTTACAGGAGATAATTTTGGATCATCGCAAGAATTTGAGTTTTATATTGATTCAGAAAAATTAGGTACTTTTGAGACAGATGAAAATGGTCATTTTATGACTACAATGAAAATTTCCAATGAACAGAAAGCTGATAGGGTAGATTTCAAAATTATAAGCAAAGAAGGTCAAGAAAAGAAACTTAGTCTTAGAATCGGAGAAATAGAGAATAGAATTCCAGAATCTCAAAACATTCCACTTACTATCAAAGGAATTCCAGATATTCTTCATAGAGGAGACTTTTTAGAAATTTTTGGAACAGGTGAGCCGGGAAGTGCAATTACTGCAGAAATTAAAACATCAGACGGAACCACCATTAACTCTAGAACAGCAGAAATCGATAGTAAAGGTAATTGGAAATTAGAAGAGCCAGTAATAATACCATTAGATACAGCATTTGGAAAATATAGTGCAACCATTACAGATGGAAGAGAAAATAAATTAGTTTATTGGACTGTTGAATCAGATAAAATAATTCTCATAACTCCGATTAATTTAAAATTTGAGTCAGGCGAGATTATGAAATTTAATGGTACAGCATTGCCAAACAAATCAATAGAAATAGTATTAGAAGATCCATTGGGAAATGAAATTGTATCAGACATTATGCAAACGGATGAAGTAGGTTTT
>DATHYS010000045.1:0-28261 GCA_035458995.1 Candidatus Nitrosopumilus sp.
ATCATCCCTTTAGGAGCTACAATTAACATGGATGGAACTGCACTCTACCAAATCATAGCAGTATTTTTCTTAGCACAGCTTTTCAGTATTGATTTAGGATTCATGTCAATACTTTTGATTGCATTGACGGCACTTGCAGCATCCATTGGTGCTCCTTCAGCCCCAGGCACAGGAATTGTTATTTTATCTACAATTCTCATCGCAGCTGGAATCCCGCCTATAGCAGTTGTGCTTTTGTTGGGTGTGGACAGACTCTTAGACATGACCCGAACAATGGTCAATGTAACAGGAGATCTTACAGCCTGTATGTTCTTTGATAAGAAGATTAAATCAGAAGATCTGAATGAAGAGAAATTGAGTTAAAATATTCATTTTTTAAAAAAGAGATAGAAATGGACGCAGATAGTTGATTAAACAATTTGTTATAGTCAAAGACAATTAAATAAACTAGGAAGTTAAGAAAAAAGAGATGGCCATATCTAAAGAAAATAGAAAGTTCATCGATAGTTTAATTGATTATTACATTAGCGAATCAGAGTCTTACAAGCAGATAGCAGAAAATTTTGTTCCTGAAATAGAATCAGTTCCAGATACAGCATTTGGAATTATCACAGGATGTGTTTATTCAGGATTTTTGCAAGCATACCAAAATCAACAATTAACACCAGGGTTAGAGGACATGAAGGAGTTTAATCAAATCATTAAAGAACGTGCAGCACTGATCAAAAAATCTATCCTATCTCCTCCAAAACCAGAAACATCCAAAAAAGAAGATGAGGATGAGCCTGAAACTACGGATTCTGAATAATTTTAATGAAAAAGAGTGCCCATGTGGGCACTCCTTATGACTCCTGTTGGACTGGTCGTATTATCGCAGGTGTATGAATACAATTAGTATGCGATAACTAATTGAGACAATTTTCTATTAAAACACTTACGTAGAAATTATCAGTAAGGCGATTTCAAAAAAATTAGCATAGTTTAATTCCGACTTCTATTTACAAAGAATATGAAAATTGATGGTAGCAAAATTATCTTTGGATTTGGAGTGGCATCTGCTGTGGTAACTGCATGTGTTGCATTGTATTTTTCAATTCGTTAAAGATAAATCATCAAGAAGAAGAAACACATCATGCCAGATACCAACGAATTTAAAATTACACAAATAGTAGATAATGGTCAAATGATTCAGTTAACATTAATTGAAAATATTTCAACTGAGCCAATTTCCCAAAAACAAATGATCATTGAGAATGTTTCAAAAAAACTAGATGCTGAAACCAAAGAACAGGTTATGCCATTGTTAGAGGCAATTTTGCAAGCACAGCCAACAGTGAATATAAAATCATATCAGCAAACGCAAATTACAATTGCAATGCCAAAGACAAGATATGACAATATGGGAAGACCTCAAGTGGGCAACATTATAGAAATAGATTTAAAGAAAAGCTAGAGATTCGATTGAACCTCATCAACAGTATGAAGAGGTAAGGAGCAAGAAAAATTCTTACAAACAAAGACAGTAGTTTTATCTTCAAATGACTTTCCTGCAAAGAAAGGGTATTTTGAAAGGTTACTCAATTGGGAAGAATCATGAATTGTAACCATTAAAGAATTTGGCAAATAATCTAAAAGAAGAGATTCACATATTTTGGAATTTTCAGTATTGAGAACAGTAATTTCTGTGGGTTTTTGAATATACATGGAAATTGTGTTTAGCAGATACCCAAATCCAAATGGATTTTCAGCAGCCATTTGTGCCTGAGATTCCATTATTTTTGTAGAAATTTCAAGAAAAGTTTGTTCTTGTGACAGATGATATAATCTAAGTAAGGCAAAAGCAGAAACAGAGTTTCCAGATGGCAATGATAAATCATAATTGCTTTTTGGTCTGATGATTAATTTTTCATGGTCATCAGAAGTCATAAAGAAACTATTGTTTTGAGAATCCCAGAAATGATTGATCAGGTGATGCCCCAATTTCAAAGATAGTTTCAAATATTTTTCATCAGGTTCAATTTCAAACACATCCAATAATGCATTGATGAAATAGGAATAGTCTTCCAAATACCCATCAATTTTTGCAGTTCCGTTTTTGTAGGTTCTCAATAATTTATCATCAACTAGCAGATTTTTTTCAATAAAAGAAACACAATTTTTTGCAGCGTTCAGATATTTTACATCCCCAGTAACACGATAACCCTTTGCAAAGGCAGTGATCATCAAAGAATTCCAAGATACCAGAACTTTGTCATCTAAACCAGGGGCAACCCTAGATGAACGGACCTTTAACAATTTTTCAGAACATCTAGAAAGGATTTTTTTAACTTCATCTTCAGAAATTCCGAAATTAAAAGCGACTGTGGATATGTTTAGATTATTACAAAGAATGTTGTTTCCTTCCCAGTTTCCACCATCAGTTACATCATAGTATAAGCAAAACAATTCAGCATCATTTCCAAGAATTTCTTTGATTTCACTCTTCTTCCAGACATAGTATTTCCCCTCTACTCCTTCAGAGTCAGCATCATATGCAGAATAGAATCCACCTTCAGGCGAAGTCATATCACGTAAAACAAAATCAAGTGTTTTTTTCAAAACTTCAAGGTAGAAGGGATCCTTTGTGATTTGGTAAGCTTCAGCATAGTTTACTGGAATCAATGCATTGTCATAGAGCATCTTTTCAAAATGGGGGACCAGCCATTTTGCATCAGTTGAATATCTAGAGAATCCGCCTCCAATTTGATCAAATATTCCGCCATTTGCCATTTTCTTGAGAGTTTTGAGAGCAAATTCATTGAATTTTGACAACCCAGTCAGTTTGGCATATCTGAAAAGAAATGATACATTTGCAGCATTTGGAAATTTTGGTGCAGAGCCAAATCCACCATAAGTTGCATCACCTAACTGAAACAGATTCATTGCAGCCTCATCAAGAATTGTTTTCTCTAATTTGGAAGGAATTTGGATTGCTTCTGCTTTGTTTAGTGCACCAAGGAATCTTTCTGCAGAACTTTCAATGTCTTTGGGTTTTTCTTTCCAAGCTTGAGATAATTGTCTGCAGATACTTCCAAACCCTGGACGGCCATACGAATCCAAAACAGGAAAATAAGTTCCAGCGTAGAAGGGTTTTTGATCAGGTGTAAGAAAAATACTCAATGGCCAACCACCTTGACCTGTTGCTATCTGGCAAACTTTTTGATAAATATCATCAATGTCAGGTCGCTCTTCTCTGTCAACTTTGATGTTTACAAAATTCTCATTCATAAATTCTGCAACATCTTTGTTTTCAAATGATTCATGTGCCATTACATGACACCAATGACATGAACTATACCCAATACTAAGAAAAATTGGTTTGTTTTCATCTTTTGCTTTTTTTAATGATTCATCATTCCAACCATACCAATCAACAGGGTTGTTTACATGTTGGAGTAGATATGGGCTTGTTTCAGAGGCAAGATGATTTTCAACCATGAATAGTCAGTTTTTTTATAATATTTGTACCTAATTGGGTCAACCCCAAATTCCTTTACCTTCAGTTAATTCATAAATTCTAACATTAATTCTATTCAATAATTTTACTTTGGACTTGTGAGCTTTTTTATCATGACTGTAATCTTTTTTTTCCACCAATTCTTGCAATCTACTTAATTGTTCAAGTGTAAGATTTTTGAATTCATTTTTAGAACTGGTGACTAGTTGTAACAAAGCTACTCTTTCTTTATCTTCATCGGTGATTTTAGTCATAATAGAATCTTGTATCAGTCCTTTATTTTTCTAATGAGTGAATACTATCAAATCTTAAACTTCTCCGTTTCTTATAACCACCTAACATACCTAAAATAGGCATTTCATACATCCCAGAAACTAAAACCAGAGAAGAATTTCTGGCTAGCTTCATAAGTTCAGGAGTTTTAAGGGAGTTACTTTTGGCTGAGATGTGCGAATCATAAATGGTCAAACCAGAATAATGCGTGATGAGTATCAAAAAATAGGCATCATAAGGGATACAAATGAAATTCGAGAATTCTTTGAGCTTGATACCATGAGATCAATCATAGGATACATACCAGAAGATGAGATACAGCATACTCACAAACACTCCATCATCATTGAAGCAATTCACGTTATTGCAGGACAGCTTGACGTGTGGAATAACGGGACGTGGAAAACAATTCATGAAAACAACATCGTGATATTTGAGCACGGAGAATATCACAATTTACGAACGACAAAAAAGACAAAGGAGATAAATCTTCTTTCATCGGACTCTAATATTGCGGCAATCACATTGTCATACAAATGGATTCCACCAAACCTGGAAATACTTCAAGATGAAATCAAAATAGTTCTTGACAATGATTGGTTTCATCTAGACTATGTGTACGGCACAAAAGATGAAACAACCAGTCCGCTGTTAAGAGAAAACAACATAATTCAGGAAAAGTTTTTAGAGATTCTAAAGAGAAACAATCTCCAATTGTGACAAACCACATTCAAAAAAATCATTGCAATCAGTCGATATTATCCCAGTAAAAGATAGTGGGACAGCAGACCTTGAGAATAGGCAATACGCTTAAGTTCACATAATTTAGATTCTAATTATGGTAAAAAATGAGATTCAAGAATTAAAAGCAAAACTAAACAAAATGCACAAAGAGGGGATGAGGGTTGTAAATGAACAGCAAAGCAGAATTTCAAAATTAGAAAAACGTGCAAAAGACGGTGATAAAATTAATACAAAATATCAAAAAAGAATTACAGCCTTAGAAAAACAAGTTAAGAATTTAAAGAAAAAACTTTAGATTCTAAACTCTAGTTAGCATACTTTCCACACAAAAAACTCAATCCGCCCTAGAATCCGTTACGAATTGAAAAAGGTCATTTTTTAAACTCAGAATAATTTTCTGAAAAACCAAGTGTACCAACTAATACCAACATGAGAAATCACCTAACTCTAAAAATCTGAGAAACATAAGATCTAGTCAACTTTGAATGAGCGAATCTTAAAATTCAGCAGATAATTTTCCAAATCATGGAAAAGATGCGTGCTATGGTGCTTGAAAAGTGCGCAAAAATTGAGACAAACCCACTAAAACTAACCCAGATTGACAGACATGAAATTAAACGTCCAAATGAAATTCTCTTGAAAATAGAAGCTTGTGGTGTTTGCCACTCACAACTTCATGGGATAGAAGGAGACTGGCAAGACATTGGAATTCCTCCAGCACTACCAACAGTTCCAGGGCATGAAGTTGTAGGAAAAGTAGTGGAAATTGGAGACAGTGTTACAAAATTCAAAGTTGGAGATAGAGCAGGAATCACTCCATTGTTAGAAGCTTGCCAAAAATGTCAATACTGTAAAGAAGGAAAAGAGTATCTCTGTGAATCATCAACAATCTTGGGAGAATCAACTAAAGGAGGATACACAGAATATGTTACAGTTACAGAAGATTTTGCAACCAAAGTTCCAGAGTCCATGAAATCAGAATATGCAGCACCATTGTTTTGTGCTGGAATTACAGCTTACAAGGCAGTAAAAGCTGCTGAACCTCAAACTCACAAAAAGATTGGGATTTTTGGAATTGGAGGAGTTGGACATATGGCAGTGCAATTTGCCAAAGTTGAAAATGCTGATGTCATTGCATTTTCAAGATCACAAAATCATCTTGATGTTGCAAAAAGATTAGGAGCAGTTGATGCAATGGTATTTTCTGAAAACCAAGAAGAATTCTTATCAAAACTAAAAGAAAAACATGGATTACTAGATGCAGCCATTGTCTTTGCACCAGCAGACATTGTAACAGATTCTGCAATTAAATCAATAAAGAAAGGAGGACTAGTTGTGATTGCAACAGTAGGAGAGAAACCAGCATTTATGGCATTTGAAGAAAAAACAATCAGAGGTACATTGATTGGTTCTACAAAAGACATGGAACAAGTAATCAAAATTTGTGATGAGAATAATTTGGAGGTAATCACTCAAACATTTCCATTAGAGAAAGCAAATGAAGCACTCAAAAAACTAAAAGATTCAGAAATTGAGGCCAGAGGAGTTTTAATTCCTTAATTCAAAGGATGATTTTATGAATTGTAAAAGATGTCACCATACAGACCAGATACACCTAACAAATCAAGAAAGTGATTCAATTATCAAGGCTGGAAAATGTCAAATTCCAAATTGCACATGTCACCAATATCTAGATCCTATTCAAGAAATTGATGAGGATTTGTTGTAACGATTCATATATCAAAATAATTTCAGATAATCATGGACAAACACAAACCATCAGAAGAAATGATAAAAGATTTAGATAATTTACTATCCAAAATTAACGCCATGGAAATTGTTGCAAAAGACGATTTTCAAAAAAATTCAATTAAAATTATGAGAGCATTAGTTGAAGGGCAAATGCATTCAATTAATGAATTTGGACATTTGAAAAAAGCACTAGACCTGTTAACACTGCAACTCTTTGATGTTCAAAACAAAGTCAAGTAAGTTTCGTGTCACTTATACCACAACTAGTACAACGAAATAAAGTAGATTTTTCCAAGATTTTTTCTGCTTTCATTTCAGCACCACAACATGCACAAGGAAATGAAGGTTCTGAAACTCTAACTTTGTAATCAGGTTTTGCAGGTTCATCTAAAGGATTGCAAGGAGGATTGTAGTGAGTTTTGATTTTGTTTAAAACACTTTGTCTGCCTTCTTTACTTGCTTCAAACAAAGGCAAGATTGCAAGATATAGTGATTTTTCAGATAAGGATTTTTCCACCCAGCATTTGAAACTAGAGTTTCCAGTAAAAAAAGCCAAATCATCAGTCTTTTCGCAATCTCCAACGTAGATTATATCGAATTTGTCTTTGTCCCTTGACATTATCAAATACACTACTTTTTCCATCGGAGGACCCCATTCCTCAAGAGGGATAGGTCCAAGAAACTCATATTGGAGAATTTGAATGCTCAATGAAGGTATTTCCAAGTACTTTCTTTTCTAATTTTCCCAAATAACCACCTAGTGCCGTTAATTTGATCGCAAATGTCAGACTTGAAAAGATTAAATTCTAGAGTCATTGATTTCCCGTAAATGAAAGATCCTCACAATTATGCTAAAGTTGGATATTCCATGATTCTAGTATCTGCAAGTTTGGCAGCAATAGGATTGATAGCACTATTTACAGCTGATGATGTGTTACTAGCAGATAATATCTCAAGAGACAAAACAGCCCATTTTGAAGAGTGCAAATTAAATGATTTCAAAACCGATGGTTGTGAGATGTACTGGGACAGAATTAACAACAAGGCCTCAGGAATTTATGTGGATCTTCCAGAATAATTAAAATCCATTAGCATAATCTTCTAGCATGTTTTGATTTTTAGTAAGGCGATTCATTGCAAAGAAGGCACCACCTACAATTCCTGCTTGATAAAACGTATACAAGAAAACTCCAGACGAGGTAGGATCAGATTTTGTGAAACTTAGAACAAGCATTGTAAAGAAAACAAATGTTCCAACAAAAGTAACCAGTCTATTTAGAAATCCAGCATTCATTCCAACTATTCGCTTAGTTGCAGCTGCCATCAAACCAATACTTGTAATAATTAGAAATGTTGCACCTCCATTTGAATAAACAAAGTTAGTAATCCAGGGAATTAGCCCATCATCTAAAATTGTTACATCAGGCATTATACTTCCACCATTAATTGCAAAGTTTACAGAGCTGAACATTCCTCCAATAACAAAAAAGAACAAGAAAATTTTTGTAATTGATCTTTTGATTGGGCTACGGATTTCTGATGGTTTTACGGCCCTTTCTGTTATTCTAACCCCATAAAGAAAGCCTACTGCCATTGCAGGAAAAAACATGATATTGATTAGAATTGGAGATTCTTTGTTAATAGACTCAATTTGAGGATGAAATATCAAAAATAAGATTACTGCAAGGGAGGCAGAAGCACCAAATAAAATCAAGCCCATATGACTACGTATAGATGATTCACGATAATCATTCCAATTGGACATTTTATGTCATCATAAGAAAATAATTAAAAACCAAATCCGAAAATCATTTGGTCAAATTATCAATTCTGTTTACCCTTTTTTACTAGAACCAATGAAAAGCCTCATGAAAGGCGGAAAAACCCTAGCAATCATAGGAGCCATTATAGGAATTTTTGGGTTTATTTTTCATCTACAAGGGCAATCAATTGTAGGACCTGAATCATCATTCATGTATTCAAATCCCGATTGGATCACATATGGGATAGGAATGGTCATTTTTGGAATTATTATTTCAGTGACAGGGATTATAATTTTTAAAAAGAACTAGTTTGTTACACGTAGGGTTATAGTGCTTCGAATGTTTTTGAGTTTTCTTATCTTGGATGTTATGATTTCATTAATCTGAGAAGGGGAGTTTGTGACAAATTCGGCCACTACATCATAGTTGCCAAAAGTTATCAAACAATTTTTGATTTCAGGAATTTCTTTTAGTTGAGAATAAAGTGATTGTTCTTCTCCGATTTCACAACTGATTAGCATGTATGCTTTTTCCAATTAAATCATATTTTCTTAAAAAAACACCAACATAAAGACATCTAAAATAATATCTTTGTAGAATAGATCTCAGAAACCAGCAAGTATAGGATCTTCAGGTTTCATAATTTCCCTTAACAGAATTGTTGCAAAAGAACCTCTAGAGAGAGAAAATTCTACCACGTTTCCATGTGAAGAATAATCACTGCAATGAATTGCAGCTTGTCTAAAGCCACCTTCACTGCTAGCTTCTTGCATTTCTTTTATGAAAAAATCTTTTGGGGAAACTTCTTCTTGTTCTAAAATTTTAGAGATCTGAAAATCAAATCTAGTTTTTTTGTAATAAGAGTAACCAACAAAAGGTAATGCAAGATTCTGATCCATGCCCTTAACATATTTTCCAATTATCCCATTATGATCAAAGCAGATATCACCTGATTGAGATTCAAAAAGATTCTCACCATCGGAAAATGCAGCACTTAGTGATTGATTAAAGATAAAAGATTGATAGGCCTGAATGTAAAAACGCCTCAGGGAAACAGGTATGGCTCGAACGGCACGTATTGGCTCCCCATGTTCAATCATTTCTTTTAGAACTATTCTTTCAATATCCATTTGAACTGGAACTTTGTCAAAATATTGTTCATAGTTTGCCTTGTCAGATAGCTTCTCACGAATTTCATTATTTTCTTTAGAGTCATAAGAAGAGGTAAATGACAAAATCAATTCAACTGCTTTATCAAAGTCCATTTGTAGAATGGCCTTTCCAATCAGATGAGTTACAGGTCTTTTTGAACCGAATCTCTGATAGCCATAAAAATTAAGAATTTTATCAAATTCTGTAAAAGATTCCAAATTATTTTGACATTCAGAAATTTTTATTTTAAAATGATTTCCAATCATATCTTTTTTTGACAGAGGTTTTTTGACATATCCAAGTTTTTCAAGAGAGTATTTGTCACTAGAAAAATTCTCTATTGCTTTTCCTTTGTTTCCAGAGCAGACAAATTGCTCAGTAATAGCTGATGCATCTTTTAATCCAAGGGATTTTAGACGTATACCTTTTTTTCTAAAGATTCCTGATAATGCATGGTTGGTATCAATTTTTTTCTTTTTTAATTTGTATACTGCATAACCGGATTGATCATTAATGGAATTTTTTATCTTTTCAGAAATTAGTTCATTAACTTGAAAGTCTTCAGGCTCAATTCTAATTTTGCCGCCAATGCCAGAAAACTTTGTACTATAAACAGAGATTCCAATTTGAGAATCTAATTTTGGAATCACTCTATTGTCACTGTAACATATTTGCTGACGGCAATATCAGGGGATTGTGCACCAAGAAGAATTTTGTATGTTCCAGGAATTGCATCCTCAGACGCAGAAATTGTTGTATGTATTGGTACAGGAGAACCAGGAATTAGTTGAAATGATTCAGGACTATCTTCATGAAGTTCTACATTCAAAAATTCATGAGTGGTAGATAAAATCAACGAAACCCCCAATACTTCATAGTGTGGCTCAGGTGAGACGACAAAGTTGAAGTGTTTTGAATCTCCAGAGTTGAGAGTTAGATCATCAGAGTCTAATTGAATTTCTAAAGGCAAAGGAACAGAAGTGTCAACTACGCCAATATTGTTTTCAACCCATTCAGTGAACCATATTTTTTCACCATCAACAGCAAAGTCAAAAATTTGTGCAATACCACAATTATCAGCCATTATACCTGTACCAGGATCACAATCGCCCCAATACGGATTCTTTGAAGGAACATTATATTCAACAAGGGATTGAGATTCAGGATTCATGACGGAAATATTGTTAGCAGTCTGCTCATTGAAGACAATTCTTCCTTGGTCATCAGATTCAATCCAATAAGGTCTAGAAATCGGCGTCTTTACAACACCAGTTTGATTACCATAGGTACTCAACATTGGATCAGCTGTTACATATTGTACAAATTCCTCAGTAGTAGGATCAAAACTAAAGAATGATGATGACGTAGTATCTGCCAACCAAATGGTTCCATCATCTCCAACGACTGCACCATTTGGAGTAAGCAGTGATACAGGCAATTGATAAATTTCAATAAAGTCAAGTAGTGGAAGGAATTGTTCATTAGAATTTACGACAGATTCAAAATAACCAGTTTGATCAAATTTTACTAAAACACCACCCTGTTGAAACAACCAATTTGTAAACCAGACATTGTCATTAGCATCAATTGCAAAATCAGCCGTTACAGAATCATCTATTGGGGAAGGGATGCTAAGATAATTTACATCCTCACCGGATTGATTGGGATCCAAGAAAGTTAGTTTGTTTCCAGTAAAATCATTTATGATAATTTGAGAGCCATCAATTTGCAGTCTTTGAGGCAAAGAATCACCCTCAGAAGGATAAGACAATCTATCATAAGTCTCATCAATAGTTGAAAACTTCCATACGGAATCAAAAGATTCGTCAGTATACCAAAGAGAACCGTCGGGTGCATAATCAATCCCCCACATCATTGAACGACCGCCTGGTGGCCATGACAAATTATCAAATTCAGTAAAAGTTTCAGTGACAGGATCAAACTTTGCTATTTTACCAGTATTAGTTTCAGTAAACCAAACATTTCCATCATAATCAGTTACAATTGCTAGAGGATTAGTACAGGGTGTAGGAATTGAAAACTCTTGGACGTAATCAGTAGACTTTGCATCACTTGAACCACAAAACTGAGCTTGTTGTTCAAATGGAAAATTATCTGCAGGAGTTCCAGTATTTGTCATCTCAGGATTATTTCCAGGATCTACACCAGGAAATGCAATAACAACACCAGAAGTCACCATGATTCCGCCTAGAAAAAGAAACGCCATGATTCCTTTGGTCTGTTTTTTCACAAAATTTCTCAGCCAGTGGTGTTAATATCTCATTCCAAGAAGAAATGAAATTACAATAACTTTAGATCCCCAGTTATCTTATCAATCAAGTTCTCAGGTGCAGGTCCTATTGAGATGCAGGTTGTAGTTCCAGGTGCTAGTTGAGTATGACCTGCATCAGAAACTTCAGACCAAGGCAGGTTCAATTCTATTGCACCTCTTTTTACTTCTTGCAATTCTTTTATTCCTGAAACTTTGACAACTACTTTTTCTTGTCCTCCCCACCATTGTTGATACCATTCAGGATGAGACTTTCTAACATGCTCTGCTCCAAGAACACATGCATGACCTACTTGTGCGGCAATCTTTCCCTTTCCCATATCAAGATCAGTCCTAACAACTATCACCTGTTTGATATCTCCCATGATATAATCAAAAATAGGCTTAATGAAAAACTTTTGAATTAAATAATTGACAAAGAAACAAAATCTGTGAGCGTTGACGTAGTAATTGCGGGAGGAAGTGTTGCAGGACTATTATGTGCCAGAGAAATTGCCTCAAAAGGATTTTCAGTTATTGTAATTGAAGAAGATTATGAGATTGGCACTCCAGAACATTGTGGAGGACTAGTAAGCTTGACAGGATTAGAAGAATTAGGAGTGATTCCTTTTAGAAAAACATTTGATCATTTAATAGAATCAGCAGAAATTACATCACCAAATGGAAATAGTTTTACAATTAATTCAAAAAAACAAAAAGTAGTTGAAATTAGCAGACGGGAATTAGATAAACAGATTGCTTTTCAAGCTCAAAAAAATGGGGCAGTAATTAAAGTTAGAACCAGTTTTCAGGAACTTACAGACACAGGGATTAGAACCAATGAAGAAAAAATTGATTGTAAAATTTTTGTGGATGCTAGAGGAGTCTCATCATTAATCCATAAAGACAGAACAGGGATTTTATCGTCAGCCCAATACGAAATCTATGCAGACTGGATAAAGAAAGGTAAAGTAGAAGTAATTTTTGATCAAGAAAAATATCCAGGGTTTTTTGCATGGATAATACCATCCGGTGAAGGTAAAGGAAAAGTAGGAGTTGCAGGTAGAGGAATTAAAGTTGCAGAGACTTTAGAAAACATACTCAAGGACAAAGGAGACTTTTCAACAATAAGAAAAATTTTTGCACCAATTTGGATCAAAGGTCCCATTAAAAATTTTGTAGAAGACAAAACAGTGATTATTGGAGATGCTGCCGGACAAGCAAAGCCAACTACAGCAGGCGGTATATTCACTAGTGGAATGGGAGGAGTATACGCAGGACAAGCAATTTCAGAATTTTTAAAAACTAACAATAAAGATGAATTAGAAAAATATCAAAAAAAATGGACTGAAAGATTTGGAAAAGAATTTGAAAAACAACTTTTGGCAAGAAAAATTTTAGAGAGAATAGACAACAATACAATAAACAAATTATTTGAATCCGTTACACCAGAAATTATCAAAGATATTTCAGAAAAAGATGATTTTGATTTTCATACGGGATCAATAATAAAATTATTAGGGTTAAAAGGTTCGATTAAAACTGCTCAAACCCTAATCGGTGGAGAAATTAAAAAACTACTAAGCTAAAACGAGCACAATTTCTAAGGAAGGTATAAATGATGTTTACAGAAAATCGGGGTATGTCTTCCACTATTTCGTTACCGACATGCAGTTGCTGTCACAGACATATTATGCCTAATGATAAATGTGTAAAATTCAATTGCCCTAGTTGTGGCACAGATTTAATTTGGAGATGTCAAAGTTGCAGAGAAGCAGCAAGAAACTATACTTGTTCCTCTTGTAACTTTCAGGGACCTTAGAATAATGACTCAATTACTATTTGTCACAAAAATTCTCCCTGAAGGTATGGAAGTAAATTTAGACGAACTAGCTGAGACAATCAAAAATACATTGCCAGAAGGAATGTCATTAAAAAGACATGCAAAAGAACCACTAGCATTTGGTTTAGAATGTATCAAGGCAGAATTCATTTTGGAAGATAAAGAAGGTCAAAGTGACGCTCTTGAGAATGCAATCAAATCAACTGCAGGTGTAAGTGAATTTGAAGTTCTCAACATGAGTAGAATGTCAGTTGACATGAAATAGGTGATTTTTTGGTACGCAAAGAAGAACCTTTGCAAATGAGGATTGGAGAAGCAAAACAACGAGACGTAGGAAAGAAACGTGCTCGAATTGGTCCAGACGCCATGGATTTTCTCAAAGTAACACCAGGTGACATTATTGAAGTTATGGGTTCAAGATCTAGCTGTGCAGTTGTTTGGCCAGTTGATGAAGATGAAAAATTGCCAGATATCATCAGAGTAGATGGACAAACAAGAAAAAATGTAGGGGCATCATTAAATGACTTTGTAAAAATTAGAAAAGTAACATCAAAATTTGCAAAAACAGTTTCTTTAACTCCAGTAAATGATTCAGTTACAGTTGACAAGGAATTTACAGATTTTGTCAAAAATAGATTGAAAGGATTGCCAATTACTCACGGTGATGAGATTTCAGTAATGATTTTGGGAAATTCAATGGACTTTAAAATTACAAAGACAACTCCAAAGGGAGTAGTCAAGATAGATAGAACGACAAACCTGAATATTTCAACAGAAACATCTGTTGATAGAAAGGTTCGAGTGACATACGAAGAAGTTGGCGGATTAAGACAAGAAGTTAAAGCAATGAGAGAGATTGTAGAATTGCCATTAAAACATCCAGAATTGTTTGCAAGATTAGGAATTGAACCACATAGTGGAATTTTGCTCTACGGTCCACCAGGTTGTGGGAAAACATTACTTGCAAAAGTAATGGCAAGTGAATCAGAAGCTAACATGTTTCCAATTAACGGTCCAGAAATAATGAACAAGTATTATGGAGAAACAGAAGCAAAATTAAGAGATATTTTCAAAGAAGCAAAAGACAACTCACCAAGTATCATCTTCATAGATGAAATTGATGCCATTGCACCAAAAAGAGAGGAAGCATATGGTGATGTAGAAAAAAGAGTTGTGGCACAATTATTAGCATTAATGGATGGTCTAAATGACAGAGGAAACGTAATTGTTCTCGGAGCTACAAACAGACCAGACAGTGTGGATCCTGCACTAAGAAGGCCAGGAAGATTTGATAGAGAATTTGAGATATCAGTACCAAATGAAGATGGAAGACTAGAGATTCTAGAAATTCATACCAGAGGAATGCCAATCAGTGAAGATATTGATCTTAAAGATTTGTCATCAGAATTACACGGATACACTGGTGCAGATATTAAATCACTTTGTAGAGAAGCAGCACTAAAATCAATTAGAAGATATCTTCCAGAGATTGATCTTGAGACTGAAAAAATTCCATCTGAAGTATTACAGTCAATGCAGATCAAATTAATCGACTTCTATGATGCAATGCATGAAGTAGTCCCTACAGCAATGAGGGAATTTTATGTTGAGAGACCAAAAGTCTGGTGGCAAGATGTCGGAGGATTAGATGATATCAAAAAATCTTTGACAGATAATCTCATAATGGCAATGAAAGAACCAGGAAAATTTACTAAAATGGGAATCAGACCACCAAAAGGAGCTTTAATTTATGGTCCACCAGGTTGTGGAAAAACACTCCTTGGTCGTGCACTAGCTACTGAAACTGGTGCAAATATGATTTTAGTTCGTGGACCAGAAATTCTTTCTAAGTGGTTAGGTGAATCAGAAAAAGCAGTTAGAGAGATATTCAGAAAAGCAAAAGCATCATCACCATGTGTAGTAATATTTGATGAATTAGATTCTATTGCAAAGTACAAATCTGGAGAAGGAGGAAGCAGTGAAACTATTCTAAGTCAATTACTTACAGAAATTGAAGATGGAATTTCATCACGAGTGGTAGTTATCGGAATTACAAATAGACCAGATGTTTTAGACAATTCCTTACTAAGAACAGGCAGATTGGATCTAGTCCTTTATGTTGGACCTCCAGATGAAAAAGGAAGATTAGAAATAATTAAAATTCTTACAAGAAAGATGCCATTAGCAGGCGATGTAAAATTGCAAGAGATTGCAGTAGCTACTCAAAACTATACAGGAGCAGATTTAGCAGCATTGTGTAGAGAGGCAGCAGTTGAAGCAATGAGAAACAATTCAACAAAAATTTCGAGTCACGACTTTGCAAACAGTTTGAAACAAGTAAGACCTTCCATTACTAAAGAAGTAGACCAATGGTACAACACAGTAAAGGAAAGTATATCTAACGTGGTACCAAAGTCAGGGGATAAATCATTCTACGGATAAAAATGGCAATACCAATAAGAAATACAGTATTTGATAAGATTAAAGATGCAAATCGTCTAACAGATGTAGAGCTCTTCAAAAGTTTAGTAAAAGATGGACATGCTATTGCAGAAGATAGATTCAATAAAATTCTCTTAGATTTAGAAATATTAGGACTCATAACAGTCTCATGGATTACTAAAGATGAGCGTAGAATAGAGATAGTTGTGGTTGAAAAAACAGTTGACAAAATTGAAGAACAGGTAAAAGCAGCCGAGGAAAAAGATTACGAAGCTAGTTTCCCAGGCGCAGATAAATAATTTTTAGAATAAAGGAATATGAAATGCTGCATCTAATGCAACAGCTACAAAAATTATTGTAAGATAAGGAGCAGTAACTTTGTATGCTTTCCAAGCAAATTCAGATGTAGGAGTCTTTGTCAATTTGTAATGGTATACAAGCATCAATCCTCCAGAAATAATCGCAATCACAGTGTAAACTAATCCCATACCATCTGGAATTAATGAAAGTATCAAAGAGTAAGGAATTAAAATCAAAGTATTACCTAAAATGAATTTTGATGTTTTCTGCATACCAATTACAACTGGAAGCATTGGAACTTCTGCTTGAGCATATTCATCTTTAATTTTCATTGCAAGACACCAAAAGTGTGAAGGGGTCCAAACGAAAACTAGGAAGCCAACAAGAAATCCTAACAAATCCATACTTCCAGTAGCTGCTGCCCATCCAGCCCAAGCTGCAGCACTACCTGCAATTCCACCAATTACAATGTTTGAAGTGTTCTTTCGTTTTAGCCAAACTGTATAGATAATTACATATGAAAAAATTCCAACTGCAATAAAGAATGCAGATACTGCGTTTAATGCAAAATAACCGTAGATTACAGAGATGCAGCTTACTACCAAACCATAAATCAAAACATTAGATGCTTTCATTCGTCCAGAAGGTATAGGTCTAGTACTAGTTCTAGTCATTTTAGGATCAATGTCTTTGTCATAATAGTGATTTAATGCACTAGAGCCAGCTGATGCTAATGCACCTGCAACAATGATGTGTAGATAATGAGTATATTCAAGAACAGGAGCACCTGGAACTAGTTTACTAGCAGCATACATTGATGTGACTGCAGTTATTACTAAAAGTACAACAATTCTCGGTTTTGATATCTCCAGTATTTCATTAAATCCCAATTCACTCTATCCTATTCCAAAGCCATTTAATTTCTTCGTCCATAAGATCCCTCTCATTTCGCAAGGAATAAGTATCTCAGTCCTATCAGCTATCTTAAATGAGTAATTGGGACCTCATGATGCCAGGAATGGGACTAACAGCTATAGGATTAGCTGGTCTTACATTATCGTATGCAGGCATCGCTCACACATTCATTGATGGCATGCATGCTCTAACTGGCCTTACCATGTTTGTGGGATTAATTTTCCTTGGAGCAGGCATATTAGACGGGGGGGTTTCAACAAGTAATAGAGCCAAAGCAACGACTTTGGTAATTTTGTCAATAGCATTAGGTTTTGGAATGTTCTCTTTAACCATGAATACATCAAACTATACAATTACTATTGCAGGAATTTTAATGGGAATTGCATTCCCTGCAATCATTATTTCATATCTGTACATGAAACATCCAGAAGTAGCAAAACCAATGGGGGTAATAGTTTCATTGGCAGCAGCTACAGGAATTATCATGTGGGTGTCATTTGGAATTTTTGCAGCTCCTGATACGTACATGATTCCTCAAGCAGTAGTTGAAGAACCAGAAGAAGGTCTTACACCAGTAGGGCCAACATTTGCAATTACAATTCTTGAAGGCTCAGCTACAGAAGGAAATCCAGATTATGAACCAGATGTTGCAATAGTTCCTCAAGGACATGTAATTGAATGGACTAATGTAGATTCACTTCCACATACTGTAACAAGTTCAGCAGACATGGGAGATACATTTGATTCTGGAATGATTGGCGCAGGCGAAGTTTACACTTTAGATACTAATGATTTGGAAGCAGGAGAATACGAATACTTGTGTATAGTACACCCATGGATGGTTGCAACAATTATCATTGAAGCACCAGCAGAACCAACCAAAGTTTTGATTCCTTCAGGAGCTGCAATTCCAGCAGATGATCAACTATACTATGACCCAACAGTCTTAGATGTTTCAGTTGGAACTACAGTACTATGGGATAATGTAGATAACACAATGCATACTGCAACATCAGGTACACCAGATAGTGGAGCTGATGGAGTGTTTGATTCAGATATAATGTCTGCAGGAGATACGTATGAATTCACGTTTTCGGATGCAGGAAGTTTTGATTATTATTGTATTTTACATCCATGGATGATTGGAACTGTTAACGTAGAATAGATTTGCAGAAAATCAAATTATCACAAACAGATAAAAAAATTCTCTCAGAATATTCAGAAAATCAAAAACCAAATGAATCATGTGCATTGTTGTTTGGCAAAGACAACACAGTCATGGATCTTTTTTTGACAGAAAATATTGAAAAGTCGCCTGTAAATTTTACAATTTCAAACAAGCAATTAATCGAAGGGTACAAAATTGCAGAAGAAAAACACATGCAAGTCATAGGCATATTTCATTCACACCCAGATTCAGAGGCATATCCATCAAACACAGATAAAAAATTCATGCAAAGTAATCCAGTAGCATGGATAATTTACTCAGGAATTAATAAAAATTTTAGAGCTTATTTCCTTGAATCAGAAATTGTTGAAATTCCAATTGAAGATTAAGTCAAGATTTTAAACTAAATGTGACTTTTTGACTATGAACATTATCTAGAACTGTTTTATCAGGAGAAACAATTTTTCCAATAATATTGACAGGGGATGCAGGAGTAATTTCTCCAGGATTTCCAATTGGAGTAGGGCCATAAAACAAGCAGATTGCTTTTCCAGTTGGCCAGTATGCAACATCATACAAGTTTACAGGGGACTTTGCATTTTCCTCAGGCTGGGAGATTGGAGATTTTGAAGTATAGATTTCATCACCCCAAACATTAAGATCAACTGTAAAAGGTAATTTTTCAACAAAATCTTGAACTGTTTTTGGCGAATTAGCATCATCTAATTCTAATAGTATGTTTGATGAATTTGGAATTTCTATCTCAATAGAGTACTTCATAATGATTCATGATCTTTGAATTAAATATCCCTTTTTTTAATTAGATTCATGGAAATTCACGTATACGACACTTATGTCAAAGCAGCAGATGGTCACACCATGCACTTTGATGTAATTACTGGTGAAAAAGATCACGATAAAGCCATCACATATGGTAAAGAGTGGTTACAATCCGTCGGTGAAGGAGAAGCAGAGATGACAACAAACGAATGCCAATTCTGTCATTCACAAGGAGCACCAGAGCCTGTTGAACAGGCAATTAAGGAGAAAGGCTACTTTATCCAAAAAATGGAAGGCTGTCCTTAATCATTTTTCCTTTTTATTAAAGAACATATTTTTTAGATTAATCAACATAGAAACAACATGTCTGAAACAAAATATTCAAAATGGACTGTAGAAGGAGACAAGAAAACGAAATGGATTTGTGGATGTTTTCAAACATCTGATAATTATTTCAAGTTTTGTGATGATCACACTAATACTTTGCAAAAAGCAATTCAAGCTCAGATAGATGAATTGGATATGACTCTAATCGTTGAGGATTAGATAGAAATTATTGCGACAAAGGCAGATACGAACACAATTGCAATTGTATTTAGCAATTTAATCACAGTGTTTAATGCCGGGCCTGCAGTGTCTTTGTAAGGATCACCAATGATATCACCAACTACTGCAACTTTGTGAATCTCAGAACCTTTTTCACCTCTCATCTCAACAAGTTTCTTTGCGTTATCCCATGCACCACCAGTGTTTGCCAAGTGGTATGCAAGTAAGATGCCAGTAACAACTGCGCCCATTAGTAATCCGGCAACTGCAGTTGGACCTAACAAAATACCTAAAATTATAGGGGCAAGGATTGCAACAAGTGCTGGTTTGTATAATTCTTTAATTGATGCAGCAGTTGCAATATCTACACATTTAGCATAATCAGGTTTTGATGTTCCAGCAAGAATTCCAGAATCAGCTTTGAATTGTCTTCTTACTTCATCAACCATTTTTCCTGCTGCACGAGATACACCGTTAATGAGTTGACCAGTAATTATGAATGGAATTAAACCACCAATTAGTAATCCTACAACTACTGCAGGATTAGTCAAACTATAATCTAATTCTAAAACTCCTTCGAAAACATGTGCTGCTTCAAATTGGAATGCTTGAATCATAGCCAATGCAGCTAATGCAGCACTAGCAATTGCAAAGCCTTTGGTAACAGCTTTAGTCGTATTTCCAACTGCATCAATTTCATCAGTGACTTTACGATTTTCTTCTCCCATTCCAGTCATTTCAACAATTCCACCTGCATTATCTGCAATTGGACCAAATGCATCAATACTAAGAACAATTCCTGCCAAACTCAACATTGCCATTGCAGTCAAGGCAGTACCAAAGATTCCATAAAGTACTGGATCTGCACCTTCAGGAGCTGCTCCAGATGCAATGGTGTAAGATACGATAATTGCAACAACTAGTGCAATCATAAATGGTCCTGTAGATTGCATTCCTTTGATAATTCCCATTAATGTTAATGATGCATAGCCCCATTTTGCAGACTCTGCAATTTCTTGAACAGGTCCTTTTTTGTAACTTGTATAATTATCAGTAATTTTCTGAATAACTGGAACCAATATGACACCAATTACAGTAGAACCAAACAAGGCATATGCTGCCATAGATTCACCAATGAATTGTGTAATGAAGACATAGTTTAGTCCAATTGCAATTGCAGCTGAAACGTAAAATGAACGATTAAGAGGCTTCATTACATCTGTAACATTCTTTGAACCGACAATTACAACACCAATAATGGATGCAATCATTCCAGATGAACCAATTAAGATTGGATAAAGGAAAAAGTTTGGTGCACCAATTAGTGCTGCAATTAACAGTGCTGCAAGAATTGTTACAATGTATGATTCGTAAACATCAGAGCCCATTCCTGCTGCATCACCAACATTATCGCCTACATTGTCTGCGATGGTTGCTGGATTTCTAGGATCATCTTCAGGAATATCTTGTTCAACTTTTCCTACCAAGTCAGCACCCATATCTGCTGCTTTTGTGAAAATTCCGCCACCAATTCTAATGAATAATGCAATAAGACTTGCTCCGATTCCTACACCTGCAATTGTGATTGGGTCAGGATAAATCAGATAAAGTCCAGTAATTGCCAATAGAGCCATTGCAGGAACAGCTAAACCTACTGTTGCTCCACCTCTAAAGGCCATAGCAAATGTTGGTCCAAGACCAGTACCACTAAGATTTGCAGCTCTAACTGCAGCCTTTACTGTAATTTTTAATGAGATAATTCCTGCTACGGCTGAAAGTGCTGCACCTACAGCAAATGCGATTCCGTTTGAAGGAGTTAAGAAAATACCAATAATCAAAGTTAGTGCAATAGCTACTGGAACAATAATTTTCATTTCTCTCTTTAGAAATGCAGAGGCCCCTTCTTTGACGGCGTTGGAAATATCCATCATTTCTTTTGTTCCTGCAGGTTGTTTGGTAATCCATGCAACCAAGCCACCTGCAACTAAAAATGATGCAATACCTGCGATAAATGGCAGAATTTCAGCTATTTCCATGAGATACTTTGCTTGCCCAAGTCTGGGAAATATAAATCAAATAGCAGCGATCTTACTTCGTTTTCTATAAGGTGGAAATGTTTTTCCTTTCAGTCCTTGCCTTACCAATTTGTTGAATCGTTTTCCATGGGCAAGGTATGGAAATCTCATATGGATCAATTCATGAACAATGGTATTCTCAAGAGTCTTCTCATCTGGGATTTTTCTGACGTTGATAAAAACAAGGTTATGTAGAAGATATGACACTCCATAATACTTGTAAGCAGACGTACGTCTTCCTTCGGTCATTTCTTTTGGAGCATCTAACACATCCTTGGTAGTTAGAAGAATTTGAGGTTCAGAGATAGAGAATCGGTTTGAGTAAATTCCTACTTTTTCTAGAATTTGTAATTTGAGATCTTCGTCTAGCTTCACAATTCTATGTCAAGTAGTCTGTGTTTATTTGCAAATGTCAATTGTTGTACGAAATTTGGTTTATTTTGATTCTGTAAATTATGAATTAATAGGGTCAGAGGTTATAGTGGGGTAATCATCAATCATACAGCCACCGTCTCATCACACCCCGATTATTCCATTAAATCAAGTAGTGTTTGTACTTTATTTCTAATTTCTGGAGTAATCTTCACTATAACTAGTCCCTCATGTGGTTGTCCATACATTACAACAGCATTATCAGGCGCATGAATACATACTGGAAGTACTAACAAGTCTTCTTCACCATCTACAAAAATCCGCACAGGAGATTGCATAGTTAATGCTTTTTTGATTAGAGAAATGCTTTCTGAGGTGATTTCTGCTGCAGGATTTACCACAGTCAATTCAGTTGCATTTTCTAATTTTGGAGGAGTTCGTTTTTCTCGTTTTTCTTGTCCATCAATGATTTGCAATGACGGAATCAAATCAAAATCAATCATTTTTTCAGTAGTTCGGTCACCAACAGTAATGATATACGAATTTTCTGAAAGATGTTTTTGAATTTCATCTTTGTTTGTTTGGTTTTCAGGTACGAGTATCCCTAGAGGGATTTTCATTTGGTCTCTAAGAGAATCAGGTAGTTTCACAGGAATCAGGACTAGTTGGTACTTGCTTCAGGAGCAGATTCTCCACCAGAACTTTCAGATTCCATCTCTTCTTTAAGCTTGGCAGCAATAATACTGCATTGTGCAGCAATATTTTTTGCACTCACTCTGAATGCTTTAGCGCTTGGAGAATCAGGGTTTGTAATCATAATTGGTTTGCCTAAATCAGAACCGGCCATAATTCCAGAATTTAATGGGACTTCACCTAAGAAAGGCATGTTGAATCTTTCACTGATTTTCTTTGCGCCACCTTCACCAAAGATGTAATGTTTGTCATTACAGTTTGGACAAATAAAATGACTCATGTTTTCTACAACTCCAATAATTGGAACGTTTAGTTTTTCAAACATTGAAACTGCTTTTACAGCAACATCACTTGCAACATCTTGAGGAGTTGTTACTACAAGTATTCCTGTAATTGGAATAGTTTGTGCAAGGGTTAATGGAATATCACCAGTTCCAGGTGGAAGATCCACAATCAAATAATCTAATTCAGACCAATTTGTATCAACTAAAAATTGTTTTAAGATTCCAGAAATAATCGGACCACGATAAATTGCTGCTTGGTTTGATTGATCAGCAAAGAAACCAAATGAAACAACTTTGAGTCCGTTTGAATCTGCTGGTTGCAATTTGTTATCTTCAACTTCCATGAATCCATCTTTCATTCCAAGCATCAATGGAATACTAGGTCCATAGATATCAGCATCCAACAAACCAACTTTAGCTCCGGATTCAGATAATGCCAAAGCTAAGTTTAATGAAACAGTTGATTTGCCAACTCCACCTTTTCCACTTGCAACACCGATAATATTTTTCACAGTTGCCATTCCAGTGTCATCATCTAGTGAACGTCCTTCCATGACTTTGGCAGTAACTTTCAAATCGAAATTTTTCAAGTCAGAAAGTTCAGCAATTGCTTTTCTAACATCATCTTCAATTTCAACATTGAAAGGGCATGCAGGAGTTGTTAATTCTAAAGTAAATTTGAGATTCCCATCAGTGAGTTCTAAATCCTTAATCATACCCATAGATACGATATCTTTTTTCAAATCAGGATCAATTACTGTACTGAGTTTTTCTAAAACTTGATCGATTCCAACCATTGCGTCAAAAAGTCAGTTCACTTTATTTAAACATAAGTCAGACATGGAAAAAAATTGGCATTAATTTAAAAAATATGAAAAATCTTTAGAAATTTGAGCCTAAAAACACCTAAACATTCATAAATTGAAATTCGAGAAAAAATGTACATTTGTTTTCTATATCTACCCTAGTTGATGTTGTTAGGATTCCTCCAAGCTTGTTTGGAACCACACTCAAAAAAGCCGCAGTAAACATTCTCAAAGAAAAGTACGAGAGTATGATTAACGCAGATTTAGGATATATCATTATGATTTTAGATGCCAAAGTTGACGAAATGGGAAAGATGATTGCCGGAGACGGTGGAACATTCCATAAAGTCGAATTTGAAGCATTGACATTTTATCCAAAACTACAAGAAATCGTTCAAGGTGAAATTGTAGACATTACAGACTTTGGTGCATTTGTAAGAATTGGACCAACTGATGCATTACTTCACTTGTCACAAGTTATGGATGATTATCTAAAGAGTGATGTAAAATCTGGAATGATTTTAGCAAACCAAAGTGGCAGAACACTCAAAGTTGGTTCTACACTTCGCGCAAGAATCACTGCAGTATCATTAGGTAAAGCAGCTGCAATGGGTAAGATTGGAATTACTTGTAGACAACCATTCCTTGGTGCAGACGAATGGATTGCAGAAGAAATTAAGAAAGCCGGCGGTGGCAAAGAGCCAGCAAAGGAAGAAAAAGTAGAGGCTAGTTAAAATGGCACGAGAAATGGCATGCCGCAAATGTAAACATGTTACAACTCTAAAAGTATGTCCAAATTGTAAATCATCAGATTTAACACCAGATTGGAATGGAGTTGTACTAGTAGTTGATCCAACAAATTCAGAAATCTCCAAGACCTTGGGAATCACTACTAAAGGCAAATACGCAATTAAAGTAACATAAAATCTTTAAAATTACATTAAGATTCAATCATCATATTGGCATTTAATTCAAAAAAACAATTATCTCAATTCCTTGCTGAAGATATAGGTAAAGGAGACATTACAAGTAAACTATTACCAAAGAAAAAAATTTCAGTCAGGATTATTTCTCGAGAAAATGCAATAGTTGCTGGAACATTACATGCAAAAGAAATTTTCAAACTTAAAGGGTGTAATTCCAGAATCTTGAAAAAAGATGGTTCAAAAATAAAACCTAATCAAACAGCAATGATCATTACTGGAAATGCAGGAAATATTCTAACATGTGAAAGAACTGCATTAAATTTACTTACAAGAATGAGCGGAATTGCCACTCAGACAAATGAACTTGTAAAAAAAATTCCAAAGAAAACAAAACTCTATGCCACAAGGAAAACTGCTCCAGGACTCAGATACTTTGACAAAGAAGCAGTTGAGATTGGAGGAGGTAAAAAACACAGACTCAGACTAGATGAAATGGTCATGATTAAAGACAACCACATTGCAGTTGGAGATTCATTGTTATCTTTGATTAAAAATGCAAAAAGAAAATACAAAAAATTCGAAGTGGAGGTTGAGAACACATCAGATGCAGTTCTTGCTGCAAAAGAAGGAGCTACAATAATTATGTTAGATAATTTCACACCTGCTCAGATTAAGAAAACTATTCAAGTTCTAAAAAATCAAAAGTTACGAAATAAAGTCTTGCTAGAGGCATCAGGAGGAATCAATTCAAAGAATATCTCAAAGTATGGTCAAACAGGAGTAGACATTATTTCTGTAGGAAGTATTACAAATTCTGTTAAAGGAATTGATATGAGTCTAGAAATTTAAGATTCTAGTTGAGTTAGTAATTCAGAAACAGATTTGTTTTTAGGATCTACTTCTTGAATTTTTTTGCAACACTGTATTGCTCGTTTATTTTCACCTAATTTCTGATGAGAATATGCTTTTAGGATCAATGCATCAACATCATATGCACCAATTTCGAGGGATTTATCAAGAAAAGAAATTGCAGTTTTGTATTTTTTCTTTAGGTAGTAAATCCCACCCATTGTAAATAATGCATCATGATTATTGGGAACTTTACGGATGTATTCTGTGCCTGATTTGAGTGCATCATCGTATTTTTTTTGTTTTGCAAGTTTTTTGAATTCTTTAAATTTTTCTTCATTTCTTTTTCGGTTAGGATCCTTTGGAGTTCTACTAAATAATCCAACCAAAACATTCACACGGTTTAGCTTATTGCAAGCATTCTATCTATTGCTAAACGAGCTTTATCAGCAATTTCTTTTGGAACGGTTATAACATTTTTTTCATTTATCAATGCATCATATACTTTTTCAAGAGTAATCATTTTCATGTATTGACATTCTGCTTTTTCAGATGCTGGAATGAATGTTTTATCAGGATTTTGTTGTCTCATTCTATATAATATTCCAGTTTCAGTTGCAACAACAAAGTTCTTTGCCTTAGACTCTTTGACATGATTTAACATTCCTTCAGTAGAGAGAATTGAAACTTTTTGATCATTATAACTTCCATCTGCAACATCATACATCATTGGAGTGGTACAACTACATTCAGGATGAATGACAAATTCTGCATCTTTCATAGATTCAAGTTTTTTTGTTACATCTTCAGGGGTGATACCGGCATGTACATGGCATTCACCGGCCCAGATATGCATATTTTTTCTTCCAGTCATTTTTGCAACATAAGATCCTAAGAACATATCAGGTAAAAATAAAATCTCTCTGTCTTCTGGAATTGCCTTTACAACATTTACAGCGTTTGATGAGGTACAACAATAATCAAGTTCTGCTTTAATTTCAGCAGTGGTGTTAACATATCCAACTGCAATTGCATTTGGATGTTGTTTCTTCCAGTTACGTAGTTCATCTACAGTAATTGAATCAGATAATGAACAACCAGCTTCCAAATCAGGAAGTAATACCTTTTTTTGAGGACTAATAATTGCAGCAGTTTCTGCCATAAAGTTTACACCACAGAATAGAATTGTTTTTTGTGGAACTTTTGCTGCTTGCCTTGATAATCCTAAAGAATCACCAGTAAAATCAGCCACATCCTGAACTTCAGGAATCTGATAATTATGTGCCAGAATTACCACATCTTTTTCTTTTTTGAGTTTCAAAATTTGTTCTTTGAGGTCAGAGGCTTGTTGTACGAGCATAATTCATAGAAAATTGCGTTTGTGGAGATTTAAAGAATGGGAAATAGTCCAGAATTCTCAGAAAAATTGGTAAATGTGGCAATTATTGCCATATCAGGTTCCAATTTGAATATCATTTGAACAATATTTTTTCAATGTTTCAATTGCAGATAAAATTGCCAATCTACTAGTCTTGGGATTATTTTCATCAGGATAATTCTCAATAGTAAAAGTCATCTTTCCAAATTTCCCTTCAGCTATAATGTGATGAGTATTTTTGTCAGTACTAGGATCTGCAATAATTTTAACTCCAGTTTTTTCACTTCCGATTCCAGATAATGAAAGCAATGCGGCTACATTGATGTTTGCAGGAAACAAAGATACTGCTTCTTTTGCAGTTCCTTCAAAGATTACAGTTGGTGAAGTAATTTGATCTAAATTAATTTCAGAATTTTCAAAAAACTTTGCACCCTTTAATGAGCGGGGATGTTTTGTTGTTGTAATTGATAGCGATTCAAGCTCATCCTTTACAGATTTTATTCCATCAAGGCCTGCAATTGCACCAGATGGAAGATAGATTGTTTTTTTGAAATGATCACATGCATCAGACAAAATATCATAAATGGATTCATCTAATAGCGCTCCAACACTCATGATCATTAGATCTTTTTTATTTTGTAAAACACTCAATGATACATCCTTTACAGCATCTTGGGAGGCCGCTTCAACAACAATGTCTATAGGATTTGAAGATAATAAGTGAGAATTCTCAACAATTTCAGGTTTATGAGTTAGTTTTTCAACCAATAATGCAGATTTTTCTTTAGAGCCATCAAAGACATGGGTTAGAGTTGCAGGAATTTTTCCAGAATCAATTGCAAGTGCAATTTGAGTACCCATAGCACCACAACCTAACAAACCAATTCGTTTCAAGCAAGTATACTAGAAAATATCACTTAATTAATCTAAGAAAATTAGGCATTATCTTCCAAACAAATTGTAGTCTACGCACAAATATACCAAATTTTATCAAAATGTTTGTCTTGCAGGTAGCATTGTTTAGGGAATAGTGGACCAACCACGTTCAATCAATTTTTCCGCAGTTGTTGGCATTACACAAACAGGATTATTATTGCTGATTTTGAAGACTAGATTCAAGTGTTCTTTACAAACAATGTCTTCGGGCATTATACCATTTGCAATTTGTTTAAGTGGTGCAAGCTTTTCATATTCAATATAATTTTCATCATGAGTATAATCCTCATTTAGATGGAGGAGATTTTTTTCTGATTCAGTAATTTGTTTGACTATAAATTCAAAAACTAGTGTTTCAGTATTATTGGTTATAGATACAAGTTTGTATTTTCCTGGTAATTCATTGAAAAAGAAAGTTTGTGGGATTTGCCATTCACTATGAGACGTAGAAGGTGCAATACCTGTTTCTTTAGTAGTAGTCTTCCAAAGAATTTCATCT
>DATHYS010000046.1:0-5166 GCA_035458995.1 Candidatus Nitrosopumilus sp.
CTCAGAAAATTCAGCTATAAAGAAGCGAATTTACAAAAAAAATACTACAAAGAAAGCAATTTCAAAATCTAATCAATAGCTGACTTTTCTAATTAAATGTGGTTCTTTTAACATAATTGTATCATCCCTTGTTGATGATAAATCTACTTGTTTGAGATTGTGATTTGTTATGACAATTAATGCTTCACATCTTGAACATAGAATTGTTTTGCCATTTGATCTTTCTTCTCTAATGACATCTTTTTCTAATCTATCTTCTTTCTCACATGTGGGACACAGTCTTGGCTCTTCTAAAATCGTAATGATTTCTTTGATGAAAATTGTCTTGCCCATATCTACAATCCTAATGGGTCACTAATGAGTTGTATTGTTAATTGGTATCAGCAATCCATTTTGAATGTCAAACCGTTTTAATCATTCAAAATTAGAACGAATGGTATTCAGTATATTCCCAATCTAACCAATTAACATCTTTTTTAGAACATTTCTTGAAAATATATTTTTGGACTAGATTGACTTTCTTAGTAAATCGTTTACTGCTCTAGAATAACTGCATGTCAAATTATTTTTTTTCATAGTTTTTGCTTGGAATTCTCTGATTTTCTTATCAATGCTATCATCAAAAACAATGGTTATTCTTTTTGGCACAAAATAATTTTCAAAATATTGTATTGATACGAGGCAAGCTTTTTCTCCAAGTGAGAATTTCTTGTATCTTTTTTAGAGTCTACGCTGATATAAAATATTCATTATTATCTAATATTTGTTGAAATAATTCATACTAAATGTTAAATAGTTATTTGTCTTACAATAATTGATGTCGTTAGTTAAAAAATCTGGCGATTAGATTGCGCTGCCCCGCAGAACAAAAAAGGCCATCAGACGTTTAGACGTTTGACCACGAGAGGGAATCTCTCATAGTTCTGCAGTTAGGGGTTTGCGCCTTTAATTTTCTTTAGTAATTCTTGTTGTAATTTTTTTGTAATATTTTTGAATTTTTCATCTATGTTACAATTTCATCTAAACGTCCTTCTTCTTGAGCACGTTTAATTTCCATCGCAATTCTTCTTCCCACTCCAAAGGTTTGACCATACTGATATTTTGTATATGGACTAGTTGTGGCAACAATTGGATTTCCTGGAACTCTTAGTGATACATCATATACAATTAATTCCAAATCTTTTGTAATTACACTTTGAAGTGAAAATGGTCCGATGATTCCTGGGGCATACTCTTTTTTGACTGCTGCTACAAATTTGTCTCCCATTTTTAGCACTTTTTCAAGGAGTGACTCTCTGATACTTGCAGGAGTGTGTCCTACTTCTATATTCTGTAAATCTATATCCATTTCCAATTGTTCTCTTGCTGGAAGTGCATTATAATCATGAATGTTTGTTTGCAGTCTTCTTTCAATTCCTATGAAATCAACTTGGTCTGAAATTGGAGTATGGAAGAAATTGAAATTCATGTATGTTCCAATTGCTAATTCCTCAATACTTGCTTTCTGAAGATCTTTTCTTGCAATTACTCCTTGCTTGATTTTATCCTCTGATTTTTGCAAATAATCTTTGTAAGATGAAACTGTAAAGAATGCTCTTTCTAGGGGCCTATTTTTTTCTTGTACTTTAACGATAGATGGTTTGTTAATTCGCTTAGGATCTTTGAATAATTTTGGATATTTTATTCTGGCTTTTTCTAAGAGGTAATATTGTCCTTTTTTTGCTGTTCTCTCTTCTGCTTGAAACAATTTCCTGTTTCCAAAAATCGGTACCTTGAATGAATTCTCAATAGTTTTGTATCCTAAATAGACAGTAAGTGATCTGTGAGGAACTATGATTGTGCTTGAATCTCTGAGCTCTTTTTGATATTTGGCTGATGCCATATCTTTGAATTTATCAACTACTGTAATTTCATCTGCAATTCTTCCAAATCTTTTGTATGGCCCTTCCCGTCCTTTTTGACAGAAAACCCTTGTTTGAAAGTCTTCATCTTTTGCCCCATCCATTATTTCCAAGGCTGAATGGCTACCAAGAACGCCGATTTTTACATCTGAATAATCATTAACAATTTTCTTAATTTCAGAACTCTTGATCACGCTATGCCTAGAAATTGGGATCTAATATAGCTAATTTTTGATAATTCAGATCGGTTTGAATCAATAGATTTTTCTCAATTGACATCCTAGTACTATCATGTTTTACTCCTTTGAACTTCAGATGGCTGGAGTCATTTTACTTACGGCAATGGCTGCTGGTGGAATTTCTTTGTGGATTAAAAGAAGAAAAGCACAACAAGAAATCGATAAAGTGGAAAACGAAGAATCTCAAAATCTATAGTGCTAAACCTGGTATGATATCTAATAGATAAAATACTCTAGATTTCAAGGTTGTATTATGAAACTTGTAGTTGGAATTACTGGAAGTACTGGCGTTATCTATGGAATTCGAATGCTTGAAACTCTAAAGAAATTAGACATTCAAACCCATTTGGTAATTTCTGAATGGGGTGAAAAATGCATTTCAATGGAAACTGACTTTACTCCTGATTATGTAAAATCCCTTGCAACAAATGTCTCAGATGAAAAGAACATGGCATCTTCTGTTTCAAGTGGAACTCACAAAATTGATGGGATGATTATTGCTCCTTGTAGCATGAAAACATTGGCTGCAATTGCAAATGGATATGATGATACTCTTGTTGCAAGAGCTGCTGGGGTTACCATTAAGGAATCTCGCAAATTAATTTTAATGGTTAGAGAAACTCCTCTATCTGCAATTCATTTGGAGAATATGTTGAAATTAGCTAGATTGGGAATTGTTATTTTACCTCCCGTTACAGAGTTTTACACGAAACCAAAATCTATTGATGATATTGTAAATCACGGAGTTGGAAAATGTCTAGACCAATTTGATATAGAGCACAATTTATACCCTCGATGGGGTACTCTCTAAATTATCCTTGCCAAAGTTTTCTTTTGAAAAAACCATTAACGCAAATAGAGATGTAGTCTTTGAAGTTTTCTCAAATTACGAAAACTATGAAAAATTAATCCCCCAACATTTTCCATCCATCCGCGTCCGTTCTGTTCGTGGTGATGTATCTGTAGTAGAAGAGCGACTAATGCTTGGAGACCTTGAACTACTAATCATGGCAAAACATATTTCAAAAAAACCTGTGTTGCACCAAGTCTTTGTAATTGGAGGTGATGCAAAAGGAAGTCATATCAGACAAGAATTCATTGAGCTAGAAAATGGCACAAAAATTCTAGTTGACGTTGATTTAAAATTCAAAGGAAAAATGAAGATTTCTGGCATGTTTAGAAAGAATGATTTCAAAAGAGATTATGGCAAAGTTTTAGATGATTTTGTAAAATTAGCTGAAAACTAGTCAGATTTGACTTCTTTATCCTTAGAACTGTTGATTTCTTCTTTGAATTCTTTTAGATCTTTGTCTGCCTCGATTTTTCCTTTCTCAAATTCCCCTTTGGCTTTACCAAAAGTTTTTGCTAATTCTGGAATTTTTTTTGCACCGAAAATTAGAACTCCGATAACTACCACTAATATGATGATCTCAGTAGTCCCTAGCATATTATACCAACTTCCTTGATTTCAGATTTAAGTGTTCAACTTTTTTCGTTCTTTACGCTCAATGAGTATCATGCCTGCAGCATACAATCCAATCATTGGGCCTGCAACAAAGATCATTGTAACACCTGTTCCGTCTGGTGTAATGATTGCCCCGAAAATTATAATGATTACAATTGCATATCTGATATTTTTTCTCCAAAAATCTCCATCAACTATTCCTGATGCAGATACTGCATACATTACAAGAGGAAGTTGAAATGAAAATCCAAAAGCTAATAAAAATTGTAATACAAATGTTACAAACTCCATAACGTTTAGGAAAGTAATTAGACCTGCCCCTTCTCCATATCTGTACAAAAATTCTAGCATGTAAGGAATGACAAAATTATACGAGAACACACAACCTGCAATGAATAATCCAAGTGCAGGTAATGATATACTTCTACTTACATTGATTTCATTTTCTTTTAATGCTGGTTTGATGAAACCTACCAACTCTTTTATGATCACTGGCATTCCTACAACAATTCCAACTAATGCTGCAACATACATTTGAGCAAAGAATGCTTGCCCTGGAGCTGTTTGAATCAAATCTACATTTTCTGGAACTAGATTAATTCTCATGTGGTTTGTAATTTGTGCAGCAATGTTGTGAGTTGGTTCAATTGTTGGATAGTAGAGTGTGAATTGGTTTACTTGAAATGGTTCTAAATGAAACATTATGAGAAATGCCGAAATTCCTCCAATTACAAGAACAATTCGAACTAATCTTTTTCTTAATTCTTCAAGATGTTGATTAATGCCTTCCAATTCGGACATCTGATAACTTTAATTCTAAACTATATCAATTATGTGGGAATTGGTAATAATTTTGCTTCTGGAAGCCCTGCTTCCTTGAGTGCCTCAGCAGTAATTCCTCCAAATTCTAATGATATGATAGCTTTGGTGTTGAATTCTGATTCCATTTCTTTTGCTAATTGTGCAATGTCTTTGGCAGAGTAGATTTCTTTAGAATCTTTTAGGAATACTCTTTCCCCTTTTTCCATCTCTTTACCATTGAATTTTCCTTGGAGAAATTTGGTAATTTCTGGAACTTCTTTCAAGTCAATATTGTTGTGGAAAAAACAGATTCCTTTAACTGATTCATAGTCATATGCAGTTCCATTTCTATACATGAAAACGCCGATAAAATGAGCCTCATCTTCTGGTTCTCTAATGCATTTAATCTCCCAATTTAGCAAGTTGGCTTCATCATATGCATATCCGGCTAGTTCTTCTGATGTAATTTTCCAGTATCGCATTCTGCCTTTTGCCATTATGAAATATTGAGAATTATTCTGATATATTAAACCAGTAGTGGTAATTTATTTTCCCTTTTTAAATAAGCAGTGACTGAAAAAACTACAATGAATACACCTAGCATGACAGATGAGGAATTTCTAGCTAGAGTATTTAGTAAATCCGAGTCTGTTAGATCCGTCAATGCAGTTAGGACAGCACTGAATATTTTTGATCAACTCTGTCAGCATGAAATAGGATTGAATGGGAGTCTAAAGGGCAGATGATTAGTCAATATCAA
>DATHYS010000047.1:0-6434 GCA_035458995.1 Candidatus Nitrosopumilus sp.
GTGACATTTTTTCCAAGAACAACATCAGGAGGATCTGTAATTAGTTCAGCACGCAATTCACCGATAGAAGATCCAATACCAACTACTAGTTCATCGATTTTCATCGTTCCAAGAGATGAAATTATTTTAATGTCATATGTATCAGGAATCATTTCAAGTGTTTGTTTAGAAAGAATATTAGTTGTAAATCCTGAAGGCACAAATGCATCTTCAAAATTTATGTCAAATCTTGTAACAGGTTGATTTGGCAATGTCTTATTAACAATCCACATACTGGTAATTTCAACTGGGTTTTGACCTTGATTTTTAACATTCATACTTAGAATATTGTTTTCATCAATAGAAGCAAAGACTGCAAATTGTTCTTGTTGTTTTTTTATTTCAATATCAGAGACAATTCTTTGTGTAGTTACAATATCTGTTTGTGCATCCAAAGCTAAACTCAATACAGAAAAGCCCGCAATCATCAATACTGTAAAAAATAACGCGCCTACAACAGAAGATAATCCACGTCTTTTTTTGTAAATGAAATAAAGGGATTTTATCAATCATCGAGCATCACCACTATCAATTAAAAATTCTACCAGCTGTGGATTACCTACATCAAATGAAATATGAATTCCCTTATTGAGAAGAATATCAGAATCATCAACACCTAATTTTACTAGAATGTTTACTGCTTGGCCGTTTTGAATTTCAATGCTAGAATTTTGTATGACAGGAGATGCACCGATGGGCAGTATTGAGAAAGTTCCATCAGAAGGATATTTTCCTCCAGCCAAATCATTTGTGGAGGCATCCAGTTGAACTCCAGCAGTTGAGGAATCCCAAGTGTGAATCACATTGTTGATTCCAATATCTTCAAGAAATATTGGATTCAAGCCATTGTTTTGAATTTGTAATACAATGAATTCAGTTCCCCCACTTTCAGGAATGGCATCAGGAGAACCAGCACAACTATAGCCACAAAGAACAGGATCACCTGTCATAGGAACAATCCCATTAGTAATATCGTTATCAACATCAGTTAATTTCAAAAGGGTTGAGGAATCCCGCGTATCATATGCTAAAAGTAGAAGATTCAAAGATGATGAATCAAGTGTAGATATAGTACCAAGATTACCAGATACAAATGCATCATTCATAAAATAAGTAAGAGTGCTAGCTCCAGTTACAGTAACTGCCATAAGCATCATGGTACTAATCACATCAGCTACACCCCGTCTATTTCTTAAAGGAGAATGTTTTTTCTTTTCAAATAAAGTGTTAGATTTTGAATTTTGTTTCATTTTAGCTCTATGTATTAAATGGACTTGCGACAGTTGTGAAAAAATTACCTTTTACCGTAGTTAAGGATATTTTGTATTTGTCATCAACATAGTATGCATCATCCCACGTTTGAGTTACAATACCATTAGTGAGAATAATGTCAGGACTATCAAGAATAATTTTTTTGTTTGTTTTAATTTGGATAGGTTCAGAAACATCTACCCAATTAGCAATAATTTCTTGGGTGTCAATTTTTAAAATAGTTATATTTGAAATGGTAGATTCAACCGTGCCGATATTGTTCAAATTAATTTCAATAATATCATCACCAGGGACAAATCTAATATGTTCAAAAATTATATCCTCACGATGAATTTCATTTTTTGATTTTTCATGAAATGATAAATCATATGTAAATGCACTGATACTATTCATACCATTAAACAAAATTACAGAGCCAACTGAACTAACTATTCCCAATATTACAATACTGCCCATTACCTGACTGACTGCACGTCGTTTTTTTACAGGAAATTTTGATATGACATATGTCATTTGTTGCCACCAGTCTTTGATTTTAGATTAGCCACAAGAGACTCAAAGGAATCAATGGAAGATTTCTGGGGAGCATAGTCATTTTTAGAATACCACTCAGATACAAAATCTTCAACACGGGAAAGAATTTGAGTAAAATCAGGCTCAGAAATCAAATTAATGCCATAGTGTTTTGCAAAATTGTCCATACCGTCACCAATATCTGAAACAGTAACTAGGAGAGTATTTGTAGGATCAATGTCTAATTTTGGAACTAAAATGGAATTCATATCAGATTGACCAATTCCATCAGGCGGATTTTTGATAAAAATTAAGAGTGATTCATCAGATGTTTTACTCTTGGCATATATTGGAATCTCATGCACATTTCCACTTTTTCCTTTTATTGACACATTGAGCTTGGCATTAAAATTAAATCCTTGTAACAGTTTTAGTAATTCATCTTTAATTTGATTAGTATCAGAGTTTATTGAAATCTCAGAATTTTTTAATTTATAACTAAAAGTTGTTACAAATTGTCCAGAATTTGTATCGAAATCATGTTCATGTTTTCTGCAATGCAGTTTGATTACAGCATTATCAAATTTTTCATTACAATCATCACATTGATACCACATAGCAGGAACCCGAATTTCTTTCTCAAAATTTTTAATTTGTTTTTTACATGAGGGGCAACTAGAATTTCCCTGGTCGACAAAATCAAAATTGGTACTTTCTGTAATATAACCGCATTTTTTATGCTCAAACAAATTTAATTTTTCAACACTCATTGAATGACATTTTGGACAGTACAAACGCATGCTAGAGGAAAATGTATCTGAATGAATAGGACATACAATTAATTTTTCATATACTTTTTTCTCTAAAATTCCATCAGACACCAGATCATCAAGACATGTGATATTATCCTGCAATTCCCCAATTTTTGATAGTATGGGATAGAAGAGATGACCTTCGTTATAATCTACAAAGGGTTTGATTGTTCTATCCTCAAGCTTTTGAACCTCTTGAATTAGTTGTACGGCCCTATTGCCTGAGGGTTTTGGAATAATATCAGGCATAGATAGAGAATTTTCTATAAGAGCATCTTCAATGATTAACTCATTTTTTGAATCATTTGAATTTCCTTTGAAAAGAGAAGAGAGATTCTCTAATTTAGTTAATTTATGCTCATTTTTTGAGGAAAAATCACTATTGTCAGGCAGAGATTTTTTTCTAAACATCAATACGTACCTCACTTGATACTAACGAACTACTTACCATGGTAGGTTTCTTATCAAATTCAAGAGTAAAAGGAAAAGGTTGTTCAAATGGACGAACAAGCGTTAAAACGCATTACTTGTGCAAAAAATCCGGAATTGAGTCTAAAGATTTTGAAAAATAAATTGTCCATATTGCAAAAATTACAGTCAAATAGCAAAATCAACATCAAACCAAAAAATGAGTCTGTAAAAAATATTCAAGACAGGATTGAAAACGAAATTAAAATTCCACAATACATGACACTCTCAAAACTAGATTGGGATAACAACGAGATACATGCAGGGATCATTAAGGACCCAACTGCAAAAGGAGGGCTAAGATATCAGGTGATAGAGCCAGTTCTTTCTGAAAGAGACCAAAAAGCATTTGAAATTATTAAAAAACTTCTCATGACTGAGCTTACAGTTTCACTGCAAGATATTAAAACAAAAAAAGATGCAGAACGTAGATTAAAAAAGAAAATTGGATCAATGATAAAAAAATACAGGTTAAACATCCCTCCAAAAAATATAGCAAAAATCAATTATTTTGCTATCAGGGATTTTGTGTATCTTGGAAAAATCGAACCATTGATGAGAGATCACATGATAGAGGAAATTAGTTGTGATGGAACAAACATTCCGATATACATATGGCATCGAGAACACGAGTCTATGCCAACAAACATCATATTTGAAAAAGATGCAGAACTAAATAATTTTTCAAGAAAGATGGCATATATTTGTGGAAAGCATGTTTCAATGGCAGATCCAATTATTGATGCATCATTACCAAATGGAAGTAGGATCAATTTGACATTAGGTCATGAAATTACCAAACGTGGAAGTACATTTACAATTAGGAGATTTAGGGCAGATCCAATTACTATTATTGATTTAATAAAATTTGGAACCATATCAGTGGATATTGCTGCATACATGTGGTATTTGGCTGAAAAGAAAGCAACCATGTTAATTGCAGGAGGTACTGCAAGTGGCAAAACCACAGCTCTGAATGCATTAGCCTCATTTATCAGGCCAGGTGAGAAAGTAGTAAGCATAGAAGACACACAGGAACTCAATCTACCTCATGAAAATTGGATTCCTGCAGTCTCAAGACAAAATTTTACAGATACCCAAATTGGAGAAATTAATCAATTTGATCTTTTAAGAGCAGCACTAAGACAACGCCCAGACATCATTATCGTTGGAGAAACTAGAGGGAGAGAAGCATACACGTTATTTCAGGCAATGGCAACAGGTCATGGAGGATTCTCATCAATTCATGCAGATTCAGTGGATGCAACATTAACCAGATTGACATCATCTCCAATGGATGTTCCAAAAGCCTTAATCTCAAATAGTCTTGATTTGATTACACTGCAGTTGAAAATCAGGGTTGGGGACAAATCAGCTAGAAGAATTATCCAGGTTTCAGAAATTAATGGTATTGATGATGTAACAGGGCAAATCAAAACTCATGAAATTTTCAAATGGAATCCTAAAACGGACACACATGAGTACATGGGTGACAGCGTCATTTTCAAAAAACTCAAAGAAAGAGACGGAGATTCAGAAGAAAAGATCAATTATGAATTGACAAAAAGAAGACTCGCACTAGAGTGGATGGTAAAAAATGATATTCGTGATCATAAAGAGGTAACTGCTAATGTAATGGATTTCTATGCAGACCCTGAAAGATTCTATGAAAGAAAAAGACTCGAGGTATAATTATGAAATTAATTGGAAATAAGCAAATAAAGAAAAAACAAGAAGAATCAGTAGGCCAGATTCATGTTTATAGTTACAAACTGCTAAACGAACATGTAAAATTTTTACATCCTAAATTACGAACACTAGATAAAACAATCAAGCAAGCAATGATGCCAATTCCATTTGAAGTATATGTTTCAAGCATGGTTTTCTTCAGCATGATTGCAGGAGTATGTGGAGGAATTATGGGATTAATTGCATCACAGTTTATCAATATTCAGCCGGCAAGTGTAGGGATGTTACTTCCAATATTGAGTGGATTGATGCTCTTTGGAATGACTTTTGGAATATTGCAAATTATACCCACTATTAGAGTAAAAAATAGAGCAGCAAAACTCGTTGAGGAAATTCCTCATTTTATTGGATACATGTCAACTCTAGCAACTAGTGGCTTGACATTGGAGGGGATTTTCAAAGCCATAGCAAAAGAAGAAACAGACGAAGACATAGTCAAAGATTCAAGGTTCATCGTAAGAAATATCGATATTCTAGGCATGGATTTGATTAGTGCCATAAAGGATTTGATTCAGAGAACACCTACAGGACCATACTCGGAATTGCTTGAGGGAGCAATAGTTACAGTTCAATCAGGAGGAGACCTCAAAGAATATTTCAATGCAACTGCAAAAGTCCAGCTTGAAGAAAAGAAGATGTTAATGCAAAAAACTACAGAATCATTAGGTAGTGTCGCAGAAATTTATACTATTCTGCTAATTGTTTTCCCATTGCTTGCAGTAATCATGTTATCAATCATGGGAATTATGAGCCCCAGTCTTGCAGGATTTGATTTGTTAACGCTGATGAATATTCTAACTTTTGCAGTAATTCCCCTTAGTGGAGTACTGATGTTAGTCATGATGGATACTATGGTGCCAAAGAGGTAATAAAATGGAAGTATTGGAGAAAAAACAAAAGAAAAAATCAGAACCAAAATTAGAACCAAGACAATCAATTTTTAAAAATGAGATACTAAAGACTCTAACATTCTCATTAATTGCATCGATAAGTGTGCTATCAATGAGTTTCTATTTTTCAGAATTTTCAAATTCTACGACAATCAAAGATGTTGGACTAATCTTTGGAATTCTAGTGGGAATTATCCCATTAACAATTCACCAATTAAAGGAAGTTCAAAGGAGAGACAGCATTGATAGACATTTACCAGTATTCCTACTTGCACTACTTAGTTCAGTTCAAAGTGGAGCCAATTTGATCAAAGCCATAGAACATGCTGGAGATAGAAATCTTGGTGCATTGACTCCAGAATTAAAAAATCTTAGAGCAAACATAAGTTGGGGAACCCCAATTGAAGAAGCTTTTGAAAACTTTGCAACAAGGACAGGTACCAGAGTTGCAAGACGTGTTACCGTATTGTTAGAAATGGCAATGAAGATAGGAGGCGACGTATCAGAAAATTTGGAGATGATCCAAAAACACGTATCTGAAATGCAAAATATTGAAAAAAGTAGAAAATCTGCTTTGGCCCCATATACTTATACAATTTACATTTCATTTGGAGTATTTTTGGCAGTAGCAGTGTTACTTACTACTAGTTTTTTCACTGAAATAGAAAAGGTTCAGGAGGGATTACTTGCA
>DATHYS010000048.1:0-62136 GCA_035458995.1 Candidatus Nitrosopumilus sp.
TAATGAAATTGGTAGATTCTGTACCAAACAGCCAAACAGGGTTTTTGGAAACTATGCCATTTTCATTGGTTGTTTCAGGCAGATTAGCCATTACCAAATCTAAATCAGCTTGAATTGCCACCAAATGATCACGGATTACAACAGGATCAGAAGAAGCCATAACTCCATCAAGATTTCCTCGAATTCTATCTAGAGGGTAAATGTCAGTGTTGTAACCTGCAATCACCATAATGCCACCAAAAATAATTATTGAAAAAATTCCAACAACAGAAAGTTTGTAGATACGGTTTGCGGTTATTTCTTTTTTTGAGAGAGTTTTTGGATTTTTAGATTTGTTTCTTTTGAATCTAGTATGAGACAAACTCATGTATGCAATATAGAAAAAGCCTATAGTTTGTAGAAGAATAATAGGTACAAAAACAGGATTATTTGAGAATATAGAAATAAAGACGCCCATAATTCCATAAACGCCAAAAAATATTTCTAAAAGAGTGGTTTGGGTAAATGGTAAATTATACGCCTTGTCTCTCCAATCATCATTTTTTGTTACAATTCCATATTTTGGAGTTCTGTGAAATACATTTTTCTTTCCAAGTACAGCATCAAAAACTGCAACTGTATTGTTTACAGACATTCCAGCATTATAGATTAACAAAGACGGGAGTAATTTCGCTCTTGATTTCCATGACTTGTCATACATTCCATGAATTACAATCATGTATGCTCCAGGTCCCATTGCAAGATATGTAGCAATTGTAATTGCAGGAAGAACGCTAACTACGTAGAGATTAATCTGAGATGCAAGCAATATGGGCAATGCTAAAAACTGTATCAAAACTAGAGGGTAAACAATATGACGAGTGAGTTGAATGAATGCTTGAATTTTTGCTTCAAGTGCAACATTTCGTTTCAAACCAATCTCAGAGAGTAATTTTATTGCACATTGAATTGATCCTTTTGCCCAACGGAATTGTTGTCTTTTGGCACCATTCATCTGAGCTGGTAATTCAGCATCAACTACAATGTCAGGCAAGAACAAACATTTCCAGCCTTTCATTTGTGCTCTATAACTCAAATCAAGATCTTCAACAAGAGTGGCAGTATGCCAACCTCCAGCATCCTCAATACATTCACGCCTCCAAATTCCTGCGGTTCCATTGAAATTCATGAACAGGTGAGAATTGCTTTTTGCCTTTTGTTCAACTAGAAAATGAAAGTCAATACTGAGTGCTTGTACTTGAGTGAGGGTAGAATAATTTTCATTAACATGTCCCCATCTACACTGGACTAGACCAATTTTGGATTTTGAAAAGTGAGGTATCGCTTTTTTAAGGAACCATGTTGGTGGAATAAAATCTGCATCAAATATTGCAACGAGATCAGTATCAGTGGTTTTCATTGCATGTTTTAATGCACCAGCTTTGTACCCTTTTCTTGTACCACGCCTTACATGCTCAATTTTGAATCCTTGTTTTTTATAATCATCAACCACACCTCCAAGTAATTCAACTGTATCATCATCAGAGTCATCACAGACCATAATTCGCATTTTGTCTTTTGGATAATCCATACTACAAACAGCATCTACCAATCTTTTTGCAACATACTTTTCATTGTAAATTGGCAATTGGATAGTAACTGAGGGCGTCCCCCAATCAATTGTAGGGTGATTTTCTTTTCTCGTTCTAGAGATGAATGCAAGGTAATAGAAATTCACAGTATATGCTGTGATGATAATTGCAGATATGATAAACAGATCAAATACAAATGAAGTGAAAGGGTTGATTGCCATGTCCCTAATTTCTGGAAATCACTAATCGCTATTTATACTTGTAAATAATTTAGATTATTTTTGCTCATAGATCTTGATTGCTTGTGGAGGACAAACACCTTCACATGCAAGACAGAAAATACAATCAGGTTCTTTTGACATTAATGGTTTCTTCTCAGATCCAGGATTTCCAGGAGTATCAAACCATTCGTAAACTCCTACAGGACAGGCTTCAAGACATCCACCATCTGCAATACAAATATCATAATCTACTGAAACAAACTCTCCCCAAACTCCCATGATAGCATTTTCAGAGCCCTTTCTACCCCAAGTTTTGATGGTGTGTTCAGCAGCCTCAAATGGTTTTGATGGCTTCATTTTTGATTTGTAATCAACATCAATTGGTCCAGGTTTTGCACCATCAGGAATTTCAATTGCACTGTCATCTTCTTCCTCCTCATCATCTTTTGCTTCAATTGGTTTTGGTTTTGCACCAAGAACAATTTTTGCAAGAGGTGTTAGTTCTTCTAATTTTTGAATGGCTGCAATTTCAGAGATTTTTTCAGTTTTAGCATAATATGAAATCATTTTGTCAGCCAAGATAGTATTACGTAAAATTGTATCAATTACCATTTTTGCAAAATGGTCTGCCTTTTTTCTATAATCTTTTACCCAGTTAGGATCACCAAACTTTTCAATTGGGAAAATTTGATAAATGATATCTACTACTTCGCCAGTTACAATTTCAACAGTAACTGACAAGTCAACTTCTTCGTATCCTTTTGCATCAGGATCATCCATGTTTTGTTCTTTCCAACGATATGTTGCGTAAATCCTATCGGCATACATGTCCATTTCAAATGCTTTTTTGAGGCCATCATGAACGGATTTTATTTCGGGAATTTCTTCGAGTTTGATTGGTAATCTGTATAGTCCAAGTTTGTAACCATGTAGAGGATATACACCACGTTTTGCAGTTGGTGCTTCCATAGAATAAACTCGATCTTTTAGAAGTAAGGACATCTGTCTTTACTGAATGCAATTTATTTAAAAAGGTTATCAGTCGCCATCGTCAGGACATGTAAGTTCTCGTAGTTCGGTGTATTTTTTTTCCATAGCTTCTGCATGAATCACTACATCTGAGAGATCGTATGAATCCTTTGCAAAATACCAACGAATTGGAACCCAATGACCAATTCCATCCATGTCATGAATCATCCCTTTATCGGCTTTGACGTTAATTTTTTCATCAATAGATGTTTCTCTAATTTCAAGACCACGTTTTGTTTTGTCCTCCATGATAATATCAGACTCACCATCTTTGATAAAATAGAAAGAGCCTTTCTTTAAAACAGGAAGGTCTAATAGCAATTTATTTTTCCACAGGATTTCCTATCATGTTACCCCATTCAGTCCAAGAACCATCATAGTTTCGGACCTTTGGATATCCAAGGAGATATTTTAGTACAAACCAACTGTGTGAAGAACGCTCTCCAATCCTACAGTAACAAATTACATCTTTGTCTGGAGTAACACCTTTTGTTTCATAATTTTGTCTTAGTTCCTCAACTGCTTTGAATGTGCCATCAGCATCATTGACTGCAGTTGCCCATGGAATATTGTTTGCATCAGGAATATGTCCACCTCTTTGTGCATGCTCCATTGGATACTCAGGAGGTGCAGTAATTTGACCTGTAAATTCTGCAGGAGATCTTACATCAACCATTACAGTATCTTCTTTTCCTAATGCACGACTAACATCAAACAGGTATGCACGTAATCCTTCATCAGGGGGTTGTGCAATGTAGTTTGTTGCAGCTGCTTGAGGTTCATCAGTAGTGTAATCTTTATTTTCTAATTCCCATTTTTTTCTTCCACCATTCATAATCTTTAGATTTTCATGTCCATAGATTTTGAAAACCCAGAAAACAAATGCTGCAAACCAATTGTTAAAGTCACCATAAAGAATTACTTCAGTATCTGCAGTAATTCCATTTTTTGACATTAATGCTTCAAATTCTTTTTTAGAAATGATATCTCTTGTAACAGGATCATTAATGTCTCGTTTCCACCAGATTAGACTGGCACCATTAATGTGGCCTTTTTGATAACCGTTTACTGGATCATAATCGACTTCAACTATTTTCCTATTTTCATTAGGAGGATTTTGTGATACCCATTCAGTGTCTACTAAAACTTCAGGATGTGCGTAACTCATATTTTTTACGAAAACGATTTCATACTTAATTGTTTTTCCAGAAAATGCTAAAAATATCATTTTTAAGTAAATAAGATTCAGAAGAACTGCTTGAAATTACAAAAAGTAGCAGTCGTAAGCAAAGTAGGATCTAAAGATTCAGAGGAAGCTGCTAAAGATGTTGCAAAAAAGCTTTTAGCAAAAAAATCCAAAGTGTTTACAATTTCACCAATTCAAGTCGAAGGTGCAAAGCAATTTGAAGATCTAGAGGAATTAAAAAAAGAAAAACTGGATTTGGTGGTGACATTAGGTGGAGACGGTACTACACTTCGAGTTTTTAGAAATTTAGAGAATGAAACACCAATTTTGACAATTAATGTGGGTGGGAATAGAGGAATTTTAGCAGAAATCACAATTGATGAAATTGATGATGCAATTGAACAAATTTTGAAAGACAATTTCTTTTTAGATAAAAGAACCAGAGTCGTCGCGTCTTGTGGAGGAAGAGAATTTCCTCCGGCATTAAATGAGATTTACATTTCAAGAACAAATTTGACAAAAACTGCAGAAATTAAAATCAAATTTCAAGACGACACTGTAAAACAAAAGATGGATGGAGTAATCATTGCAACCCCAAGTGGATCTACAGGACATTCGTTTTCACTAGGAGGTCCAATTTTGCATGAGAGTCTAGATGTCTTAATTATCACACCAGTTGCACCAGTGTATAGACTGGCATCATTAATTGTTCCAGATGAGAAAATTGAGATCACTTGTTCACATGATTGTAACATTGTAATGGATGCACAAGTTGTAAAAACGGCAGGGTATGAGGAATCAATTACCATAAAGAAATACAAAAAACCAGCAGTCTTTCTAAGATTAAAGAAGAGAGGACTGAGACAGATGAGCAAGCTTGGATTTTAGAATTTTAGATGCAAGTGCATTTTATGCAGGAGTTCCTTTTAGATCATCTGAGGATTGTTTTACAACATCACTAGTTTATGATGAAATCAAACACATAAAGAAAAATCATGATGCATTAGGAACATTACTTGAGACTAATCGATTGAAAATCAGAGAGCCTGATTCAGAATCAACAAAAAGTGCAATTAAAGCATCTAAAGAAACAGGTGATTTTCCACAATTATCAAAACAAGATATCTCAATCATTGCACTATGCATAGAAATGAAAGGGCAGATAATCAGTGATGATTTTGCAATTTCAAATGTTGCAAGGAATTTAGGTTTAGAAATACGCCCTATCATGACCAAAGGAATCAAGGATGTGGGCAAGTGGGTTCACTATTGTCCTGGATGTAGAACGAATCACTCAAGTGGAACAGAATGTCCTGCATGTGGTACTCCACTGAAAAGGAAATTACTCAAAGACTAGAATCATTTTTAAGAATCATGTAATGTTTTTTGGTTTGATTTTTTCAGATGCTTGCTTTTAGTGTCTAAAACTTTTTTTATTTTCTTGGCCCTTGCCTCTCCCAAACCTTCAACTTTTGCAAGTTCAGCAGTTGTTGCAGTAAATACTTTGAGTGGCGTTCCAAACTTTTCAAGCATTCTTACTGCAAATTTTTCTCCGACTCCTGGAAGACTGCATAGAGATGAGAGTTGTTGTCGTTCTAGGTCAGATGATTTTTTGATTTTCTTCAAATATGGTCCTTTAGGAGTATCTTTTCTTGAACACATTGAGACCAGTAATTTTGCAGTATGGGTTGCACTTGGGGTAGGGATTACAGGAATTTTAAAATCTAAAACTACAGTAGAGATTGCACCATAAAATATCAGGGGATTTTCAGCGATTTCTTCAATCTCATCAACATTTCCCTCCATCAGTACAATCGGATGTTCAAAATGCTCCTTGAGTCTAGTGCATTGATCAAAAAGACGTCCATCAAAAACTGAAGCCATTAGGTCACGGATACTTTTTCGCTCAACAATAGTTTCAGGTGCTACGATATAATCTCCAATGGGCAATGTTTTCATTTCAATGTTGAGTCCAATAGATTTTAGAAGATCAGGAATTCCACTTTTTCGCTCTCGTTCATCTACAATAATTCTCAAATTTTCTAATTTCACAAATATTGATTGTGAAGATTGTTAATATCTTGTATGAAATGGACTAGAGAAATTATTTTCTAGGATTATCTTCAGCAGGAGGAGCATTTGAAGGAGGATTTCCACCGCCGCTTTTCATCATTTCAGTAATTTTTGTTTCTTGTTCTTTAAGGGATTCTTTAAGGCGGGTTTCTTGTTTTTCAAGAACTGTAGAACGAGTTTTTGACATTTCTATTCTCTCTTCTAGTTCATCAATTAATTCCTGTTTTTTAGATTTAATCAAAACTGTACCAGCTTGTTTGAATACTGCATCACCATCTGCAACTTTTTTTAATTCTTCAAGAGCTTTTTCAGTTTCTGCTTTTTCAATGTCTAGATGTTGTCTTTGAGTCATTACAGATTGAAGGCTCTGTTGAGATTGCTGCATTTTCATAATCTGTTCTTGAAGCCATGGTGGCATTTGTCCTGCTGACATGAGTAATCAAAAATCTTGTTTCATTATATCTTTACCGATTCAATTGAATCATAACTTGCCTGAATCAGTCTAAGGGTAGAATTCAAGTTTGCTCTAAGATGAGTTAATTGTTCAGTTTCAACAGAGATAGTAATTTTTTCATCAAAGGATATCTTAGTTTTTACAGGATTTTCTGGATAAAATTCATTATCAGCATTTACAGAATCATAAATTGCTCTAGTTTTGTCTTTTGCATCGACGGTAATTTTTGCACTAAAGTTTAACGTCATATGCAGTTCCAGCTACTTTATAGCTGCATTTTTTACAAGACCAAATTCCTACGGCATCTCTACCAAATGTTTGTGAACCACATTCAGGACATGTTCTTTTTTCTTTTAGTTGGAGGTGAATTTTGGTATATTGCTTTCTAAGTTTAATTCCATAACGAGCACCCAGTCCTTTTAGTGATTTCTTTGCTTTTGCCATTTTATTGACTTCCCTTTTGAGCTTCTTTTAATTTTTCTCTTATTTTTGCGCCTACTCTAACAGATATCTCCCCACACTGATTAATTTCATCTTGTGTAAAGCCATCACTGCCACCTTTTTGTAAAGCACAAATATTTCCATTAGAATCACTTGTAATTGTAACACGAGCATCCATACTATCCCATTCATCTCCATTTGGATCAACGATGATATGGTTTCCAATTTTGCCCATAGTAACAGATACTGGAATAGTCTCAATTGGTAATGATGTTTCTTCACCTTCTACTAAGACTGGTGCATCATCTATCCAATCCCATTTTGGGCTTTTAGCTACAAGTAGTGCAGCAGTTGCAGCATAAGAACAGGCATCAAAGAGATTACCGTCTTGATCAACTACAACGTTGTCAGCAAATACACCAACAACTGATTTGTCTTTTAGAATAACCAATTTAGTAACATCAATCATGTGACTTTCTCTGATTCCTCTATCAGTAACTCTTGCCAATTCGATTACTGGTGGTTGTGGAGGACCAGTTTCTACAGTTGGATGAGATAATGGTAATAGTTCAGCAGTACACATGAAAATTCCTTTATCACCAGTATCTGGGAAAGGTCTGTCTGGTTGAATTTTCACACCACAAATAACTTCAGTATCACCCAGTCTGATTCTTGCAGAACCATTTGCTTTTGGAATTGCATTAGTTTCAATAGTAAGTTCACGGCATTCATCAAGTGCACGTCCATCAACTCTTTTTCCTTGTTCAAGTAATTCAAGAATTTGTGTTCTCTTTAATTCATCAATAACAGAAGTAGATGTCAATTTTAGTCGCCTCCATTTCCAAAGTATTTGTCTTTGAGTGCTTTCTTTTGTAATTCGTAAACAACCTTACAACCTTTAACTCCAACGTCTACACATTTTTTGTATTCTTCAGGAGTTAGAACACCATCTAATTGTAATAGAGTAATTTTATCAAGACTTGGCATGTAGCCAATTGGCATGTCTGCTTGACCTGCTTGGTCTTCTTCATTGTTAACATCAAGAATTACAGTATCGGCAACTTTTCCTGCTGCGACTGCTGCAACCATATCCCTCATTGGAATACCAGCATCAGCTAATGCAACAGATGCTGCAGTTAATGCAGCACAACGAGTTCCACCATCTGCTTGTAAAACTTCAATAAATACATCAACTGCAGTTCTTGGGAATTTTTCAAGCATAACTGCAGGTTCTAGTGCTTCTTTGATTACTTTGGAAATTTCAATCTCTCTTCTGGAAGGAGCAGGATTTTTTCTCTCACCAACAGAAAAGGGTTCCATGTGATATCTGACTCTTAAAATTCCAGTATCAGTGTTTGACATGTGTTTTGGATGAACGTCTCTTGGTCCGAAAACTCCAACCAAAATTTTGTTATCACCAAATTCAATATAGGCAGAACCATCAGCGTTTTTTAGTCCGCCTGCTTTAATCATGATACGTCGTGTTTCGTCTACTTTACGTCCGTCACAACGAATACCATTCTCGTCCAAGAGGACCATTGTTGCGTCTCTTCCGCCCATTATGATTCATCATCCTTTATTTCTAACATTTCTTTCACTTGATCAGTCAAATTAGCAACATGTGCTTTTTCGTTAATCATTTCAATTGCTTTTTTAGCCTTTAATAATCCCTCGGGAGTCTCACATGAAACTACTACCCAGCCGTTCTGACCAATTGTAACAGCAGCATTTGTTGCCATCTCAATCATCTGAATCATGCTGCCTCTCTTTCCAATCAATCTTGGAACTTTACTTGGAGAGATTTTTACCAAGTCGCCTGAATCAATTGTACCTAGATCTCTATCAGAGATTGTTACCAATGGGTCTCTTGTTCTATCAAAATTGGCTATTCTTGCAGCCACCAAGTCACCTGCCTTTAGTTTGGAGGATAGTTCATCAGCATGAGCAGAAAAGTCTCGTCCAAAGACATCTTGAGCAGGCAAAAATCCAACATAGCATGAGTTGATATCTAATTCCCAAGACAAAGAGGTATGGGAGATGACTTTACCAATTACTAAATCGTTAATTTTTGGAATATATTTTCCAGTTAAAGGAATGACTTTAACAGAATCATCATAAATTTCTGAAATACCAATAGTTGTAGAAATTATCTTATTTCCATCTAGAATTACGTTTTGTTCAGGTCTGAATGGTCCAGTAGTAACAACATCTCCTGGAATAACATATTTTCTCTTATTATCCATTATTGAACTACCTCGACTGAAGCTGAACCTTTTGTTATAGAACCTAGTCTGTCTATCACATTTGGCCTTGCTGCAGCGGGTATTTCAAGTATTGCTTTTAGTGAACCATTATTTTGCCATTCTTCAGATTTTAGAGAACCTACAGACTTTAGCACTGCATATGATTGTGATGCATATTGTGCAGGAATTGTAATTTCCAATTGTAGGCTTTCTGTTTTCAGGGCAATGATTGAACGTAATTTTTCAACAATATCTTGTACCTGCTCTTCAACATTTTTTTGAGGATCAATTGAAACTCTGCCATCTTTCATTGCTTGCTCAATTCTTAATGGAGGATGGGGCAAGTGAGTTTTAGGATCGACATAGGTCTTTGCGATAAATGTAACAATTTGTTTTCTCTTTTCTTCTACCATTTTTCGTCTTTGATCAGTTGTAAGATTCAGATCACCTTTTTGCATTATTATTTCTGCAATCTCGGTTTGGTCTTCAGTTTTGAAAGCCTTTAGAAGTTTTTCAGATGATGGTCTGGTACCTTTACCAGAATCAGTGTAAATTTCATCAGAAACTAAAACTGCAGACAAGTCTTTTTTCTTTCCCATCTTGTATTCTAATGCAGGATCTGGCTTTACCATGATTTCAAATTTTTCGCCTTCAAATGAGTAGCGTACTAGTGTTACATCAGCCATTTCTAAAATTAATATGAGGATTTGCTATTTATCTGTACTAACATAATTGTGATTTCAGGCCGTATTTTTGAGGATTTTGTTATTGATGATTGATTAGTTTTAGGATTTTAGAAATGATACTATTAGAATCTGAATTTATCTCAGTTGCAGTAATGTTTTCTCTAAAACCTCCAGTAATTATCATGCCGGCATTGTTTTGAACTGCAGCATAACGAATACCAGAATCAATTTTTAGAACATCAGAAAACAACTTGTCAAAATCCACAAATCAGATACTCAGGATGTGGACTCAAGCATATCTGGAGAAAGGAGACATTATCAAAACCAAAAGATGTTGTTTCCATATAACCCAAAACCAGCTAGATTTTTATGTGGATTTTGGAGATTTTCGCTATTGTCATCCTTAGAGGTAATTAGTAAAGATAATCAAAAAATATCTGTAAAACTTCAAGGAATACCATTACAATATGCAAATGCACTCAGACGCGTTTGCCTAAATGGAGTTCCCACATTTGCAATAGACACTGTTGACATTATTGAAAATTCCTCAGTTTTACCAGACGAAGGTTTGGCACACAGATTAGGCCTTATTCCATTAACAACTGATTTGAGTAGATTTAACGAACCATCCAAATGCGAATGTCAAAGTGAGACTGGATGTTCAAATTGTAAAGTAATGTTAGTTTTAGATTCAGGAGATTCAGATGTTACTAGATCAGTACTATCTGGAGAACTATCTTCAGAAGATGATTCTATCAAGCCAACTTCAGATAAAGTTCCCATAGTCCAACTAGCACCAGGGCAAAAAATCAAAATTGAATGCTATGCCAGACTAGGACGTGGTACAGAACATGCTAAATGGAATTCTGCAACAGTCTCAATGCTTACTGATACCGATAAAGAAGATGTCAAAGTTCTAACAGTAGAATCAACAGGTGCACTCAATCCTGAACAAATCATTATTTCAGGAGTAGACGAGGTCAGCAATAGAATTGGTCAATTTAAAGAGATGATTGACCAAGTTGAAGAATAATCTAAGCATAGACATTATATTTGGGTTGCAAACCGCATTATTCACATGACTAATCAAGTCGTTATACATATGGCCAAAGATCTAAAGAAGGCATCAACTAAGAATGATGCACCAATTTGGGCAAAATTAGCAGAATATGCATTAAAACCATCAATTGCAAGAAGAGATCTTAATTTGAACAGAATAGGTCAACTAACAAAAGAAAATGACATCGTAGTATTTCCAGGCAAAGTACTTGGAACAGGTAACATTTCTCACAAAATTACATTATTCTCATTTTCAATTTCAAATTCTGCAGCAAACAAAATCATTGAAAAAGGTGGAAAAATCATCACCCATTCAGATTTGATTGAACAAAACCCAACTGGTAAAGGAGTAGTTCTACTTGGCTAATGGAAGATTAAACAGACCTAGAGGAGCCTCCAAACAAGAGACAGTTGTAAGAACTGATAGACCAATTGTAGTAGATGCAACAAATCACATTGCTGGTAGACTAGCATCAAACGTTGCAAAATTACTAATTAAAGGAAACAGAGTCTCAGTTGTTAACTGTGAGAAAATCATGATGAGCGGAACAAGAAGTAATCAAATTAAAGAATATAGAGAATTTTTAGAAATTAACAGTATCATTAACTACAAACACGGTCCAGTCCACTATAGAAGACCAGATACATTAATGGCAAAAATGATTCGTCAAATGTTGCCATATGACAGAAAGCCATCAGGAAAAGAAGCTCATCAAAGACTCAGAACATACATTGGTTCACCTAAAGAAACTAAATCTATTGAAAAAATTCAATTTGAAAAAGCAATGATCAGAAAGACCCCATCAAACTATACAGCACTTGGGGAATTATGCAGGGTAATTGGGTGGACTGAATGACAACTCCAAAAACTGAAATCTATTTTGCAACAAGAAAAACAGCTAGTGCCCATGTTTACATTACAAAGGGAAAAGGTAAAATCAGAATTAACAACGTTCCAGTAGAAATGATTCCACAGGAAACAGCCCGTGAAGTAATTCTAGCACCATTAGAAATTACAGGAGATTTGAGAGATAAAATCGATATCTCTGTAAGAGTTAGAGGTGGTGGCTTTATGGGTCAAGCCAGTGCAATAGCAACAGGAATTTCAAGAGCACTAACAGGATGGACAAAATCCAAAAAAGAGCCAAAAGATCATCCTTTCCCAAAATCAACTAGAGAAGACCTTAGAAAAAGAATCACTGATTTTGATAAATACCTAGTCAGTGGTGATGCCAGAAGAAAGGAACCAAAGAAATTTGGCGGACCTGGTGCAAGAAGAAGAAAGCAGAAATCATACCGTTAGGCTGTGAAGGCTGTAATTCTTGCAGGCGGCAAGGGAACAAGAGGTAAGCCATATACTGAATATTTTCCCAAAGCCATGACGCCAATCAATGGCAAACCCCTAATTGATTATGTCATAAAATATCTAAAATCATTTAGTTTTGTAAATGAGATAATTGTCATTTCTGATTTTAATGAATTAGGAGGACAAATCAAAAATTTCTATCAAAACCAAAAAGGCATCACGTTTGTTCAAGACTCTCAAAGTGGCACAGGTGGAGATTTGTTACATGTGGCAAACAAGCTCAAAGATGAATCAGAATTTGTTTTGTGGTTTGTGGATAATTTGTGTGCAATAGATCTTAAAAAAATGAGACATGTTTTCAGAGAGAAGAATAGTTTCGCATGCATTGCAACTAGAACTAGAAGAAGAGAAGAGACAGGATTTGCTAAAGTTGAAGATGGGATCATAACAGAATTCAAAGAAAAGCCAATGATGGAATTACAGTTATCAGAATGTTTGGGAATCTATATGCTTGGAAAAGACATCATTAAAAGAATTAAAGCAAAACAAAAACAAAAAGAGATCAATCTATCATATGATATTTTACAGCAACTATCAAAAGAAGGGAAAATCAGTGCTTTTGACATTGGAGATAGAGAATGGATTGATGCAGAATCACCAATGGTTTTAGAAAGAAATGAAAAAACAGTGAAGAAGATTATAAAACAGATGGGATTTTAGATTCTTTTTCAAATTCAGATATCTTATCCTCATATTGAAAAGTCTGTGCAATATCATCTAGTCCATCTAGGAGAATTTTTTTCTTGTATGAATCAATATCAAAAGAAATTTCTTCAGAAGGAGTTTTGATAATTTGGTTTTCCAAATCAACTTTAATGACATCAGTTTCTTGCTGTAATTTTTCCACTAGTTTTTGCTCTAGTGTTATTGGCAAGATACCATTTTTGAAACAATTACTGTAGAAAATATCTGCAAAAGAAGGTGCAATAATTACAGAAAAACCATAGTCAAGCAAGGCCCAAACAGCATGTTCACGACTAGAACCACATCCAAAATTATCTCCAGCTACTAGAATTTGTGAATTTTCATATTTTGGATCATTGAGAATAAAATCAGATTTTTTATTCTCGTTTTCATCATATCTCCAGTTAAAAAATAAGAATTTTCCAAATCCAGATTTTTGAACCAGTTTTAAGAATTGTTTTGGGACAATTTGATCAGTATCCACATTTACTTTATCCAAAGGAGTAACAACACTAGAGACAGGTTTGAATGGTTCCATGTTAATTCAAATCCATTTTCCTAACATCTACAAAATGACCTTCAATTGCAGCGGCAGCTGCCATTACAGGGCTAACCAAATGAGTTCTTCCGCCAGTTCCCTGTCTTCCTTCAAAGTTTCTATTGGATGTACTTGCACAGCGCTCTCCAGGAGATAAAATATCAGGATTCATGCCAAGACACATACTGCATCCTGCTTCTCTCCATTCAAAATTAGCATCAATGAAAATTTTATCCAATCCCATTTCTTCTGCTTGTTTTTTTACCATTTGAGAACCAGGAACTACCATAGCATTGACATTTGGAGAAACTTTTTGTCCCTTGATAACTTTGGATGCCTCTATAAGATCCTCTAGTCTAGCATTAGTACAAGAGCCAATAAACACTCTATCAATTTTGATATCTTCAATTGCCGTACCAGGTTTCAAATCCATGTAATCAAGTGCCTTTTCTGCACCTTTCTTTTGATTTGAATCACCTTTAGAATATTCATCAGGAGATGGAATAGATTCAGTGACATCAGATGTCATTCCAGGATTAGTTCCCCAGCTTACCTGAGGTGCAATATCATCAATGTGTAAAGTAAATTGTTTTTCAAACTTTGCATCACCATCAGTCTTTAGATGGTCTTTCCATGAATCGACAAGGGATTCATAATTCTTTGGAGTGTATTCTCTTCCTCGCAAATAGTCAAAGGTCTTTTCATCAGGGGCAATCAAACCTGCACGTGCACCTGCCTCAATTGACATGTTGCAGATAGTCATTCTTTGCTCCATGGATAAATCAGTGATTCCCTCTCCACGGTACTCTACTACAGTTCCATTGCCACCACCAGTCCCTATATTTTTGATAATTGAGAGGACAATGTCTTTGGCAGTAACGGCATGAGGGTTTTTTCTCTTTCCTTCAACTCTAATTTCAAAGGGTTTTGGCTTTTCTAGCCACATTGTTTGAGATGCCAATACATGCTCAACATCACTAGTTCCAATACCCAAGGCCAATGCTCCAAATGCTCCATGTGTAGATGTGTGGCTATCACCGCAAACAATTGTAGTTCCAGGCAAGGTAATTCCCAATTGAGGACCAATTACATGGACAATTCCCTGATTAGGGCTGTTAATATCAAATAATTTTATTCCAAAATCTTTGCAGTTTTTTTCCAGAGTTTTGATTTGAACAGATGAGGTTTGATCCAAAATAGGAAGTGAGCGGTCAGTTGTTGGAACATTATGATCCATTGTAGCAATGGTAAGATCAGGTCTTCTAACTTTTCTGTTATTCATTCGCAACCCATCAAAAGCCTGTGGAGAAGTAACTTCATGAACTAGGTGTCTATCAATGTAGATTAATGATGGACTGTTTTGTTTTTCAACAACAACATGAGATTGCCAAATTTTTTCAAAAAGAGTTGTTCCCATTTTAATCCTGGTCAGGTTTATACTTGAAGAGACCACCTGCAGCAATTATCTTTCCAATAATTTCTGAAAAAGGTTTCATTTTGTAGGTTTGATTTTTTGTGAGGTTTTTAATTTCATTTGAATCAACATCGATTGAAATTTCATCACCTTCTGAAATTCCATCATATGCATCTTGTTCAATTTCAATCGGAAGTAAGAATGCACCATCAACAGAATTTCTATAAAAAATTCTTGCAAAAGATAAAGCAAGTACTGCCTTTACTCCAGAATGAGATAATGCAATTGGGGCATGTTCACGAGATGAGCCACAACCAAAGTTTTTGCCAGATAAAATAAAATCGCCTTCCTTTACTTTAGAATGAAAATCAGGATCTAGTCCTTCCATGGCATGAGTTGCAAGTTCTGCATAATCATGCACTTTGAGATACTGACCTGGAATTATGACATCAGTGTCAACATTGTCTTGAGCATATTTTATGACGTTACCCTTCATTACAAATCCCTCGGATCAGTGATTTTTCCAGTTACTGCTGAAGCTGCTGCCACTAGTGGAGATGAAAGATATGTTTGAGATTCTACATGGCCCATTCTACCAGGGAAGTTTCTATTAGTAGTACTGATACAGATTTCATCTTTTGCCAAGACTCCCATATGTGCCCCACAACAGGCTCCACATGTAGGAGGGCCAACTGTGGCACCAGCATCTAAGAAGATCTTTAGCAACCCATTTTCCATGGCTCGTTGATAAATCGAAATTGCAGCAGGTAAAATTTCAGTTCTAATCTTTACTTTTCTTCCTTTGAGAATTTTGGCTGCAGCCTCCAAGTCTTCATATTTTGCGCCAGTACAAGAACCGATATAGGATTTATCTAATTCAACAGATGGGGCTTCTCTAACAACTGAGATATTTTCAGGAGAAAATGGTTTTGCAACTGTTGGCTCCATCTCAGATGCTTCGTATTCAAAGACTTTTGCATATTCTGAATCGGAATCTCCTTTTACCAAATTGAAATTAGTTGCTCCTCTTTGAGAAAGATAGTCAACTACTTTTTGATCTGGTTCGACAATACCATTCTTTGCACCAGCCTCTGTAGTCATGTTACATAATGTCAATCTACTTTCAACAGACATTTCGTCAATCCCACTTCCACCAAACTGCATAGTTCTATAATTGCCACCATCAGTTCCAATCTCGCCAATTATTTTTAGAATCAAATCCTTGGCCATTATATGATCAGGTAACTTTCCATTTAGTTTGAAATAGTAAGTTTCAGGAACTTTGAACCAAATTTTTCCATTCAATAAAACATAAGCAATATCAGTATGGCCTAAACCACAAGCAAAAGCACCCAAGGCACCAGTTGTGTTTGTGTGAGAATCACCACCAACATAAACATCTCCGGGCATCACCATTGCTTCTTCATGAGATATGGTATGACAAATTCCGTATTGTCCCATTCCGTATTTGAAATGTTTTTCAATTCCATAATTTTTTGTAAAGTTTGATAATTTTACAATATTTTCAGCAGATACCTTTTCTGCAGAAGGTACAAAGTGGTCTTCAGCTACCCAAACTTTTGTAGGATCCCATAGTTTATCAACTGAAATTCCTTGTTTCTTTAATTTATCAAATACCTTAATCACACCTGGGCCAGACACATCATGCATCATTACCCTGTCTACATTAGCAAAAACCACATCATCTGGGGAAACAGAAGATTTTCCGGCACCACGGGCAAGAATCTTCTCAACAATATTCATGATTAAAAAATCTCGTCATACAGATTAAAAGCTTTTCAGAACAATAAAAAAGAAAAAGAATGCATAGAATGATGTGCAATTAACAGTTTTACCACTTTTAGCAGAAAGAATGGAAGGAAAATTTGATGTTTTTGAGGTATTGCTCAAGACCCTATCAAAAAACAATGAAAAATTACAAGACGGAGATGTTTTAGTAATTTCAACAAAATACATCTCAAATTCGCAAGAAAGAATTGTAGATTTGGATAAAATAAAGACTTCAGAAGAAGGATTACAGATTTCAAAAACATATCAACTAAAACCAGAGATTGCTGAGATCATAATCAGAGAATCAGATAAAATTTTTGGAGGTATTGGAGGATTTGTAATTACATCATCAGATAACATTATGGCCCCAAATGCTGGAATCGATAAATCAAATGCAAAAAAAGGCAGGGCAATACTGTACCCAGCAAATCCATATCAAACCGCAGAAGAACTCCGTAGGAAAATTTTCTTGAGATTCTTTATTCATGTAGGGATTATTCTAGTTGATAGCAGACTAATGCCAGCAAGAATTGGAACGTCAGGTGTTGCAATTGCATGTGCAGGAATTGAACCTGTTTTAGATATGAGAGCAAAAAAAGATCTTGATGGAAATCCATTAAAAGTTACATTTCAAGCAGTGGTGGACAATCTTGCTACCATTGCAAATCACAAGATGGGGGAAGGAGCAGAATCAAAACCATTTGCAATAGTTAGGAATTCAGGTGCTAAACTTACAGATAGAAAAATCAAGCCATCAGAAATGGCAATTTCACCAGATCAATGTGTATATGTTAGAGGATTATCAAACCCTCCAAATAACTAACCTAGAACTCGGTTCTCCTTTAAATAGAGGATTTTATTGAAAAAAATAATGGAATACCTCACTACATATCCTAAAACTGTATCATTTTTTGATGGAATAAAACACAAAATTGATGTTGACAGTAAGGAGGGGGTTGAGCAACTCCACATTGTAGTAAAGAAAAGTTTTGAGGAATTGACAAAAATTTTCACAGATGAAGGATTTACCAAAGTTAAACTTGAACATAAGCAACCAGATCAAATTGGAAGTGGTCTTAATCTAAAATTGAAAAAACCATGGGAGATGCATGTCAGAATGGTTGATTTGAAAAAAGGATTGATTGGAATTCATGCAGAAGTGGAAGTATCAAGGGATTATCTTCAACATTTGTTTTCACAAAGAACACCAGTAGTTTATGAAGTTGAAGAAATTCTAAAGAAATATCAAGTTGATTACAATATTTGGCATGATAAAATTAAGAAAAATGTACACGCTATTGTAGATAATTACAAAGTTAAACTTGCCACACCAAGTATTCCGGTATTTGCATGGAAACCAATGTTATTTGTTATTGGAACTATTGCAGCATTTTATGGTTGGAAATACTTTAACACAATCTGGTAGAGACTAGACACCCAAAGTTTCAGCCTTACTTAATTCTAAAAAGACCTTATCTCCAACTGAAAGGCCCATCTCTTTGTATTCATGCATTTCAAGTTTTAGTTGAGTAATTCCTGATTGCATACCCATTCCTCCCATTCCAGACATCATCTTGTTCAAGTCTTTCATCATATCATTCATGTTAGAAAATCCCATAACTTTTGGGCTGCCAAAAGGAGGTTGTTGGGTTTGAGTTCCTTCTTTTAGATCCTTAAGTGATGATAATGAGACTACAACATATGGTGCGCCATCAGGTGCAGAATCTATGCTTTTTACTACAAATTCTTTCTTCATATCTGAATTAGTATCTAATTCCATATAATTTTAATTTTGAGGTGAATTAGTACTAGTTTGACTAGTTTTGAAGCTTTAATTACAATTTTTGAGATTTTAAATCATTGTCAGAAAATGTGAAAACGACATTACGATACTATGGGATTTCTCCTTGGGAAATTGAAGTTCTTTATGGATTTCTAAATTCTCATTTTACCATTATTCAGGATGAGATTGAAGCAGATGATGAGAATTTTGTGAGTTTTCTAGATATCGACATACCCCTACAATTTAACGAAGAATTTTTCCAATGGTTTGAGTTTAAGCGATGGGAAAAAATCAAAGATGTCTTCAAGGAAATGAAGAGAAGAAGAGGTAGTGGGAATGCTTTAAAAATTGTAATTAATTTTTCTGGAAATCCAAAAATTGTATTCACAGTAGACATTGAAGACAAGCAGTGGTTTGATAATGCGCTAGAGAAGATTGATTTTGTTTTGGAATTATTGCCATTCCACATGGATCCTCAAAAATTACCATCAGAGGTAACCAAGATTACATACAAATTTGATCCTGAATCAATCAGATGGCGTCTAGATTCAGCACTATCTGAAAATAAAAAATTCCGATTCAGTGGTGATTCATGGAATGAGATTATTTGAGATCTTTTTGGAGGGGTTCTAGTAATTCATGAAGTTCTTTGTATTTTGTTTCTAGAAACTCTAGTGCATCAACTAATTTTTTAGATTTTCCATATTTGTAACGAATCATTTCACGATGATGCCAGAATGTTTTTCCTTCTTCAACAGATAAAGTAGTAAAATAATCAGTCCCTTTCAGATTGTCAGGAAGTTTGACATCATGAGGAAATACTAGTTCAACAATGAACCATTCATCAGCATCAGGGTAATCAGAGCCTGTTTCTACATCAAAGAATACATGAAGTAAATCAGATTGCATAAGGCCATCATCACTAATTGATGGATGTCTTACAGGTGATTTTTTAAAATCCAAGTTTACTAGTTGTGGTTCAAAGAAACCTTTGATTATGGATTTTCTAAATATTTTATTTGCTTCATTAATATTCAAATGCAAAATAATATTCTAAAACTTGCTTAAAACTTCTTAGTTTGTAGAGAATAAGCAGAAAATATTTTAGAAAATATTCAATCTGTGATGTTTACTATATGATGATCAAGTAGTTTCTGGTAATCATCTGGAGAATATTGGTCTATTTTTGATAAATCATATGCGCATATAGCAGTAAATGGAATCTGAAAAGTTTGTTCTAATTTGCATTCATAATTATGTAATTGAAATTCTAGGGAATTATCAAAAAACTCTGCAGTGTCTGCAAAGACTCTAAGACCTTTCTTCCCATTTGAAATGGCCTCATCAGATGCTGTCTTCCAAAGAGACATCAGTCTTTCGGGGTCAAGTTTACCATCTTGAAAATACCATTCTTTTCCAGAAGTAATGAAAAGTTGTTTTTTTTCTTGCAAATCAGAGACATTAACATTCCATCTCTTTGTCAATTCAGAGCAAATTTCTTCTTTTGAGAATTTGTCAGTAATGAACATCAAAGATTCGTTACAATCAAGGCCCTTTTTTAGAAATAATGATGCTGCATCTAGCATTTGAGAAGAGTTTTGATAAACATACAAGACATGGTCATGTTTTTTTATCAATGATACTCTAGACATCATTCTATTGAAAGTCATTCAGCGTTAAAAGGATACAGATTTGGGGGGAATGAATTTCAGTTCAAAATATAAAAATCGTTACACTTCAAGTGAATCTAAAATCTTTGAGAGATTAGCAGAAGGGCTATTTTTTAAAATATTTTATTTTGTAGCAATTTTATGCATTCCCCATTTGAGATGATATTCTTTCTCGGTGATAGGAAGTTTGGATTTGCATTTTAGACATCTACGGATTTTATTATGTTTGGAATATCTCCAAACATGTGGTTCACTAATTTTATGGCAATTCATACTATTCTATGTCATACTAGTATTTAGGAAAAAATCAGTGACTAGAAAATCAAGCATAGAATTACGATAATACGCCAGTATATACTAACGAAAAACTAGATAAAGTATGTTTAAAAAAATAATTGAAAAACTGAAATTTGGTTCTTGCAAAACCAACCTTTCAATGGATGCAGATGCATTCAAAGAATCCAAAAAGGATAAAGTAGAATGAAATACAATTGTAGAGAATGTAAATTCAAGTGGGAAGGAAATACAGATACTTTTGATAGAGTGTTGATTCATGAAAAAACTCACAAAAGAGGAAATTGAAATGGTAACTTGCAATAAATGCTACAATGAACATCATGATCAATGCATGGGAAAAGCAGATATGTTTGATTGTGATTGTAAAGGTTGTAAAAAATAATGTCAACTAACGTTTCGGAATCTTGCCTTGATTGTGGAACTTCATTAGAGTTGACTCTTACAGGTGAGAAGAAAAAACCATGTACTAAATGTGGAGCATATAGAAGAAAAAGAGAATATACAAATTAATTCTTACAAAATATAGATTTTAGAACATACCTAACAAATTATACTTCAAGAGAATCTAAAATTTTTGAAATATCTGTATTAGAATGACCATTTTTGGAAATGTTTTGTTTTGCAGGAGAGTTTTCCAAATAGTTTGGAATCTTGTCTTTGATTCTCTGAGTATAAGTTGAGACAAGGGGGTTTTGGTAAAACACGCCAATTGGAATTTTGTTTCCCCACTCAAGAGATTTAATCAGAGCCTGAGATAATTTCTCATTAACTTCAACTTCAGAATTATAGTGAACAACTGGTTCATATCCATGTTCTTCAAGTTTGTATATTCTTGAATGTCTTTTTTGTGCCTCATCAACTAAATCAGTTCCAGCATACCAGTCTCTAGTGTTAAGATCATTGTAAGTTGGACATGGCTGTAGGACATCTAAAAATGAAAGACCTTTGTGATTAACTGCCTGCATTATCAAATTTTTGAGATGCTTGATATCATACGAATATCCACGAGCTACAAATGTAAAACCGCTTGCAACTGCCAATCCAATAGGATTGACATTTGAATTTGTGTTTGGAGATGGCAGTGATTTTGTTTTTTCTCCTAGTTTCAAAGTTGGAGAAGCTTGTCCTTTGGTTAAACCATAAACTCCATTATCAAAAATAATGTAAGTCATATCCACATTTCTTCTTCCAGCAGCAACAAAATGTCCAGCACCAATTCCTAGACCATCACCGTCGCCCCCTACTGCAACAACAGTCATCTCAGGATTTGTAATCTTTGCACCTTGTGCAAATGTCAAAACTCTTCCATGCAATGTATGAACCCCATAGGTGTTGATATAATGAGAAGTTTTACCAGAGCAGCCAATCCCTGAAAACATTGCAGCTTTATCTCGTTCTATTCCCATCTCAGCTAATGCCATTTGGATAGCATTTACTATTCCAAAATCCCCACATCCAGGACACCAGTCATTATGGACATCTGTTTTGTAATCAGCCAGTTTAAGCGCCATGCATTAGAACCTCTCTTTTGTCTGCTTTATTTTCGATAATTTTCTTAAGTGAATCATAAACTTCAGTACTAGTCATGGCTCTGCCGGTGTATTTTAAGATAGAATAATCAACATCACGTCCTGTATTTTGTTTGAATAATTTCCCTAACTGTGCTGAATGATTTGCCTCAATGTCGATGATTGTCTTGGCATCTTTTAGCAAAAAGTTGACATAATCAGTTGGGAATGGATGCATCAATTTTAGTTGTATAAATCCTATAGAGATACCTTCTTCTTTGAGCATTTGTAAGGCATCAAGGATTGGTCCTTTTGCAGATCCCCATGAAATTATAGTATATTCTTCAACCCCAAAGGATTTTGCTTGTTGCTCATCAGGTATCTCTTTTAGAATTAAATCTAAACGAGACATTCGCTTGTCCATCATTTTTACACGCAAGATAGGATCTTCTGTGATATGACCAGTTTCATCAGATTCATCACCAGTATTCCAAAATATTCCATTATCAATTCCCAATCTAGAACGAGGTGAAACACCATCATCAGTAAACTCAAATCTTCTATAATCATCATCTACTTTTTCCAAAAGTTTTCCTCGATTGATAGAAATTTTTTGTGGATCAAATCGCTTACATGTAATTACAGAACTTGCATGGAACTTGTCCATTAGATGAATTAGAGGAACTTGGAAAATTTCTGCATAATTAAAACAATCACCAGTATCATAGAAGCTCTCCTCAATGTCTCCTGATGCATATACAATCTTTGGGAAATCTCCATGTCCTGCAAATACTGAAAAAAGCAAGTCATCTTGGCCATGTCTGGTAGGAAGTCCAGTTGATGGTCCGCTTCGTTGATAGTTTGTTATGACAACAGGTACTTCGTTTATTCCTGCCCAACCCAGCATTTCAGTCATTAATGCAAATCCAGGGCCAGATGTACATGTTGATGAACGAGTTCCAGTTAATGCACCACCGATGGTCATTCCCATTGCACAAATTTCATCTTCAGTTTGAATAACTGCAGTAGAACCAGGCCTATCATCAATGATTTCTAGGATTTCATTTGTTTCCAAGAAGACTGATTCATCAGATGCAGGAGTAATTGGATAGTATGGTTGGAATCGGCATCCGCATGCCATTTTTCCTAAAGCTGTTCCTTGAAAACCTTGAACCAAAATAGTTCCAGGTTCTTTTTCAGTTCCAGTTAGAATATGATTGAAATTTTCAAATTTTGCAGTAGCAAAATTGTATGAATAGTTTGCAGTTTGTTGATTGATTTTTGCAATTTCAGGCTTTTTGGAAAAAATTGATTCAATAGTTTTTTGTAAAGAGTCAGGAGGCATCTTTACCAATCCCAAAGATAGGGATACACCAATGACATTATACATTCTAACTAATCCACGTAAACGAGGATTTTCTGTTTCTTCAGATAGAGTTTCCAAGATTGCCTTAAAAGATACTGGAAATAGTTTGACACCATTTTCTTTTGCAATTTCTAGAACACCTGCAATAGTAAATGGTTTATTTTTTGATTCTAATTCTTTGTGCAATCTTTCCTTGAAAGGTGCATCAAGTGTATGTACAGAATCAGTTTTTGCTCCCTCTAAATCAGAATCATAAATTATTCCCCCACCTGAAATTACTTCCTCATAATGACGAAAGATTGTTTCAGCATCAAAAGATGCCATTAGATTTACGTCATTAACATTTGAATTAATTTTTTTATCAGCTACTCGTACTGTAAAATAACTATGTTCACCTTTGATGTTAGAATAAAATTCCCTCTTTCCAAAAATTTGGTAGCCCATTTCAGCACAAACCTTTGAGAAGATATTGGCTGCAGACTCGACTCCACTCCCTTGAGGACCTCCAATTAGCCAAGTAAAATCAACAGAACTCACTGGTTTTCACTAATTTCCTGAATTTTAATAGTATGGTAGTTCATTTCTTCTAACCTCCAGTAGCTGCATCAAACAATGCACACTCACATTTATCACGTTCACCACAATAAGGACATACACATACACATTTTTCAATGGAATTTCCACATTCTACACAAATAGCAAATTCTTCCTCTTCTTCAACTTTAGAAGACATTAAAGAAATTACAAGGAAATCGTATAAATGGTTTGAGATGAATCTCAAGACTAATGAAAGAAAAAGTGTACCTTACTAGAACTTTACATGACTTTGCACTAAAAGAATTGAAAAAAAGATACGAAATTGAAATTCATTCTGGAAAAATTCCAATACCCAAAACTAAACTGCGATCAAAAATAAAAGAAGCAGATGGACTGATTTGTTTTCCATATGACAAAATTGACAAAGATATGATAGATACTGCTGAAAATCTTAAAGTGATTAGTACCTATAGTGTTGGCTTTGATCACATAGATACAGAGTATGCTAAGAAAAAGAAAATTCGTGTTGGATATACTCCCGAAGTGTTAACTGATGCAACAGCAGATCTTGCATTTTCACTTTTACTTGACATTTCAAGAAGATTGTCTGAAGGAGATAGAATAATTCGGGATGGAAGATGGAAGGAAATCTATGGAGCATATGATTATGTTGGAGTCGATTTGCAGGGCAAGACAATTGGAATTTTAGGTTTAGGAAGGATTGGAAGTACACTTGCAAAAAGGGCAAAGGCATTTGACATGAAAATAATATATCACAACAGAAAACGTATTTCAAAAACTAGGGAAAAATCACTAAATGCAAAATATGTTTCATTTGAAAAATTGATTTCACAAAGTGATTTTATTTCTATTCATGTTCCTCACACAAAAGAAACAAACCAACTATTTGATATGAAAATCTTCAAAAAAATGAAGAGAACTGCATTTTTAATCAACACATCAAGAGGAAAAGTGATCAAGGAGAAAGATCTTGTGACTGCCCTGAAAAAGAAGATCATTTCAGGTGCAGGATTAGATGTGTTTGAGGTAGAGCCAATAAAGAAAAAACATCCATTTGTCAAATTGCCAAACATTGTACTTGCCCCTCATATAGGAAGCTCAACAAAAGAGACAAGAAGTAAAATGGCAGAATTAACTGTAAAAAATTTGGATCTTGGAATGAAAGGCAAAAAGCCGATTTATTCTGTCGGGTATTGACTTTCACGCTTGGGTTGCCATCTCACAAAATGTGCAGTTTTTATATCTAAATCGTGAGATAGAAGCAGAATGAAAAAATTCAAACACACAAATGAAGAATTAGAGTTAGCTAAACAACAATCTGAGAAAGAGAAGAAAGATAAAGAATCTGAAAAATAAGATTTTTTCACTTGTCTTTTTCAGGCAAGTTTTTTTTTAAAATTTAATTTTTGAAGTAAATTTTTGTCTTACTTGATCATAGATTTTTTTTCTTTCAGGAATTAGTTGTTTTGAATCATCATACATTTTTGTAAAAAATGCTGCAATAATTCGTTCATCTTTTTCATTAAAAAAATGAACACTAAAACTTGTACGTTCAGGTTTCTCCTCCTCAATAAATTCTGCAGATTTTATCAATTCTGAATTAACATGAAGGTGTGCAGGACCATCATTATCACCAATTGTAATCCATTTTTCCTTTTGTTTGATACTAAGAGGGCTTCTAACCTCGCTTACAGCACCACTATTTTTTACGATGAGTAAAATATCATCAATTTTGACTAAATCAGACAGTAATTCTAAAAGCATTATGATGTATTGAAATTGAAATTATTTCAGTTTTTTGAACGATTCATATCAATCTGAATAAAATCATCAGAATCCCCATGAACACAATCAGTTCCCACTGCCTTTACAGATGAAAAACTAACTTTTCCCTCATGAATTTTTCCTTCTTTTTGCATATAACCAATTTTTCCAGTGACAACTTGTTTGTGTCGCCCACAAGTAACACCTACCATGTATTCATCCTTGCCATCAACAATAGATACAATGAATTCAGGAGGATTAACGCATTGTTTACCTTCTTTTGAAACAGAGCACTTGTCAGGTAGCATGATTTCACTTGATGTTTTATTGGATATTAATCTTGATTGCTACGGATTCAATTTATTATCAAGACAATTCTATTAACATTGAAAGTAATTGGCACATGATTTTGACATTGTAATTATTGGTGGAGGTATACTAGGAACTTCGTTATCTTATTTTCTCTCATCGCTGAACAAATCAAAGAAAATAGCCACCATTGAACAAGCTCACAGCGTAGCATTTCATACAAGTGGAAGAAACACTGGAAAGGTCCATGCCCCTTACCTATACAATCCTGAAAAGAAAAAATTGTTTGCAAAATCAGCTTTTCATGGTTATGAGATGTGGCAAGAATATGCAAAATTGAAAGATTTACCGTTTAAAGAAGATGGAGTGATAGAAGTTGCAACGGATCAAAAGGGGATCAAGGTTTTAGAAAAATATCTCAAATGGGGAAAACAAAATGGTCTGGAGGAAAAGGACATCAAGTTATTGAATAAAGAAGAGATGGGGCAAATAGAACCTGGAATAAAATGCGAAGCGGCACTAAATGTCTACAGAGATGCTTCAACAGATTATGCAGTTTTAACTAAATCAATAATGAAAGACAGTAAAGAAACAGGAACAAACTTTCTGTTAGATACCAAAGTAACTAAAATAAAAAAAGAAAAGGGCAAATGGAAAATTACGCTAAATAATGAGCATGAAATTTATGCAAAATTTCTAATCAATGCAGCAGGAGGGGAAGCAGTAGACATTGCGCACAGTATGGATGTTGCAAATAAATTCACAGATGTGCATTTTAGAGGAGAGTATTGGAAGGCACCATCAGAGTACAACAATCTAACAAAATCAAGTGTATATTCAGTACCTGAATTTCCAGACTATCCATTTTTGGATCCTCATTGGATCATCAGAGTAGATGGAAGTTGCGAGATTGGACCAAATGCAGTACCAGTGTTTAGTCCGCATGGATATAATGCAGGTGAAAACATCAAAAAATTCATTCCAAAGATGCTTGAAATGTTGGGTTCTGGTGCAAGAAAAGCAGTTTTTGATAAACAATTTCAAGAACTTGCCATGAATGAAATTCAATCATCAATGTCTAAAACCAAAATGGTAAGTAGAGTAAAAAAATTCCTGCCAAAAATTGATGCAAAGAAAATTACTGAAAAAGGTACTGCAGGAATTAGATCATCAATCATTGATGATAAAGGAAAATTTGCACCAGACGTAATTCTATTAGAGAATGAAACGTCATTTCATGTTTTGAATTACAATTCTCCAGGAGCTACAGGAGCATTGCCATTTTCAGCACACATTGTAAACCATCTAAGCAAGACAGGGTTATTCAAAAATGAAGAAGAAGATGCAGTTTGTGGACCATGGAAATTCTCAGAAATTATTGAAAAACTAGAGTAAAAAAAATCCACAGAAGGAATTACTTTATTTTGTATCTAAGTATAGCTAGAACGGAATTATCAATCTCTAATTTCTTTATTATTTTTGGATTTACTGCAAATTCTATTTTAGATGAAGTGTTTTTTGCAACCTCTAGCATTTTCATTATTTTTTTGAATTGAGAATTTGTGTGGTAATTTGCAGAAACAATCAGTGTATCTACTGCCCCAATTTCTAGTGCCTTGTAAATAACATCATTTCTTTTAGCCGTCAATCCATCTTTGACTAGAGTCTCATATTTTTCAATTAATTCAGTGACGTATTTTCTTCTATGCTGGTATAGATGAGAGATTATTTTAGTATCAATATCTTTCATGGAAGTAGAAAACGACAAATTTTCTACAAATCTGCATTTTTTTACCAATTCGGAATTAAGCACATCATAAAATTCTGTTTTTGCCGGCCCAATTCCTCCCAATAATATCAGTGAAGAGTTTGAATCCATCTCTCTGACTTTGTTTGCTACCTTTTTGAAGAAAACATGAATTTTTGTTTGTCTTGCTCTAAGGAATCTCCCTTGACTCTGACCACCTTTTCTATGTCTGCCTTGTAAGTCAATTCTAATCTTAGCTTCTTGAATTATTTGATTACCGTGGAATTTTTGGATTCGTGCAGATTTTTGATCAAGGGTTACTAGCAAAACATCATAGTTTGTTTTCAAAATATCATTAAATGGTTTAGTGAATGGCTTTTTGCTTACCATGTAGACGTATGGGAGTTTTTTTGATGTCCCAATTACTTTGAGATTAACTTTATCGTTTTTCATCCATCCAAAAATGCACAATGTTTTTGTGAATTTACCAACAGTGACAGGATTTTTCTTTAGTTCTATGATTTTATTTTCAATTTTTGATTCTATTCTCTCTAGTGTTTTGTTTCTCTTTGTTTCTTGTAGTAAAGAAATAGTTTCTTTCCCCTTGCCATATGGATAATAGACAGAGACACATTGGGAATCAATCTTTTTTACTTCATGAAGAAACTGATTAATTGATATCCATTCTAGAGGAGCAATTTCAGAAATTTCTAGATGGGATTTCATATTTTTTCTAAATGGAAACAGGTGATAAAGCATCCTGTTTTTTGATGCATATGAATAGAAATTCATAGAAATAAAATGGCGCCGGGAGGGAGATTTGAACTCCCGTTCCCTTGCGAGAACGCGCTTTATGGTTAAACAATTTCCAGGCGCGCGCCCTACCAGGCTAGGCGACCCCGGCACAAGTCTTGCGACAAATGTGTTTGGTAAAATGTGATTATATATTGTGTTATTTTGGATTTGAAAAACTACTTCCAAATTGTTACAGTAGTTGATTTTTTAACAGTATTCTCCTGTGCATCAACTCCTTTTGCAGATATTTTGTAAAGACCTTCTAATGCAGTGTCACCATCATTTTTGATTTGATCCCATGAGAATTCAATTTCATCTCCAGGTTCTAAATGAGATATCACTTGTGCAGATACTGGAGCATAGATTAGAATTCCAGACAACCCAGTAATTCTAAGACCATAAGAAGAATCAGAGAAAGTTAGTGGAACAGTGCCAGAGTTTACAATGCGGATTTTAATCTCCTCACCTATTTTGAAATCAGATTTTTCAGTGACAACTGAAACTGATGGGCCATCAACGAAAACTAGTTGGCTGGTATTTTTGACATCAATTAGATAAACACCGAAACCAAGTCCTGCAATCACACCAATTCCAATAAAAATTACAAGGCTTTTTGCTAACAATTCTTTTAAAATAATTTCTTTATTTTTTAATCCTTTGGAGGAGTAGGTTTTGTTCTCCATTTTTTCGGATATGTGTTAGGAGCCATAATGATTCTCTTTGTTTCAAAGGCATATCCTTTGGTTGCATCTTTAATTTCTTCTTCAGACATTGTAGCTTCTGCCAATGCAACTGCTTCACCTTTTTGCGTGTAAACTCCAACAATATCTCCTTTCTTCAAATTTGGAGAAATTTTCAAAATTCCAGGAATTGCAAGTTGGGCACCATGACACATTGCATCTACTGCAGAATCACGAATTATTACTGATTTTATTTCACTTAATGCCAATTCAACTGGTTTTATCATTTTCATTAATTTACTGTCATCTTTTTTCTCCTCCCATAATGCAAATGCGTCTGCAAGTTCGTGCAGTGTGACTAGGCCGTCTTTTTCATGGAATTGATCAACTCTACTACGTCTTAGTTCAACCATGGTAGCGCCGGGTCCCAATATTTCTCCAATGTCATAGTAGAGTTTACGAATGTAAGTTCCTGCTTCACACAGAATTCGTGTCAAGAGAAGTCTTTCTTTTTGCTCAATTATTTCAAACTCGTAAATTGTTCTGGTTCTAGTTTGTCTTAGAACTGCTGAACGTTGAGGAGGTTTTTGGAAAATTTCTCCTTGAAACATTTCTATAATTTCTTGTAGTTTTTCTTTTGATGGTAAAGAATGAACTCTTCCCAATGCATGGTATTCTTTTGGACCATAAAGTAAAACACCTAAAGCTTTTGTTGCTTCACCCAAACCCAAAGGTAAAACTCCAGAGACCTGAGGATCTAGCGTTCCACTATGACCAATTTTTGGAATTTTCAAAAGACGCTTGGTCCAAGCTACAGTTTCATGACTTGTAGGACCTGGAGGTTTATCCAAAAGAATGATTCCATAGTTTAGTAATTGCTCAATAGTTCTTTTATCATAATATGTCCCATATGCATCATCAGTAATGTCCTGATCAATTTCGATTAAATTTTCTAGTTGTTTTAGAGTCATAGTAGTTTTCTCACTGTTTCTTTTGCTACATCAATAACTTGTTGGGCTGTTAAATGATCTGTGTTTATAATTACATCAAAGACAGACTTGTCCTCACCAAAATCAAAATCGTATAATTTTTTGTACAATGCTTTGTTCTTGTCAAATCTCTCTTTTGTAATTTCATATGCATCCTCAGAGCTCATATCATCTCTTGTTTGCATTCTTTTTGTGCTGCTCTCATGAGAGCCCTCCAACCAAATTCTAATCCCATCTTTGATTAGCCAAGGTAAAGTATAGCTAGTGATTACCATTCCTCCCTTATTGAAAAGACCAATTAATTTTTCATCTAGTTTCCTATCAAATTCTGAATTTTCTTCACGTTGATTAAGAAATTTCATTCCTTCTTCAGTATCCCACCAATCATCTCCTGCTGAATCAAATCCATGGTCATTTGCCATCTCCTTTAGAACATCACCACCACTAAGATATTGTAATTGGAATTCTTCTGCTAATCCTTTAGCAACAGTTGTTTTTCCTACTGCAGGAGGACCAGAAATGACAATTGATTTGGTCAACTAAGATCCATCGAGGTTTTTGTGAGTCTCATTATAATGCCACTAAATGCAATTGATGAGAGGAAATACCAAGCCCAAAGGTATAGTGCATTCTCTACAGTACACACATGTTCAGGATCAGCTGCTTGCTCTGCAGTACATGTCAATTGGAACATGTCTCCAGGGATTACATTTAGTGGAATTGGGGATATAGCAACAGTGTAAGCGAATAATTGTGGCAATACAAGATAGAATATCAAAATTAATGGAACAAAAGTAATCATCATTGGTCTCATGTTCATCTGCATCATCTCCATTGACATTTTGTTCATGTAAGATGATTTTTTTCCAAGCTCTGCAACTTTAGCTTGGTCTTTTGCTCTCATTGCAGCCATTCTTTCTTTTTGCCAAGCTCTAGTCTCTTTCATAATTCGTTTTAATTTTACTGAGTCTACCATCTTCTTTCTTACACCAGCGTTGAAGATGTTTAGCAATACACCAAATCCAGTAACTGCAAACATTGAGAGAACCAATCCTTTGATGATTGGGTCATCACTACCCAAAGCCATTCTTTCTCCTCCAAAGATATCAAATTGTAGAGGGATTGATTCGATGAAAAGTAGAATAAAGTTAACGTCCATTTTTTACAGTCCTATTGCATTGATTATCTTATCAGCTGCTTCATCAACCTTTCCCTCACGATTAAGGATGTACTTTACTGGAGAGCCAGTAATTACGGCACAGGCTGAAATCATGCCTGATTGAGCATCTAATTCCTTTTTAACATTAGCAAGTGTGATTTTATCTCGATTTCTGGTATCATCAGACATTCGTCTATTGTAGATTTCTTCAGGTTTTGCAGAAACTGAGACAAAGTTTGTTGGTTTGATAATTTTGAGAACATGTTCGGGCAATCCAGGATAATATCCTTCTTGAGAACTGATGAATGCATGAGTATCGATAATTACGACATCCTCATCATGTAAGGCAATTTTTTCAGCTGCTAATTTTTGTAATCTTTGTTGTTCTGTAACTGGAAGTTTTCTTAATTCATCTCTGTCTTTGAGACCATTTTCTTTTGCAACATCAAACATCAAAGTTCCAAAACTTAGAACGCTTACACTTTTTTTATGATCTTTAATTATTTCTGCCATTTTAGATAACAAGGTGGTTTTTCCAACACCAGGTATTCCTACCATTACAACTTTTTTATTTTCTGCCAAGTAAAGCACCCAAACGCGGCATTACGACTTCGACTTGCTCTCTAACTAATTGTGTGTAATAGTTGATGAGAATATCTACCATAAGTAAAATTCCGATTCCAGAACCAAAGACTCCAAGTACATCAGATACTCCTGCCAAACCACCCAAAATCATTGAGCCGATAATGGTAACAGAAGGAATGTACTTGTTTAGTAAGGCCTCAACTGGTTTGTTTGATCTTCTAAATCCAGGGATTTGTACATCTGCATCAAGTAAGTTTTGAGCAGCACTCTTTGGTGACAAACCACCAAGCTCTACCCATAATCTACCAAATACAACTACAATTCCAATCATGAACAAGACATATCCTACTGCTCGCATTGGATCTAATGCTGCAACATCCAAACCTCTTGGAGGAGTGATGTAGTAGATGATACCACCTATTGGAGTGTTAGGGCTGGTAGGATCAAATTGTGCTACAAAGTTCATGAAGAAATTATTGTTACGCGGGTTCATGTTCGCCCACAGCATCTGGAAGATAAAGACAGCATTTGCAGTAAGTGCTGATGCCAAAATTACAGGAATGTTTGAGACATACATCAATTTGATAGGATAAACTGCATTGAAGCCTCTGTATTTGGTAGAGACAATTGGGATTTCAATTTTGATGCCTTGAGTAAACACAAGAATTAGCAAGATTCCCGCAGTAAGACAAAGACCAAAGATACTCGGCAATTGGTTAGAACGGAAGAAGATATTTGCAATGTCACCATCACCCATTAGGGATTGTCCAATGTATGGAATGATACCAATCATTCCTCCATCACCCGCAGGTAACGGACTGAACATACTCCAGAGAATTTGTTGAGCTACACCTGCCATAATGAACAGACTGATTCCACTACCAATACCCCATCCTTTCTGAATTAATTCGTCTAAGAACATGATAATAACCGACGCCGCCATCAGCTGCCCTATAATCACATACAGGACATACGGCTCTGTAACACCGGGGCCATAAACTGCTGCAGCATATACAATAGACTCTGCAACAATGACAACATATGTTACCATCTTAGTAGCAGTCTGGAAGATTCCTCTCTCTTCAGGTTTTTTGAAATCAAATTTTAGAATGTCTGAACCTCTCAATAATTGCATCAAGAGTCCAGCTGTAACTATCGGCCCAATCCCCAGTTCAACAAGAGTTCCTTGTTGGGATGCAAAAATAACTCTAGCAAATGCTAGGAAATCAAATTCTGGTGCAGTTGATGCGTATAACGGGGTCTGACCCATTATCATGTAGATAAGTAATGCAATTCCACACCAAAGTAATCTTACTTGTAGTGGGATTTTCTTTTTAGGTTTAGGAACTTGTGGTAAATATGGTTCTGCCTTGAAAACCATCTTTCTGATGGTTGTAGTAAGTGTACCCTCAGACATTCTTAGCTAACACCTCTCCCCCAACAGCTTTTAGTTTCTCTTCGGCAGATGCTGTAAATTGTTGAACTTTGACGGAGTATGCATTTGTAACTTTTCCGCCACCGAGGAGTTTATCGAATCCTGCACTTTCAAGGTCTACGATTTTTTTGCCTCCTTCTTCTTTACCGAACTTTGTGAACAAGTCATCTAAGTCTCTAAGACTAGTCCATTTTTTTATAATATTTGGGTGAGGTGTTTTAGGTAGAGTGTGGTTGTAATGATCTGGGTCTTCTTTCATCATAGTACTTCTATGATGTTTCTTCATACCAGTGATTCCAAGACCACCTTTGTGACCACTTGCACGGTGTTGACCTACTTGTCCCCATCCCATGTGTCGTCCGCCTCTAAGTCGTCTTGTTTTTCGTAATCTAGATGCCATGTTAAATCATTCTCCTTACTATAGTGTCAAGTTCTTTGTTTGCGCCAAGAATTCCTTTCTGTCCATAAAGTTTCTTGGTACTTCTTTTGAATCCGTGTACAGGAGGTGCTAAAGCAAACCATGGTTTTAGTGGTTTTAATTTAGATAGTACTGCTTTACCATCAGCTAATGCTGTTGCTAATTCATCAGTACTTGCAAATCCAAGTGTCTTGAGATCTTCTGGAGTAATTTTTTGATAGCCAGATTTTCTTCCTTTCTTGTCAATCAATTCTTTTGCTAAAGATGCATCAAGTTCAATCCAAGAAACATAGTGTTGTACTTTTCTTAGCATTCCCAAAGTGTTTTCTTTTGCAGGAAGAATTGTTGCACGATATTTTTTGTCTAATTGTAATAACATCATTGTATGAGTTGCCCAGTATGGACAATCAGCTTGGCCTTTAATTCTAACAACGAGATATGCGTTTGCCATTTTCTATCAACCTTGACTGAATGTCTGTCTTAGACAATCCAATATTGCTTTTGAAGTCGAGTTCATTGTAGGAGTAGAACCTTTTGCAGTAGTCCATGCGTCTTTAAGTCCTGCTAATTCCAATAATCGTTTAATTTTACCGCCTGCTACGAGACCTAATCCACGAGGTGCAGGAATAATTTCTATAGTAACACTACCACCTTTTCCCTTTACTTTGAATGGGACAGAATGTTTTTGATCACATCTGCATTCCCAACTGCCACATCCCATCTTAATTGGACTGACATTTAGGAAAGCTTGACTAGTTGCTTTCTCAATTGCAATTCTCATTTGTTTTGATTTACCTTGACCGATTCCCAAGTATCCATTTTCATTTCCTGCTGCAACAATTGCTTTGAATCTAGTTGATTGTCCGTTTGAAGTCATTTTTTGAATGATTCCAACATCGACAACTTCACTTTTCAAGTCAGGTAATAGTTTCTTGATGATACCGGATTCTTGAATTCTTAATCCTAATTGAATAATTTCTTCTAGTGATGAAATTTCTCCTGATGCAACTTTTTGTCCCAAGATAGTTTTTGGAACCCAAACTTCTTCTTCTGGTTCTCTTCTTGGTCTTCTTGGACGGTCTCCGCCTTTAGCTCCACCTGGTGGTCCTCTACCATATACTGGTGGTGCTTTTCCTCTTGGACCTCCTTGTCCTGGTTTTGATTGTGCTGTTTGACTCATTTCTATTTGACCTCGCTATCAATTGCGGATTTTATTTTAGAAACTTCATTTTTTACTGTTAGATGTTCACCGTTAATTCTTTCTTCAGCTGGGAATGTTTCTGGATCAGCTGGCACTTCAAGTCCTGCATCGATTATTCCTTTTAGGGCAGCTGACATTCTTTGAGTAAATCTTCTAGTTCCAGTATACAAGATTGCATCCTTTGCACCTTTTCCTAATGCTTTCTTACCTGCCAAATAGCCTGTAAGATATGCTGCTGGTACACTTTTTCTAGAACCTTTCCATCCTTTCTCAATTAGATATCTAGAATGAGCAGAGGCTACAACTTTGTCTCCAGTCATGCCAGGTGTGAGAATTTGGACTAGGGTATTTTCATTAGTAATATTTACAGTGATAAAATCGCGTTTACCCATCAACATGGTACCACGTTTTCTATAATTGGTCTTTTCTTCCCTTAATCTTCTCAATATTTTTGAATAGGCCATCTATAGAGACCGAGTTTGAATCTGCTCTTATATACGTTAAGCGCGAATTAGGGCAGCTAGCAAAGCTTTCTGAGTATGTAAACGATTTTCTGCCTCATCCCAAACAACAGACTGCGGGCCGTCAATTACAGATGATGTAACTTCTTGTTCTCTCTTTGCGGGAAGACAATGCAAAAAGATCGCATCTTTTTTTGCAGACTTCATTAATTTGTCATTTACTTGGTACTTTGGCAGGAATTTTTTCAATCTTTTCTTGTCAAGATTATGAATTGATGAGAATGTATCGGCAACTATTACATCTGCATTTTTAGTTGCAACATAAGGATCAGTTGTTAATTCAATGTTAGTTGTCTTCTTGGCCTCTTTGATGGCAGTTTTGTCAGGTTCAAATCCTTTGGGTGTTGCAATGGACATTTTAACTCCAGACAAAGCAGCACCATAAATCATAGAGTTGCAGACGTTATTGCCATCACCAATCCATGCGATTTTTAGTCCCTTGAGTTTTTTCTTTTTTTCTTTAATCGTCATAAAGTCTGCCAATATTTGGCAAGGATGAAAAGTATCAGAGAGTCCATTGATTACCGGAATGCTTGCATGTTTGGCAAGTTTCTCAAGCAAGTCATGTTCGTATACACGTGCCATAATACAATTAGAATATCTTGAAAGAGTTTTTGCAGTGTCTTCAACTGATTCTCCTCGAGACAGTTGCATATCGTTTGATGAGAGGTTAACTGCATGTCCGCCCAACTGATACATGCCAATTTCAAAACTGACTCGAGTTCGAGTGGATGGTTTTTGGAAAATCATCGTTAGTGTTTTGTTTTTCAAAATAGGTTTGTTGCCTTTTTTGAGTTCCTTCTTTAGTTTGATTGCACTATCAATTAATCCTGAAAATTCCTTTGGAGACAATTCTCCCAAAGTCAGTAAATCTTTTGTTTTTAGTTTCATCTCTTAAAGAACCCGAACCTGCCTTTTTTCTTTTTGGGTTCTTCTTTATCAGGTTTTTGTATTTCTTCATCATCTTCTGGCTCATCTTCAACATCATCTTTGGATTCACCAGGTTTTGGTTTTCCATCTTTGATCCATTGACGAATTTTGTTTCCTAGTTTTTTTGCATCAGCATCATTTTCAGGTGGAGGTACATCAAACAAATCTGAATAAGTTGCAATTTCATCATCAGTGATTCCATCAAACGGATCATCTGAAGAAACTTCGGGTGTTGGTTCTGGTTCTGGTTCTGGTTCTGGTTCTGGTTCTGGTGTTGGTTCTGGTGTTGGTTCTGGTGTTGGTTCTGGTTCTGGTTCTGGTTCTGGTTCTGGTGTTGGTTCTGGTGTTGGTTCTGGTGTTGGTTCTGGTGTTGGTTCTGGTGTTGGTTCTGGTGTTGGTTCTGGTGTTGATTCAGTAGACTTTGAAATATCCACATTGTCTAATGAACCAAATACAGTTTCTAGGAAAAGTTTCTTGTCAAAGGGCTTTAGATCTGGATATTCTTGCCCAACTCCAACATAAAGAACAGGAGTAGATGTCACTTTTACAATAGATAATGCTGCACCTCCTCTTGCATCAGCATCACTCTTTGTCAAAATAGAGCCATCAAATTTTACATGTTCATGAAATTCACGGGCTTGGTTAACAGTATCATTTCCAGCTAGAGAATCACCTACGAAAATTTTCATGTTAGGATTTACAACTTTGGTAATTTTTGCAATTTGTTGCATCAAGTTTTCACTTGTCTGCATTCTTCCAGCAGTATCAATTAGAACGACATCTGTTTTGTGAGACTTTGCATACAATACTGCATCTCGTGCAACAGCTGCAGGATCTGAATTGTAATTTTGTGCAACTAGTTTTAGATTAAGTCTGTTTGTATGCTCACGTAATTGTTCAATTGCTCCAGCTCTGAAGGTATCAGCTGCTGCAATCACTACAGAATATTTTGCTTCTTTTAACATATGTGCGACTTTGGCTAGCGATGTAGTTTTTCCAGTTCCATTAATTCCAACAAACAAAATTAGAAATGGTTGGCCCTCTTTCTTTTTTTCATTAATTTTTTCAAAGAGATCATATTCTCCAGCGGCATCAAATAATGTAGAGATACTTGAAATCAAACTGTCTTTTACAAATTTTTCAATTTCCTTTCTGTCAACTTTTGAACCAATTAATTTCTCTTTAAGATCAGATTTTATAGAATCTATTACTTCAGTGGCAACGTCAGATTCCATCAACGATATTTCTAATTCAAAAAGAATATCTTCAATGTCTTTTTCATTAAGTTCTTTTTCACCAAGACTTTTCGCTGCATTAGAAAATGCACTGCGAAGTTTATCAAACATGATTTATCCTCAGGCAGGAGGTTGTGGTTGTTGCATAGATTGCATCATTTGATTCATCTGTGCTTTTCCTTGCTCTAGTCTTGAAGCAGCATCTTGTTTTTTTGCAGATGTATCTTGCAAAGCAATTTCAATCTCTTTAATTCGGGCTTCAAGATAATTAATTGCAGAAGGAAAATCTTTTTCGACTGCAACTCCTGCACCAATATTCATTACAATTTTTGAAGTGGAGGAAATTTTTGTTGGGACATATGTTCCCATTCCAATTGGAACCAGAGTTTCAGATTCAGGGTTTTTGCTAAGCGATTGAATTGATTCTATTGAAGCAGTTGCTTCTCTTAAAATATTCATAAAAGTTACTTCTCTTTGAGACAAATCAGAAAAATATGTTTCAAGCATTTGCATCTGTTGCATCAATTGCTCGGCCTGTTCTTCACTCATTTACAACAAACCCTTCCCTTATGGTTATAAATTCATTCATGGTTACTTGAAAAATTCAAAATAAGTGAATAAATAAAAAATAAAGAATTATCTTTATTTTGCTTTAGAGAATCTAGATTCTACTTCATCCCAATTCACAACATTCCACCAGGCTTCAATGTAGACTGGTCTCTTGTTTTGGTAGTTGAGATAGTATGCATGTTCCCACACATCACAGCCTAACAATGGAACTAGTCCTTCAGTTCTTGGACTGGTTTGGTTTGGCATTGATTTGTATTCAACCTTTGATGTAGAAGGATTGTATACTAACCATCCCCAACCACTGCCTTGAATTACAGCTGTAGTAGATGAGAATTTCTCTTTAAAGTCAGAGAAGTTTCCAAATGAATCATTGATTGCATCTGCAATTGATCCGCCAGGTTCTCCGCCTCCGTTTGCTTTCATGTTATTCCAAAATAACCTATGGTTGTCGTAACCACCACCGTTGAAATTAATTGCACCTCTTTTGTCCTCTGGTACTGAATTGATGTCAGACAAGATATCCACAATATCTTTGTCTTGAATTTCAGCTGGACAAGTTTCAAGAGCTGCATTTAGTTTGTCAGTGTATGTTTGATGATGTTTTGTGTGGTGAATCTCCATTGTTCTTGCGTCAATGTGAGGTTCCAATGCATCATAAGCATATGGCATTTCAGGAAGTGTGTATTTTCCCATGAGACCACTAGAAGATTTATTCCATTTATTGGTTTACTAAGCAATTCATTTTTACTTGTTAAAACGCTTAGAAAATTTGTGAAATCATTACTAATTCTTTCTTCAATGTTGGTATTTTCAGGAATTTTGATTTTTTCACAATTACAATCACAAAACGACTCTGAATTATTTTTGGATAGAAGTGTCCCATATGTTGGAGGTGACATTCCAAGAATTGATGGGATTGACGGTGAAGGGGTAAAGATTGCAGTAATTGATACAGGGGTAGATTACAACCATCCAGATTTGCTTGGGTGGGGACCTGATGGTAAAGTAATCGGAGGATACAATTTCATCCAAGAGAACCAACCTCCACTGGATAACAATGGCCACGGCACCCAGGTTGCAGGAGTAATTGCAGCAGATGGTGAAAAATTAGGAGTTGCACCAAAGGCAAAGATTTTAGCTTACAAGGTTTCTGAAGACGGTGAAGGAGTATCATCGGATCTCATCATAAGGGCAATTCAAAAAGCAATTGAGGATGATGCAGATGTTATCAATATCAGTTTAGGAGTTAACAAAACAAATGCAAAGATTGAACGTGCAGTAAATGAAGCACTAGAAAAAGAGATTTTTGTAGTAACTGCTGCTGGAAACGACGGACCAGAATTGGAATCAATTGGAAGTCCTGGAAGAAACTTTGGTAGTGTAACAGTTGGTGCAACATACAACAATCTGACTTCGAGTCTGGTTGCAACATTAGAAGTAGATGAAAAACCATACACGGTAATACCAATGGTCGGCTCTACAAAACTAGATGAGCCAATAAAAGAGAAAATTATTTTTGCAGGTTATGGAAAGACTGAAGATTTTGATGAATTAGATGTAAAGGATGCAATAGTTATCGTTGAGAGGGGAAGTGATGTCGAAGGAGAGTTGCTGTATTTTTCAATCAAAGAAAAAAATGCTGCAAATGCAGGAGCTAAAGCTGTAATTGTTTACAATAATATTTCAGGAATTTTTCTAGGGGAATTAATTCACGAGTTTATAGAGCCAGGATATGAACCTCGAATTCCAGTAGTATCAATTGACAGAGATGAAGGACTAGAGATTATTGAATCACTGGCAGATGAGAATCAAGGAGTTTTGCAATTGTTTTACAATCCAGATTTTGTGGCACATTTTAGTTCCAGAGGGCCAGTATCACCATTTTACATAAAGCCAGAAATCGTAGCACCTGGCGCATACATCAACACCACACAGAATTTTGCAGGATACAACTTTACTAGTGGCACAAGTTATGCTGCGCCTCATGTGAGTGGAGCAGCAGCGCTATTACTTCAAAAAAACCCAGAATTGCACCACCATGAAATCAAGTCTCTTCTATTGACTACAGTTGAGCCTGTTTCTGATGCCTACGGACTAGAATTCTCTATTCATGAGGCAGGGGCTGGAAGACTGGACATTGAAAACGCATTCAATGCAAAACTGATCATAGAGCCGCCAAACTTTGTTGCGTTTACATCATCAGATGACAAGATTTTCGAGAAACAATTCCAACTAAAATTAATTGATGGGACATGGGATGGATTTGATGTTACATTTGATGGACCTGAATTTGTACAATTTGCAGGAGAACTTGTAGATGAAAATGATTTGAGAATTAGAATGAGTGTATCAGAAGATAACTTTGGAGAGCATGAAGGAATGATTTTGATTAGTCATGAAGGTTTTCAATACAGAGTTCCATTTTTGTTACACCACACACAGGGTTCAATTTCAGTAACACAAGAAAATGAAAAACTCTCCTTTGATGTTTATCATCCAGAAGAATGGAGCTTTACAAAAATTTCCGTGATTAACAGCAACGATGGAAGTGAGCAGACCATAACTACAACACCTGAGAAAAAAGTATCAGTTGATGTTTATGAGAATGCAGAATACTGGATTGATGCTAAAATCAGAGTTAACGGTAACACGTCAAATGCATTTAGTGTAATTGAAATTAATTCACTAGATGAAAGTCAAGACAGATTTGAATTTATGAAAATTCCAGAAAGACAGATTCTCATCATAAGTGTAGTTGTAATTGGAATTGCAATATTTGGATTTGCTAAAAGAAAATAATCTATTGAATGTACTTTGGACCAGCATCAATAATTTCTGGTGAGACATTTTCAAATTTCTTAAAGTTCTCTACAAACATTTGAGCTAGTTTCTTTGCAGACATGTCATAGGAATCTTTGTCAATCCAAGTGTTCTTTGGATCTAAAATCTCAGAAGGTACTCCTTCTACTTCAGTTGGAATATCGAGATTAAACAAATCATCATGTCTATACTTTACAATGTCTAGTGCGCCTGAAAGGGCAGCAGTAACCATTGCACGGCTGTATTTGATTTTGATTCTTTTTCCAACACCGTATGGGCCGCCAGACCAACCAGTATTGACGAGATAAACTACAGTATTGTGCTCATTGATTTTGTCTCCCAAGAGTTTTGCATATACTGAGGCAGGTCTAGGCATGAATGGGGCTCCAAAGCACTGTGAAAATACAGATTTTGGTTCTTTGATTCCTCTTTCAGTTCCAGCCAACTTACTGGTATATCCTGACATGAAATGATACATTGCACCTTCTTTGGTAAGTCTAGAGACAGGTGGCAAAACACCCAAGGCATCTGCTGTCAAAAATACAATTACTCTAGGATTTCCACCGACACTAGGAATCACAGCTCCGGGGATAAAGTCTAGTGGATAACCAACACGAGTGTTTTCTGTTAAAGTATTATCATCGTAATCTGGGACATTGTCTTTTAGTACAACATTTTCTAAAAGTGCACCAGGTTTGATTGCATTCCAAATCTCAGGTTCTGCTTCTTGGCTAAGGTTGATACATTTTGCATAGCAACCTCCTTCAAAATTAAAAGTTCCATTATCAGACCATCCATGTTCATCGTCTCCGATTAATTTTCTATTAGGGTCTGCAGATAGTGTAGTTTTACCAGTACCAGATAATCCAAAGAACAAGGCAGTGTCTCCTTTTTCACCAATGTTTGCAGAGCAGTGCATTGGGAAAATTCCACGTTCAGGTAACAAGAAGTTCATTACACCAAACATTGATTTTTTCATTTCGCCGGCATATTCAGTTCCGCCAATCAAGACAATTTTTCTTGTCAAATCAATGAGAATAAAGACATCAGTTCTTGTTCCGTCAATTTCAGGGTCTGCTACAAAATCGTTGATACATAAAATAGTAAATTCAGGTTCGTGATTGTCTAGTTCATCACTTGTAGGTCTGATAAACAAATTGCTTGCAAACATACTTTGCCAAACATGATCATTGATCACTCTGATTGGTAAACGGGTTTCAGGATCAGCACCTACGAAACCATCAAAAACAAAAAGTTCCTTGTTATCAACAAAGTCTTTCATTTTTTCAAAGAGTTTTTCAAATTTGCCACTTGGGAATTGGTGGTTAATTTTTCCCCAATCTATAGTCTCATGGGTTTTATCATCATATACGATGAATCTATCATCAGGGGATCTTCCAGTATATTTTCCAGTGTTTACTGATAATGAGCCTGTTGAGTTGACTACACCCTCCTTTCTATCTACGGCCAATTTGACCATATCATCGACACTTAGATTTCTGTGGACAGTTGAGGGGTTGATTCCAAAGGCAATCAATTGTGAGGAAAATTTCTCAGATGGTGCAGTACCAAGTACTTGGGTCAGAGGTATTTGCCTCCAAAAATACTAAGTTCAATCCCAGGCTGGTTCATGAGATATTCGATCCGCCCTAAGTTTCCTTATTATCTTTTTCTTATAGAGAATTTTTTTAGCGTCTAGGAACGTATTTATTCCAAAATTCAAGACTCAATTTAATGACGATCAACAAGGATCTACTTGCAAAGAGAGAAGAAGCAAAACAAAACAAGCCAGATTTTGTCAGACCAGAAAGTTGGCGTTATGTTAGACTTCAAACTAATTGGAGAAAACCAAAAGGTATTGATCATCACCAAAGAAAACAAAAGAGTAGAGGTCGTCCAGGTCTTGTCAAAGTAGGATATGGCGGACCAAAAGAAGCACGCGGATTACATCCATCAGGATTTACAGATAACCTAGTTTACAATTTATCAGATTTAGAAAAATTAGACCCAAAGAAAGACGGAGTCAGATTTGCACATGGTGTTGGAACTAGAAAGAGAAAAGAGATTATCGTAAAAGCAATTGAACAAAAATTCAAAATATTTAACGCAAGAGTGAGCGCAAGTGGTAGTAAATCTTAAAGCTAAAAAAAGACTCGCAGCCAGAGTTACTGGTGTCGGAGTTCATAGGATTAAATTCGATACTGATCATCTAGATGATGTTGCAGATGCAATTACTAGAGAAAACATCCGCAGTCTCATTACAGCAAACACAATCACAATCAAACCATATACTGGTACTTCAAAAGGAAGAGCACAAACCAAGAAAGCTCAGAAAAACAAGAGAGGTACAACTCAAGGTTCCAAACAAGGAAGAAAAGGAGCTAGAGTAGGTAAAAAGGAAGTCTATGTTGCAAAGGTCCGCTCATTGAGAAGATTATTGAAAATTGCAAAAGACAGAAAAGATTTGACTAATCCAGAATTCTGGGCTCTATACAAGAAGGTTGGCGGAAACACAGTCAGAAACAAAGCTCACCTTAGACTCTTGATGGATGAGATTAGAGAAAAACGAAAAGATTAGAATCGATAAATTTTATTTTCTAATTCTACAATTTTGCCATTTTGAATTTTAATTCCCTCATCATTTAGCATCTTAGTTTTGACATGTTCCCCATAGGCATATCCTCCAATTTTCCCAGTAGACATTACAACTCTATGACAGGGAATAATCACAGGGTACGGGTTTTTGTTCATTATTTTCCCAACAGCTCTTTGACCGTTTTTTAGTCCAACAGCTTTTGCTAGTTCTCCATAAGTTGTGATTTGTCCTTTGGGTACTTCAAGTAATTTTTTGTAAATCTTTTGTTGGAGATTCAAAGTTTGATGACCTCAAGGTCAGTTGTATCTAAAAGCTCAAGTACTTTTTGTTTTGCAGAACCCAAGCCTTTCCAATCCAAGAGGGCAGCCTTTGCCATTTTATTTTGTGAAACAATATGAGAGAACAATTCCTCATCGAGGTTTTCTAGTGCATGTTTTGGAATTACAGTTCCAAGTGCAAACTTGCCATTAAGCAACTCATCAGTGAACTTTGTTGGATAGTGGGTTCCACCAAAGCAAATTGCAACTGGATTCTCTGGAATTGGTTGGGACATTACTTTGTGAACTAGTTCAGCTACGGAATTGCACAGGGATTCATCATTCCACTGTTTTTCTGTAGTTCCAATTTCTACAAAGATTGATGGTTTGCTTAATGCAGTAGGTCCGTGATGGGTTGCCTCTATAGTAATTTCAAATTCAGAGAATTGTGACTGATTCTTCTGTAAAGTTTGAAGATATGCTTTTTGAAAGTCTGGTTTTGGAATTGCAACTTGTCTGTTATTTCCACCAAATTTTGCATCAGAAAAGTTTCCAGTGCTGTGGCAAGTCAAAGCTAGAACTCCGGATTCTGCAGCATGTTTTGAGAGAAAAATAAATCCATCATAATCATATTTTTCCTCTAGCCAATCAGCAGAAATTGCAGGTGTTGGAATAATTAGAAGATCATAATATTTTCCACGAAAAATATCATCTTTCAAAGTCATTTCTTTTGAAAGAAATTTTGCCATATTGTGACCTGCCGGGTCATCTTGATACGCAACTAGTAGTTCCACGAGATAAGAGATATAAGGACACCTTATTAATTTCCACCAATGAACCCTAAGCAGACTGTCAAGAACATGGCAAATACTTTGAAAATGGCAAAAAAGCCAGACAGGGACGAGTATTCACAACACCTCAGACTAGTTTTACTAGGAATTGGAGGAGTCGGAGCCATTGGTTTTACAATTCAGTTTGTATTTTCGGTGATTACATTTGGTAGATAACATGTCTGAAGAAATTAAATCACATTTGTTTGCAATTAGAACCACAGGAGGACAAGAAAAAGTGGTAATGAGATTATTAGAAGCTAAAGCCAATGCAAATCAGATCAACATTCAATCAGTATTTTGGGTAAGTGATTTGAAAGGATACGTCGTCGTTGAGGCAATCAATCCTAGCGATGCATACTTGGCAGTAGAAGGTGTAAGACACATCAGAGGTCAACTAAGAGGAGAATTAGAATTCAAAGATATCGAAGGATATCTGGTCAAGAAATCAACAGTTTCAACTTTAGCAGTAGATAATGTAGTAGAAATTACAGGAGGTCCATTCAAGGGAATGAAGGCAACAATTACAAGAATTGATGCTGACAAGGAAGAGGCAACTGTAGTTTTGTTAGATGCATCATACCAATTACCAGTCACAGTAGACGCAAACTACCTAAAGTTGTCTAGTGAGGCTTAGGAAGGATTAAATTTTCATTTAGAGTCTGATTTAACATGGGAGAACAAAAAGTATCATCACTTGTAACCGGCGGAGGAGCATCAGCAGGTCCACCTTTGGGTCCAGCACTAGGTCCACTCGGAGTAAACATCATGGAAGTCATTAATTCAATTAATGAAAAGACAAAAGACTTTGAGGGAATGAAAGTTCCAGTTACCGTAATAGTTGATACTGATACTAAAAAATATGATATTGAAATTGGAATCCCATCAGCTGCTGCACTAATCATGAAAGAAGCAGGAATCCAGAAAGGTTCTGGCGCATCTGGAACTGAATGGGCAGGAGATGTTACAATGGATGCAATCATCAAAGTTGCAAACACAAAACTAGAGAAATCTTATGCTAGTTCATTAAAATCAGTTGCAAAGACAGTCATTGGAACATGTCTAGCATTAGGAGTCAAGGTAGAAGGAAAAACTCCTAAAGAAATCACTGCCGAAGTTAACGAAGGCAAGTGGGACGAAAAATTCCAATAAAACCTAAAGCCAATTCTTTGAAAATTTAGGCAATCTAAAAATAAGTTAATGCCGTAAATTAGAACTGATACCATGATTGCTCGAACTATGACATGCATTAATTGCAAAAAGGAAGTTCTTGAGAGATTCACAAATGACGATTATTCAGAATATCTTGCAAACAAAAAGAGGGCTGAAAAACAAGGTATTGAGCTGGGCTGGTTTTGCAAAGATTGTGCAGATAAGATGTGTGTAATGTGCAGAAATGCCAAAGTTACAAAATACATCCCAGCTAAAGAACAAGGCGAAATCAAAAAGAAGATACCAACTTGCCAAACTTGCTTTGATAAATTCAAAAACCAACTAGGGTTCTCAGACGAGATTGATCCTGAAATTTTAGAGCCACTAACCAGTGTTACTCATACTGAATGGCAGGAATTTGTAGAACGGGCAGCAAAAAAATAAACTAAATCTTTGAAATCTAAATTATTGAAAATCCGTGTCAAAGGAGAGAATGACGTCTCGACGCTCTTTTCTCTCACTTACACTACTCTACTATAACGAAATTTGTATTTAACCTCATCACATTTTGCAATAACCAATAGGCATAGTGGTCTTAAGCTCTTTTGAGAATATACAATACGCTTAAGTTTTAGAAAATTATTGAGAAAATCCGTCGTCCCTTGAAAGAAAAATTCCTAACAAAAAGAACTATGCTATTGCTGCTAACAGGCATAGGGTTGGTTTTGTTTTGGCGGGGGATTTGGGAAGTGTCTGCAAAGTATTTTTCAGAATATGTCAGTCTGCTTATTGGTTTGATAATTTTAGTCAGTGTTGCAATTTATGAGCGAAGGCAAATTTTCCAATTTTTTGGCGGAGGAAAGTAGATTCTAAACTCTTTTGAGAATATACAATACGCTTAAGTTGACACAGAATTTAGAAAGGCATGCTTCCTAAAGGAGACATTCCCGGAGTATGCCAAGATTGTGGGAAAGAAGTCACATATGCTAAAAAATCCATGCAAACTCATTCAGATTTGCTGAAAAAACACAGATGTCCAAAGTGTGGGAATTTTGCACTAAAGACATTGAGTAAGGATTTGTGAGATTCTAAATTATTGAATCAAATAGACAGGATCTTTGTCAGTCTTTTGTAACTCTACAAAGGTCTCAGTATTTTGAATACCTTCAATTTTTCCAATCTTTTCAATTACAATAGAATGTAATGCTTCAAGATTCTTGGCATACACTTGAATCATGATATCAAATCTTCCAGTGACCTCAGAAATTGACACAATCTCTGCAGTTTCTATGAATTTCTTTTGAATGCTATCTTTGAACTTTGGATCTCGATTTATTCCAACATTTGCTTTGACACCAATTCCCAAGAGAGAATCATCGATTTCTATAGTGAATTTCTTGATGAGTTTCTTCTTCATTAGTCTCTTTATTCGGGAATACAGCACTGATGCGTTGATCCCAAGTTTTTTTGAAAGGGTAGGAACAGAAATCGAACCATCGTTGGTCAATTCGTATAGTAATTTCATATCTAATTCATCAAAACGATGCAACGTACTCGAAAAAACCTCTTATGATTTAATATATGTAGTTTTTTGACATCATTTTTGGCTTATTTGTAACAATTTTACCAAAAACATGTAATTTTTTAAAATAAATGATTGGCAAAAAATACAAATCTCTAAACGATTTTAAGTAGGTTTTCTCGAAATTGTTTCGTAATGATTACAGAGTCTCAGCTAGTAGATTTGGTAAAAGAAGCCAAAATTGGTCCAAAAGAGAGAAAATTCAAGCAATCAGTAGAGCTTATCATTACTTTCAAAGATATTGATGTAAAGAAAGGATTTGCAATTAACGAAGTAGTTCAATTACCAAAGACTAGTTCTCCTGCAACTGTCTGCATTATTGCAACAGGAGACATGAACCAAAAAGCAAAAGCTGCAAAAGCAGATTCTGTTATTGGAACAGAAGAACTAGAAAAATTTGGAACTAACAAAAGAGAATCTAGAAAATTCATTAACAAATATGATTTCTTCTTGGCAGATACCAAAGTAATGCCAACTGTCGGTAAAACTTTGGGTCAACTATTAGGTCCAAGAGGAAAAATGCCAACACCAGTTCCTTTTGATGCATCCATTGAAGCATTCTTGCAAAGATTTAGATCATGCATCAAAGTAAGAACCAGAGCATCACTTTCAATTTCATCTAAAATTGGAGATATAACAATGGAGGATGCAGATTTGGCAATTAATGCACATGCAGTGTTAAGTGCAATTGAAAAGAAATTACCAAACGGTGAGAAGAACATCAAAAAGATTTTGATTAAAACTACAATGGGCAAGCCAGTAAAACAAGCACAAGAGGTTAAGAAGAAGTATGCATGAAAATAGAACATCTTATCCTAAAAGAAAAACCCAGATGTATCAACAACTAACTGAGTTACCAAAAAAATACAAAGTTGTATCAATCATTCAAATGAGAAAGGTTCGTTCAACTCAGATTTTACCATTAAGAAAAACACTCAAGGGTGAAGTAGAATTCGTCTGTGTCAAAGATAAGGTTGCAGCAAAAGCACTAGAGACACTAGATGTTCCAGGAATCAAAGATCTGATTGATGATTTGAAAGGCCAAATCATGTTCATCTTTACAAACATGTCACCATTCAAGCTAAACGTTCTTCTTGCCAAAAACAAAATCATGATGGCAGCAAGAGGTGGCGACATTGCAAGTATCGACATTGTAGTCCCTGCCAAAAATACAGGTATTGCACCAGGACCAATGCTTACTGAATTCAAAGAGGCAGGAATCCCAACAAAGATTGATCAAGGAACAATCTGGATTGCAAAGGACAGTACACCAGTGAAGAAAGGTGAGGCAATCAATGAAAAATTAGCATCAATTCTAGGTAAATTAGATATCAAACCAGTAGAGGCAGGAATTTCACTTTACTCAGCATTAGAAGAGGGCCTAAAGTATGCAGAAGCAGAAATGGTCATCGATGTCGAGAAGATAAGAGATACCTTTGCACAATTCCACCAAGAAGCAGTATCACTATCTATTGAAGCAGGATACATCACTGCAGACAACGTCTCACAAATCCTCAGCAAAGCAGCAGGACATGCACGCTCTTTGTCAATAGAATCAGCATTTATGACAGACGAGACAAAAGAGCAAATCTTGCAAAAAGCAGATGCACAAGCAAAAGCCGTTGCAGGTCAAGCAAAAGATTACACACCAGCATAAACCCAATTTAGATTCTAAACTCAATACATTGTTTTCATTCTTTTTCTTTTTCGGGAATCCTTTTCATTACGTGATGACTCTAGTGCATAATCATAGCTAGGATACAAATCCTCAAACCTTTGTTCTATATTTTCTTCAGGATTGTTTTCATCTACCATAAAATTCACTTATTTTTTTGGCTTTATCGATTGGGGGTTATTTGCAATGTAATGAAACAGACACAAATTATTTGTAGAGCACTCGCACTTCATATTTTTTCATCCAATCCAAGATCATATTGAGAATCTGCATCTTGATCCTCAAAATAATAGTCTTCATCTAAACTATCTTCAGGGTAGCTCATAGCAAAAATGGGTTGTTAAACTAGAATATAAACAAGATGAATCATTTCTCCAACAAATCACAAAGTCTCTTTTTAGAAATTGGTAAATGATTAAATCAAATTAATTCTCACATCGACCTTTAGGATCAGATGCAGTTACACATTGAGATCTAAAAAGTCAGAAAAAATATGGATTTCTAGTCCAAAGGCAATCTTCTATACTTTTCAGATAAACGTTCAGTATTTGATTGGATGAGTTTTTTTCTAAGACTTGAAAATATGTTTTGAAAAATTTCTAGCTTCTGTTCTTTTGTTATCATATTGTAATAAGCAGTTCATCATACATAAAGAGACCACGCCTGAAACTCCAATACGCTTAAGTTGTAAACTTAAGATATTATGATTAGCACTAGGTACTGCTGGAGACTTTTTTTAAATACTAATTTTTGGAAAAAATTACAATGGTTGAAAGAATTGATTTACTTGAAACTTCTGACTTGTTTTATGAATTTGATCAACTGACACTAAAAATACAAGAAATCCAGAATTTGGCTGCCGAGTTTATTGAAGATTAGATTCTAAACTCTTTTGCGAGCAGACAATACGCTTAAGTTCAAATAAAAAGTTAGAAGATTATGACTAAATCAATTAGTTGCAAAGATGCAGGCAAAGATTGCAGTTGGTCAGCATCATCAACGACAAATAATGAAGAAGAATTGATGTCAATGGTTAAAGAACACGTTTTAGCAGAACATAAAGAAATTGAATTGAATCCTAAAAATATTGAAAGTATCAAATCACTGATCAAAACAACTGGAAGGTTTTGGTGGTGGGGATAAGATTCTAAACTCCATCTAAATTACATGAAAAGACCGTAATCAAACCGATAGTAGCAACCTGTTATCAAAATACCAAAAATTATGTTGGATTATAACAATTCACAGGATAGTGAATCAGGGAATGAATGATTGCGCAGGTATATACCATTGAAGAACAATATCGGGTATGAGTGAAAAAATAATTCAAAAACAAAGCAACCAATGTTGTGAGATAAAGGGAGATGAGAAATTGATTACAACTAATGATCTAAGATCTTGTGAGAGATGCGGGAATGTATTTCTTAAAAAAATTGCAGACAAATTAACAAACAGATGCCCTGCATGTAATGTGTGGGAGAAGCAAGTATAATGAATGATTATTCATGTACCTGTAACTGCGGATGTCATAATCCTACTGGAGAATACGTCTGCAATGATTGCATGATGAACATTTGTATGATTAAACTCAAGACGACCGTGGTGGCTGCATAATGAAACTGCGACTTCTATAGATCCTAATAATCTCAAAACTGAAAATAATGAATCTCTTAATATGTCAAAAACTCGTTTTGTAATTCATGTCTGAAAACAAAGAAAAAGAATCAAAGAAGGCAGAACAAGAGGAAATGAAAGAAGAAGAACATCAGCTCGAATTAAAAGAAGGGTATGAACAAGACGAGGAATTTGAAGAATCTAAGGACTAGATTCAATAATCGATTTTTATTCTAGAATTATTGTAAGAAAAGTTTACTCAACTTCGTTTTTGTCAGATTCTTGTTTAAACTCTTTGCGTCTTTTTTGTTTGGCGCCACCGCCAATATTATGTCCACTTGGTAATTTCTTAGTCATGTCTATTACTTCCCTATCGCTCATGTATACCTTTGTAGTTTCTTTTTCTTGATACTTGGATTCTTTGGATACTCAAGGTTAGATTCTAAACTCTTTTGAGAGCAGACAATACGCTTATGTTCATAACTACTTAAAGTAACAAAAATTGTTTATCCTGTGTGTATTTTTTTTACATATTACAATTCATATTCAATTTTTTGCAAAGATTACTAATTAAATGCCAAACAAAGTTATCCTGAGACATTTAGGAATTATCCCAGAAGATGATCCTGATTGTATTGATGAGTATGATTGCTAGTTAGATTCTAAACTCTTGGATGCTGTATCAATCTATTCTCTTGTATGTTTGATGGAATTCTGAGAATAGAGTTTGAGCTACATTTTGCATGTTGATAATTTCTGAGAAATTTTTTTTGCCTTTGGCAATTTCTCGCATAATGGTCATGCATTTTGTATTTTTGATTGAATTTGGCTCTTCAGAATCAGTCCAAATATTTAGACAATCTTCAAAGTCAAGACAGAACTTTAAGACAATGACCTGCCAGTCATCCGATGTTTGAGGAATGTTTAGAGTTTTTGCAAGCTCTTGAAATTCATGCCCTTTATCTCGAAGCATTACGTTAAGTGTCTCTCTAACTTTTCCTGCATCAAACCCATCAATTAATGCAATTCTATCCATATTTTTAATCTGAAAAATAAACAGGATATATTGTTTTTCAAAATTATGAAAAGCTAGATGGCAGTAGTTGTCGGAATCAGAAGAAATCAAGAATAAAAATCGGGATTTCAATTAAATATCATTAGAAATTACAACAAGCATGGTTAGCCAACCAATTTGGATTGCAATTGTAATTGGTGTTTTCTTTATAGGAATTGGTGTTAGTTATGCTCATTTTGCAAATACCTATGATCCAATGTCCATGAAATTTCAAAATCAAGAATTGTTTGATCAAATGATGACCAATAATCCAAAAATGTCCCAACAGTGGATGGATTCTGGAATGATGGGTCAACAACAAATGATGTATGATCCTCAGATGACAAGCCAATGGATGAATGCAATGATGGATGATCCACAAATGCACCAGCTAATGATAGATTCTATGATGAATCACCAAGGAATGATGAACTCTATGATGAATCATCAGGACATGATGAATATGATGATGGGTTCTGGCATGATGAGTGGAAGTATGATGACAGGGGGTCACATGATGGGTTCTGGAATGATGGATTCTGGCATGATGAGTTCTCAATCTTCTCAAAGCATCCCTACTGATACAGAACCTCAAACTAGAACATTTCAAATCAGCATGGAAGAAGTAGAATTCTTTGCTGAAGTTGAAAATGAAGGCGGAGAAGAAGCAATTGCATTTGTTGAGCTACACAGATGGGAGCCAAATACAATTATTGTTAATCAAGGAGATACCGTAGTTCTTGAAATTACTAATCCAAGAAAACATGCTCACACATTATCAATTCCTGCATTTAATGTAAATTCAGAGATGCTTGAACCAAGAGAAGGAGCAGATACTGTAACCTTTGTTGCAGATACTCCAGGTGTTTTCACATTTTATTGTGGACTACCTTACAATCCAGATAAACTGTATTGTGATCCTGATCATAGCATGATGACAGGCACTTTGATAGTGTTAGGCTAAGATTCTCTAACCTTAGGTAAATTCCAGTTATACTTCATTGCCATTAATCTGATTCCAGTTCCAACAACTATTCCAATTACAGAGGAGACTTGGACATCAATGCCAGATGATAACAGTGCATAAAACACTACAATTCCAATGATACTAGCAATTGCATAGACTTCTTTTACAAAGACAATTGGAATCTCTCTGACAAAGACGTCTCTTAAAATTCCGCCACCAATTGCTGTAATCATTCCACCAAAGAGCATTGGCAAAAATTCCAATCCAACTACCTGGTATGCAATTGATGCGCCCAAGATTGAAAACACACCCAACCCGACTGCATCAAAGACTAGCCAGACGTTCATCTGCTTTTGGAGTCGTCTAAACAAAAAGAACATCAAGACTCCAACTATTACTGTCAATGAGACATAGATAGGATCAGAGAACGCAGTTGGGAATCTTCCAAAAATAACATCACGTGTTACACCACCACCTACTCCGACTACAGTAGCTAGAACAATTATTCCGAAAATGTCTGCCTTGTGTGCAATTGCTTTTGAAGCTCCTGTAACTGCAAAAGCGATCGTACCCAAGTAATCCAAAATGCTAATGAACCCGTCTATGGGAAAAGAGAAATCAACCAATCAATACAAACTTCGAGCTAGGAGTAATTAAGATTAACAAAAATAAAGATCAAAATTAAATTTGATAAAAATAAAGTTGCTTAGCCAAATAAGGAAGACAATCCTTCCATGGCTGCTTCTTCGTTCTTTGGTTCTTCTTTCTTCTCCTCTTTTGCCGGTGCGTCTGCTGCTGCGGCTGCTGGTGCGGCTGCTGCAACTGCTACTGGTGCGGCTTTAACTGCCTCATCGATGTTAACATCGGCTAAGGCTGCTACTAGAGATTTAACTTGGGCTTCATTAACGTCAGCACCAGATGCTTTGACAACTGATGTGAGGTTTGCCTCGTTAACTTCTTTGTCTAGTTTGTGAAGAAGTAAAGCAGCGTAAACATATTCCATTGTATCGAGATTCTCGCACTGGATAATATAAAACTATGGAGAACTCACGCCTGAAAATCGAATTAGTTGAGAATTTTCAAACTACGGCAAACAGCATACACTGTTCGTTTTAGATTCTGATCTGAGAGAGTATCCTTTCTGCTTCGTAGTACTCGTTTTGCCTCATCCCTTTCAGGACCTTCTGGCAATGACAGAACTGCGTTGAAGAACTCTGGCAGTGATTCACGAATCCATCCATCAAGCATTGCATAGACTTTGGGTGGAATGATATCGCATTTATCCTCATCAAGGTTTAGTTCTGCAGCATAATTTTCATGCTCTATTCTGTATACGAGAGCTAGTACAACATTGTCAGGAGTTGGATGCTCCAAAATTTCTCTAGAGCGGTCACCTGTCTTTCCTTGGGCAATCTTGTTTTTGAGTCCGACAGGATTTACAATAACTCCATTGACTCCCACTCTTCTATCTTCAACTCCAGTAACTATACCGAAAATAAAGTCATAAAATTCACCATTTTTTTTAACTGAGAAAATCTGAGTACCTTCTTTTAACTTTGGTTTTCTGCCAAACATGGATAGAGTAAACCTCACAGTGTATTTAATGTATTATTAATCGACAATTCTTAATATCGGTATCAAGCAGGCTCAACGTTGGATAAAAGTCAGATTCTAAAAGAATTTTCAGCAGATCCTGAGAAATACTATAACGTAAAATTATTTGCAGAGCAGGGATTTGTCAGAAAGTCTTGCGCCAAATGTGGCAGATTCTTTTGGACACTAAATGCTGATAGAGACTTGTGTCCTGATGACGGATTGGACACTTATTCATTCATCGGAGAGCCTCCAACTAGTAAGAGATTTGACTATACACAATCATGGAAACAAGTCGAAGAGTTTTTTGTAAAAAATAATCACACTTCAGTATCTAGATACCCTGTAGTTTGCAGATGGCGAGATGACTTGTTTTTTACAATTGCATCAGTTGTAGACTTTCAGAGAATAATGGGAAGCAAAGTAGTCTTTGAGTTTCCTGCAAATCCTCTTGTAGTTCCACAGACATGTTTGAGATTCAAGGATTTAGAAAACGTCGGAGTAACTGGAAGACACTTTTCTTCTTTTTGTATGATAGGACAACACAGTGTTCCTGATTTGGGAGGATACTGGAAAGACGAATGCGTTGACTTGGACTTTAGACTATTGACGAATCAATTTGGAATTAAAAAAGAAGAAGTTGTATTTGTTGAGGATGTTTGGGCAGGTGGTGGCTCGTTTGGTCCATCATTGGAATACTTTGTTCGGGGACTGGAGCTTGGAAATGCAGTATTTACTGAATTCCAAGGGGAGCTAGGACAGCACAGCACACTAGACCAGAGAGTAATAGACATGGGTGCAGGCCTTGAGCGCTTTGCATGGATTACCATGGGAACCCCTACTGCGTATGACTGTTGTTTTGGTCCGATAAATCAGAAATTATTCAACACAATTGGAATTGATTCAGATTCTGATATTTTGAAGAAATACTTTACAGAGATTGCAAAAGAGATTGATCACTATGACGACCTAAACGAAGTAAGACGTCTTGCAGTGAAAAATGCAGGAATTACAGATGATCAATTAAACAAAATGATTACACCGCTTGAAGGAATTTACCTAATTGCAGATCACCTGCGAACTCTAATCTTTGCAATTACTGATGGTGCATTGCCAAGCAATGTCGGTGGCGGATACAACTTGAGAATGATGTTGCGAAGAATTAATGGAACGATAAACAGATTGAATCTCAAACTAGACATTGATGATTTGATTGATACTCATATTGACTATCTTAAGGATACGTATCCGGAACTTGATGAGAAGAGAGAAGATGTCAAGGCAATTCTCAAACTAGAGTCTGCAAGATACGAGGAATCCAAAGTTCACATGAAGAAGAAAGCAGAAAAGATTCGTGAGAAAGGTGTGCCAACAGTTGATGAACTGATAACTTTGTACGAATCAGATGGAATAACTCCTGAATACCTCAAGGAAGTCGATGCAATTTCTGAAATCCCTTCACAGTTTTACTCAAAGCTATCTGATTTGCACCAGTCTGAAAAGAAAAAAGCAATTGCAGAACTTCCACTAGAGGATTTGCCTGAAACTGAAACTCTATTTTACAAAGACGACCCAATGGAGTTTTCAGCCAAAGTAATCAAGGTCTTCGATGATCAAGTGGTACTAGATAGAACTTCATTTTATGCAAGAGGTGGAGGACAAGAGCCGGACTATGGAAGTATTGCAGGATTCAAGGTGGTAAACGTCGATAAACACGCAGACATTATTGTTCACAAGCTTGAAGGCGGTACACCAAAGGAAGGAGAAACTGTACAATGCAAAGTTGATGAGACAAGAAGAGCAAACATTACAAAAAACCACACCAGTACCCACATACTAAATGCATCATCGAGAAAAATTCTCGGTTCATGGATTTGGCAGCACTCTGCATTCAAAGACGATGATCATGCTAGACTGGACATTACACATCACTCTTCACTAACTGATGAGCAAGTAAAGGAGATTGAGGATGCAGCAAATTCCATGGTAAAACAAAATCTTAACGTAAACATCGATTACTATGACAGGGGAACTGCAGAGCAGACATATGGATTTAGAATTTACCAGGGCGGTGTAGTTCCAGTAAAATCAGTCAGGATTGTTTCAATTGAGGACCAAGATGTTGAAGCTTGCGGTGGAACACATGTAAAGAAGACAGGAGACATTGAGCTAATCAAAATTACAAAGACTAAAAGAATTCAAGACGGTGTAGTTCGTCTAGAGTTTGTATCAGGTCCTACTGCATTTGGTTATGTAAAACAACAAGAAGAAGAATCTAAAAAACAAGCTGAAGAGGCAAAACAAAAAGAGCAGCTAGAAAAACAGCGTGAAGAAAATAAAGCTAAAGCCAGAGAGCAGATTCCTGTTTTACTTGAGAAGATAATTTCAGGAGAATCAGTAGAAGCTGACGGTATTGACACCAAAGGAAAGTTGTGTTTTACATCTAGCGAGAATTATGATGATTATTTCCATCAAAACTTTGGCAAGAAACTAGTTGCAAAGGATAGCACTGCTGCATTTTGTGGGATTTTCGAGTCAGGTCCAACTGTTCGAGTTATGGTGTTTTCCGGAGCTGATTCAGGCGTGAATTCAGGCGAGATTGCCAAGGAAATAGCCTCAATTCTAGGCGGCTCTGGTGGAGGGGACGCTAAATTTGCTCAAGGTGGAGGAAAAGACACATCTAAAAAAGAGCAGGCAATTGAGAAAGCAAAATCAATGATTTTAGGATAATACAATGACAATAAACTGGAATGAAATAGAAACTAAATGGCGCAAACAGTGGGAAGAAACCAAAGACTTTGAGACAAATCCAAATGATAAACCAAAAAAATTCATTACAGTAGCATATCCGTATCCAAACTCTCCGCAACACATCGGACACGGAAGAACATACACACTAGCTGATGTTCATGCAAGATTTTATCGAATGAACGGATACAATGTTTTGTTTCCTATGGGATTCCACTATACTGGAACTCCAGTGTTGGGGATGGCAAAAAGAATTGAGAAAGGAGAAAAAGAAATTCTTGATGGATTAAGAAACGTGTACCATGTTCCTGAAGAGGCAATCAAGACATTTGTTGAACCAATAAAGATTGCAGACTATTTCCATGAAGAGATAAAGTCTGGCATGATAGAGATGGGCTATTCAATTGACTGGAGACGAGAGTTTACAACTATCGTTCCAGGTTATCAGAAATTTATCGAGTGGCAGATTACTACACTTAAAGAAAACGGCAGAATCATTCAGGGTTCTCATCCAGTCGGATGGTGTCCTAAAGATCAAAACCCAGTATCGCAACACGACACAATGGGGGACGTTGAACCTAAAATTGATGAGAAAAACTTTTTGATTAAATTCAAGCTTGGTGAATTTATCTTTCCAGTTACTACACTACGACCTGAAACAATTTTTGGAATTACAAATTTGTGGGTCAATCCAAATACAGTTTACAAAAAAGTTACAGTAGATGATGAGACATGGATAATTTCTGAAGCTTGTGCACATAAAATAGAATTCTTTGAAAAACAAGTTGAGATAATTGGTGAAATTCCTGGCAGTGAAATTATTGGTCAAAATGCCATAAATCATGACGGACGAGAGATTCCAGTGTTGCCAGCTGACTTTGTAGAGCCTGGCATGGGAACGGGTCTTGTAATGTCAGTGCCTGCTCATGCACCAAAAGATTACCAAGCATTGATGGATTTGAAGGCTAAAAATCATGATCTAGCCACAAAAATCGAGCCTATTCCAATTATAGTTACTGAAGGATACGATGTTTATCCTGCAAAACAGATTTGTGAAAAACTAGGAGTGTCTGACCAAACAGATTCCAAACTAGAGGAGGCTACAAAGGAATTGTACCTCAAAGAGTTTACTGATGGAAAACTAAATGAGAAATGTGGAGAATTCAAAAATGAAAAGGTCCAGTTTGGTCGAGATAAAATTAGAGCATGGCTCCAAGAGAATGGTCATTTGGAAAAATTCCCAGTGTTAGAGAACTCTCCAGTACATTGTCGTTGTGGTGCAGAATGTGTTGTCAAAGTGTTAAACAATCAATGGTTTTTGAATTACGGAGATGAATCATGGAAGGAACTAGCTCGCAATTGCTTTGATGAGATGAACATTCTTCCAGGAAACATTAGAACAGAATTCAAAGAAGTAATAGAGTGGTTGCACGAGCGAGCTTGTGCAAGACAACAGGGATTGGGAACTAAACTACCATGGGATAAAGACTGGATTGTAGAATCACTATCAGATAGTGTGATTTACATGGCATACTATACCATTTCACGATTTGTAAATGATGGAACAGTAACTCCAGAGAATTTAACTCGTGAATTCTTTGATTATGTTTTGTTAGATAAAGGAGATGTAAAACTAGCTGCATCAACATCCAAGCTTAGTGATGATATCATTGAAACAATGAAAAAAGAATTCAATTATTTCTATCCAGTTGATTCAAGACATTCAGGTCGAGATTTGGTACAGAACCATTTGTCATTCTTTGTGTTAAACCACGTTGCAATCTTTGAGAAAAAATTCTGGCCGCAGGAAATTGTAGTTAATGGTAGTGTCATGATGGATGGTGCAAAAATGTCAAAGAGTATGGGAAACATCATTCCGTTACGTACTGCAATTAGAGACCATGGTGCAGACCCAATTAGATTGGCAATCATTTCATCAGCTGAATTATTACAGGATGCTGATTTTAACATGGAATCAGTTTACGGTATTCAGAACAAGCTTGCATCTCTATTGGAAGAGTGCTCTAGGCTCGAAAATGCCCCAATTTCAGAGTTGCAAGCTGAAGACAGGTGGATTTTATCAAAACTGCAAAGCATGATTGGCACAGTTACAGAATCACTAGAAAAGATGAGATTAAGGGAAGGATTGCACGAGATTTTATTTTCATTTGAATCGGACTTGAGCTGGTACAACAAAAGAATTGAAGCTAAAGAAAGAAAAGACGTTTCAGGAATAATGTACAAGATAAATTCTGCTCGAGTTGCAATGTTGTCTCCATTTGCACCACATATTGCTGAGGAAATGTGGGAAAAATTAGGAAATACTGAACTAGTTTCAAAATCAGCTTGGCCTGTATATTCTAAGGATGAAATTGATGCAACATCAATCCAATCAGAGAATTTACTCAAAAGTACCATAGATGATATTGCAAATATTCTCAAAGTTACAAAAATTACTCCAAAGAAGATTGTACTCTATGTAAATTCAGATTCTATGAAATCAAAAGTGTATCGTAAAGTATTGAGTATAATGGTTGGAGGACAAAACAACATGGGAGTTGTAATGAAAGAACTCATTGCAGATCCTGAAACTACAGAGGCCAAGAAAATGCCTGACTATATTCAAAAAGTAATCAAAGATTTGCACTCAGAGTCTGAAGAGATTAAATCTATGAAGCTTGAATCAGATTCCTTTGATGAAAAAGAGTTCTTGAAATCTGAGTTATCCAGCATTGGAAAGAAAGAGTTTGGAGTAGAGATAGAGGTGTATTCAGAGTCTGACAGTGACATTTATGATCCAAAAGGCAAAGCAAGACATGCAAGACCTTTCAAGCCTGCACTTTTGATTGAATAGTTTTTAAAAACATAATTTTTTTCTGATAATTTTTGTTCTAATTACACCAAATTCTTCAGCTATGTGCACTTTTCTCAACTGCAAACTTTTTCGAATCCAGTTGGGATTCTGAAATTATCTCAAATATTCTAATTGGAAGTAAATCTGTCATGTTCTGATAGGTGGATGAATCTGCAGGATCCTTTGCATGAACAATCTGAGCATAGACCTTCAAAGGATTCCACATTGTGGATCTCTTCTCAATCATCTGCTTTACCTTCCCGTACGTTCCGCTCTGGCTCATTCCAGAACGATACAGCCCGATGTTTTCCCCAGAATCATCAGGTTCCTCAAATATGCAAATAGAGTACGTCCCATCATCTTTTTCAATAAAGGTCAGATGCGAAGATTTTGGATTCCAGGTCTTGATAATTTCTGAAACCTTGGTGGCTTTTGCCAAATCAGCAAACACAGGAACGGCAATTGGATTTCCGTCATGGGTCCTCCATGCAATTCCTTTAAAGTTGCCATACCAGAAAACTTTGGCATTACTCATATTCCGTATGATCACACTTGGCACAATAGTGTTTTGTGCGAATTTTTGTCTCGTTTCCCCTTCTTGTCTCTTTAGTGGTAGTTTCCATCTCTACATTGCACTTTTTGCATATAGCCACAAACACACTACGCATGCAAGAAAGATAAGCCTATTGTATCACAAAATGAGAAAATTTCCCACCTTTCCTTTAAATGAAATTTTGTGTATTACGAAGCTATGGCACAAGAACTAGTAGAACACTCCAAAAGGCGTTCGCTGTTGTTTGTTGGAATTGTTATTGCAGCAGCAGCATTAGTCATTGCTCTAGTCTAAGTGAATCATCACTTGGACTATTCTGTATCATCATACCCAGTGTCACGTCCGCAGTTGGGGCATACTCGCTGGTTTTCGAATAGTTCCTTACCACAATTTCTACAGGATTGAGGCTTCACAAATGTACTATGTGATTTTAAAACTTAAGGATATTGATCAAGTCAAGAATGGATTTGAAATTATGCCATTTGCAAGCAACACAACTAGACTAACACATGTACCGCCGCCTACTAGGATTCCCAACAATACCAAAGCATCGCCCTTACGCATTACAAATTTGAAATAATTTCCAACTTATGAAGCTTGAGTGATTTGAAATTCAGAATTACAAAACAGTGGAAAACGTGTACATTGTTATTCCTGCTAATAGTGCTAGACCAACAGTAAGTGCTTTTTTGTCTTTTTTAGTGATGTTCATACGATTTAGAGTATCTGGGCAACTTAAGCGTGTCTACTCTGATTCCCGGTCTTCAATTTTTTTGATCTCTTTTTCTATTTTTTCAATATTTTTTTTCCAGATTCCAATGTATTTCTCTAGTTTTTGAATCTCTTTTGTATCATCGGGATTTAGAGACTCTCTATTTTCCATATGCTGGTTTAGCCTCTTCTTAGAGTCTTCAAGTGTCTTGTACTGCATCTCTAGGACCTTTCTTGTGATAAAGTTCATAGATATTCTACAAATCAGAATTCTAAACTTAAGCGTATTGTATCAAGAGTAGAATGACTTTTTTTAGTGGATGGTACTACAAAGTATAATGGAAGATCCTGACAAATACGAAACCATATCAATTGAATCAAAGGTTAGGGAGGGAGTATTCCACAAGGTAGTCAAAGACAAGGAGACAGGAAAGGCAGTATCGTGCTCCTGCAAGTGCTGGAGCAAGGGAGGCAAGGCTTGCTTTGGGATGAAAAGCATTGGAATTTAGTTATCTATGACAATCGCACATGCAGCTTTTAGGAGTACATCTATGGTTGATGCAGTCTTTGCAGCCCTTACTTCTGCCACTTTTTACCCGTAATCGTTCTCTGTCCAATAATCTCAAAAACTCTACCAACAAAATGAACTTTAGGATTTCAGTGTAAAGAGGATCAATGATTCATTCTCGTTAAATATTATTTTCACGTATACTATATCAACATGGAAGAAAGTCAGAATCAAATGTCATGGGAAGATGCGATAGGTTTGGCATACTTGATTTCTGACGACTAGTCTTTTTTTGTTTTATAATTTAGAATTCAAGGATTGAAAGTACATCATCTTTTAATCGGTT
>DATHYS010000049.1:0-3448 GCA_035458995.1 Candidatus Nitrosopumilus sp.
TTCCAGGAATTACACTAATGTTCATATCAGGATAGTTTTCTGTTAGATCTTTGTGCATATAGATCCAAGTACTATACAAGAAAGGATCACCTACAGTAAGGTATACAACATTCTTACCAGTCAAAACAGTTTCAGCCATTATCTTGGCATTTTTTTTCCATGTTGCTTCTAGAACATCCTTATCTTTAGTCATTGGAAAGATTAGCTTTACAATTTCTTGATTCTTTGATTTATCAATTATTGGTGAAACTACACCAAGTGCTATACTAGGTCTGTCTTCTTTGGAAGCTGGACACATAATGATATCAGCATTCTGAATTGCCTTTACGGCTTTTACAGTAAGTAGATCAACATCTCCTGGACCCACTCCTATTCCAATTAAACCAGGCATGAAATGTATGATTTTCTTCCTAATTAAAAATCTAGATTAGATTTTAGTAGCAGATATGATAGTTACCGGATTTCTTGCAAGCATCATCGTTCCCTTGCTAGTTTTCCTACTCTTAGATATGGTGACTTGAGTAATATCTACAGATTCAAACTCTAATTTTTCTAATACTTGCAAAACAGAATAAAGTGTTTCAATTAGTATAATACCAATTACAATTCTCCCTCCAGATTTGAGTTTATTCTCAGATAGTTCAACTATTTCTTTAGTATCTCCACCTGTACCTCCAATGAAAATAGTATCAGCATCATCAAGTTCTTGAATTTTTTCTTTAGCATTACCATGAATTACTAAAATATTTGATAAACCAAATTTTGCAATATTCTTTTTTGTTAGTTCTATGGCATTTTCATCATAATCAACTGCTAAAACTTTACCCGATGATTCAATTTGTAATGCAGCTTCAATAGAAATAGATCCACTTCCACATCCAATGTCATAAACAATTTGTCCTGGTTTTAATCTGGCTTTACTAATTTGAACAACTCTTACTTCCTCTTTAGTGATTGGAACTTTTTCTGTTCTTTCAAATTTTTCATCAGGAATACCAGGTGTTTTAAATTTCCACATTTGTTACTACCACTTAATAATTTCTAGATTAAATGTTAATTCCACTAGTTACTGTTTCTAAATGAGTTAATGTGTAACTTACAATCCATGAAAACAAATACAAGAAAACATAGCTACCAATGGCTTGTGTAACAACTTTTTTTCTATCAGATGATGGTAATTGCATTTTCATTCCTTTGGCAATAATTACTGTTCCAAAAAATATTACAATCATAAATCCAATTGATGCCCATCTTCTTTCTTCACCTTCAATATCTTCAAAGATGAAAGTAGCAGCAGTTCCTGCTATTATAGCTAAAGCAACACGCATCCAAAATAATTTGTTTAGTTTTCTATCTTTTTCACTTTTCTCAGCAATGCTTACTGGTGGTTCTCCTGATGGAGTATCTGGAACTGGTTCAGATTTTTCTGTTTCAGGTGTATCTACAGGAACATCCTCAACTGATTCTTTTTTTGAATCATTTGGATCTATAGTAGGTTCAGATTTTTTCTTTTTGAATTTTGCCAAAGTAAATTTCTAGCGTGTCTCAAGCAAACCATGTTTAATATCTTTGGTCAAAATATGAGCACATCAAAGCAAGAGTATAATTTTAGACATGAATTAGTCTGATTATGGCTTTAGCAGGAATTGAATTACGATATTTAGTTGATAAAATATCAGAACAAGTTCAGGGATACTATATCAGTAACATTTATGGAATTACAAAAGACAGTATTCTCTTCAAACTTCATCATACAGAAAAAAGCGATCTCTTCATGATGATTTCGACTTCTGGCGTATGGTTAACTGCAGTAAAAATTGATCAGATGGAACCTAATAGATTACTCAAAAGATTACGAAGTGATCTACTCAGATTAAAATTAAAAAAAATTGAACAAATAGGTGCAGAAAGAATCGCATATTTTACATTTGAAGGATTCGGAAAAGAGTTTGTCCTAGTAGGTGAATTTTTTGGAGATGGAAATATTTTACTTTGTAATAATGAAAAGAAAATTCTTGCATTGCAGCATTCTATAGATGTTAGACATAGAAAACTAAGTGTAGGTTTAGAATATGTACAACCTCCAACTAGTGAACTAGATATTTTTAATTTGAAAGAATCAGACTTTGATGAACTTAAAACAACAGATATTATTGCAGCAAAATGGTTTGGGAGAACTTTGGGTCTTCCAAAAAAATATGTGGAGGCTGTTTTTAAAATTTCAGAAATTGATGGAAAGAAAATTGGAAATTTATTAACTGAAGAAGAAATAAAAAAAATATTTGACACTACAAAGAAAATAGTCTCAGATGTAATAGTAGGAAATCATGATGCCATTATAGTTAGAAATGAAAAAACTGAAGTTCTTCCCCTAAAATTAGGAAATCTGGAAGGAGAAATTACACATGCAAATAGTTTCATTGAAGGATTAGATACTGTATTTACTGAAAATATTATTGAAAAAGGAAAATCTGTTCAATCAAGCGGTTCAGATAAAAAAATTAAAGAATTACAAACTCAAATTTCTGAGCAAGAAAAAGCTATTGAAACAGTAAAAGAGAGATCAAAAAATATTACAAATGTAGCAAATTCTCTTTTTGAAATGGTATCTAAAGGGATCATATCAATTGAAAATACTGCTGCTCAAGAAATTTTAGCAACTCATAATGCAAAATTAGTTACTGAAAAAGGTATTTCATTAATTGTTGTGCAAGAAGAAAAAATAAAAATAAACACACAATCACCTCTCCAGTCAATTGCATCTGTTTTATTTAATGAAGCAAAAAAGCAATCAGGGGCAATCTCTTCAATTCAAGCAATCAAAGAGAAAACAGAGAAAAAGCTAAAAAAATTTCAGACTAAAACAGAATCTGAACAAGATCTTTTTGTAGTTACAGAAATCAGAAAAAAGAATTGGTATGAAAGGTATAGATGGTTCTTTACAACAGATGGATTTCTTACAATAGGTGGAAGAGATGCTGCATCAAATTCTGCTGTAATTAGAAAACATTTAGATAAAAATGATAAAGTGTTTCACGGTGATATTTTTGGTTCTCCATTTTTTATTTTAAAAGATGCAGAAAATGCACCTGATACAACTATGAATGAAATTGCACATGCTACAGTTTGTTTTAGTCGTGCATGGAGGGAAGGATTGTATGGTGTAAGTGCTTATTGGGTTCATCCAGATCAAGTAAAAAAATCAGCGCCAAGTGGAGAATTTCTTCCTAAAGGTTCCTTTACAATTGAAGGACAGAGAAATTTTATCAAATCAGAGACGCTACGTCTGGCTGTAGGGATTATTCCGATAGATGATGATTATGTACTAACATGTGGCCCCCCAGAACCAATCAAGAAAAACTCTCTTTGTTATGCCATAATTGAACCACATGGATTAGAAATGGCAGATTGTGCCAAAAAAATAAGAATGGAGTTTTCAAAACTATTT
>DATHYS010000050.1:0-6531 GCA_035458995.1 Candidatus Nitrosopumilus sp.
GTCTTTGATGAACCAGGTGCATATGCAGCAGTAAACCACGATTATGCAGCAATTTACACTGGCGCAGCTACAGTCTTTGTAGCAGGTGATCCATTCGGCTTGAACCCAGTTCTAGTTGAAAAAGGAGTTATCCCAGCACCAGTTGCATCTTATGCATATGCTTTAGGCAATCCAAGTGATGCTGTCCCACCAATGGGAGCAAACAGTATTGCTCACCCTGCACTAAACATTCATGGTTTGATGACTGATGATGTAGCTTCTGAAATGCAAGCAAGTGGCGATTATGTCGCATTATGGGAAGTAATTCCTGTAGTAGCAGAAATCCTAACTTCTTGATAATATAACATCTTTTTTTCTTTTTATTTTCTTAATGAATTATATTCCGCATGTCATTTTCATTAGTTATGGGATTTGAAGACTCTGTACTGATTTGTGATGAAGTCGATCCTATACTAAATAAAATTTTGATAGATAATGGTCTTAAAGTCTCATACGAACCTGAAATTACTCCTGAACAAATTCTTGAAAAGATTTCCACTTTCAATATTGTAATTGTTAGAAGCAGAACTACAATTACAAAAGAAATGATTGAGAAAGCTGACAATTGTAAAATTATTGCCAGAGTTGGAGTTGGATTGGATAATGTTGATCAAGAATCAGCTAAAGCAAAAGACATTCGTGTAATTAATGCTGTTGAGGGTGCAATGAATGCAGTTGCCGAATTAGTTTTAGGATTAATGCTATCTCTTGCTAGACAAACTGCAAGAGGTGATAGAGCAATAAGAAATGAACAATGGCTCAAAAAAGAACTCAAAGGAACAGAACTTCGAGGAAAATATTTGGGAATTATTGGCTTAGGAAATATTGGAAAAAGATTGGGAAGACTTGCTCGTGCATTAAACATGAATATTATTGGTTATGATGTAATGCCAATTGATGAAGAGTTTGCAAAAGAAGTTGGTTTGATGAAAGCTGATTTGAGTACTTTGTTACAAAGCTCTGATTACATTTCAATTCATGTTCCACTTTTAGATTCAACATATCATCTTCTAGATGCAGAAAAAATGTCTACTATGAAAAAAACTGCAAAAATTATCAATACTTCTAGAGGTGGGGTTGTTGATGAAGATGCTCTTTACAATGCACTCAAAAATGGTACCTTGGGTGGTGCTGCCTTGGATGTATTTGAAAAAGAGCCTGCCATTGGAACCAAATTGGCTGAACTTGACAATGTCATTTTGACTCCTCACATTGGTGCGCAAACAAAAGAGGCACAATCTTTGGCTGCAAATGTGATTGCTGAAAAAATTATTCAGATACTGCGTGGCGTAATTTAGTAGAATTTCTACGCACGTTTTAAAAATAAGTAAAAAAGCTTGACTTTTACGTGATTTATTATCGTCTCTTCAATTTTAACGTCGATTCGGAGGTCAAAATATACAAATGAATAATTTTGCAGTTAAGGAATTGTACTCTGAAAAACATACACATCTACCTAGTGTTAATTCGCTATTGAAAATCTCACTTGGGTTAATCTTATTCACTATGATTTCGACTGCACTAGTTTATGCTGAAACAATGTCTGTTGATGTTGAAGGAAACTCTTTTGATTTTGAATATGTTGCAACTGGATTAACTGTAACTAGCGTCGAACCTGATTCAGGATTTGGTTCATTGCTATTTGCTGTAGATGTAACTGATCCTGCTGCTACTTTGAATCTTGTTCTAGAACGTTCATTCTTAGATTCCACTTTTGAAGGATCTGATGATCCTTTCATTATCATTAACCAATTTGGTGAAGATTTGATCTTCACAGAAACTACTACTTCTCAAAGTAGAACTTTGAATATTGAATTACCTTTGGGAACTGTTGAAGTTGATGTCATTGGAACTTCCTTCAATAATCCTGTAGAGGAACCACCAGTTGAAGAAACTCCTGTAGAGGAACCACCAGTTGAAGAAACCCCTGTAGATGATACTCCTAAAACTCAATGTGGCCCTGGAACTATTCTAAAAGATGGGGCATGTGTATTGGATGAACGATGTGGCCCTGGAACTATTCTAAAAGATGGAGCATGTGTCATTGATTCCACTACTCAAACATCTAGTTCTTCTCAAGGAATGGGTAAAGAATCCATAATTGGATTTGTTGCAGCCTTTTTAATTGCTGGAATTGTTGCAGTAATTTTGGGAATTATTGCCAGAGCCAGTAAGAGCAGTAATTAATCACAAGACAAATCTTCAGAATTCATTAGTATGTCAAAATCAAATCCTGTAATCTGATTTGTTGATGTGAAAGGAATTATTCCAATTATGGGGGTATTTGCACTAGTAACAACCATGAATTTGTTAGGATCCAATCTGATATCTCCTCCATCAAACTCAAAATCTAATGTCATGAAATTGTGTTGAGCAGAAGTAATCTCGTCTGATGAAAAAATCCCTTCTTGCACTGTTGATGATAATGGATTGATTGTAGTTGGGTTTACTACAAATGATCCTAGATGTGTTGTATCATAATATGTTGCAACTTCAAAACTTTGAAAACTAGTCCAAAATGGCATAGTGTTGCAAAATTCAATATTTCCTGAATTAGACATTGCAAAAAAACTAAAATCTCCCGGACTACTCCATCTGTATTCTAATTGCTGTACTCCTACTATGCTTAATCCTGAATGAGCAAACGGAATTATTATAACAATAATTGCAATTGCTGTTATGACTGAATATTTATTCAAATTGCATCATCTGTAATCATTTTTTCTTTAATGATTTTTTTCTCAAATAGATAATTGAACACTTGAGCAAAATCCTGATCTGAAATTATATCATTAACCCACCAAACACCTACGTTGTCTTTTACCCAACTTGGGATGCTAATTTCGTAAATGTTTTCTGAATTTACTTCAAATGGTACATCAATTAATTTTGGGTCAACATTTTTCTGTAATGTATCTACAAAGTAACCGTCACGAAGTTCTCCATTAATCCACCCTACGATAAATTGTTTGACTATTCCTGGAATGCAAATATTATCTGAATCAATAATTTCAAATTCTGCTGTAGTTGACATTCCGTCATATTCAACATCTATGAAATATTTTCCAGGTACAAATTGTTCTCTTTCAAATGGAAATGCTGCAGGAACTAAATTTTGCAATCCTCCAATTGGAATTGGGATTGCACTGCTTCCTTTACCTACTTCATCTCTAATATGGATAATTGCAGGATCACCTGTCACTTCAGAAACTTCAATGATATAGGATAATTTTTCACAATATTGGTATGTTGTTTTTTCTATATTGATGGAAACTGTAGGTTCAGCATATGCAGTTGTGAAGAATATTGAAAAACATATTGTAAAAATTGTCGATAAATACACTATTCTAGGTGCCATCTTTTCTTAAAATTTCACATCTTCAATAAAAATCTCAAAGTAATACTGAGGAATCTTTTTTAATAACTTTGGTCCAGTTGATTTATCGAGTTTTCTGCGGGAGCAAACTCTTTGAGTGTGTGGATTGTGAAACCCCACTCAAGAGAATTTTTACTGATTAGCGTTGCTTAGGTTTGTTTTTCGATTTACAGTTATTAAAGGGGATTTTTCTATTCTCGATATGCCTAGTTATCAAGACCAAACGTGGATCAGACTATGGAAAGAAAACTCCCCTGAAATACGTGAGCGTGTAATTGGATGGCGTAAACAAAATGCAGTTACCCGTATTGATAAGCCTAGCAGATTACAGCGAGCTAGACGATTAGGTTACAAAGCAAAACAAGGAATTATTGTTGTTAGAATGAGAGTCGGAACTGGTGGTATGAGAAAACAAAGACCTACTGGTGGTAGAAGGCCAAAACATCTTGGTGTTACAAGAATCAAGGCTGATGATGATATGAAAACTGTTGCAGATAGAAGAGTTCAACAAAGATACCCAAACATGAAAGTTTTAGGTTCTTACTTTGTATACAAAGATGGAAAACATTACTGGTTTGAAGTTATCTTGGCAGATCCAGATCATCCACGAATTGCTCAAGATAAAGAATTAACAAAAAGAATTCCTAGAACTGCATAAATTGAAAATTATCTTCTTAACGTCTATTGCATTACTTTTTGTATTAACTCCGGCTTATGGTCAACTATTATCTGATGCAACTGGTTTAGTTAATCGATTAGATGTCCAAACTGGTGGCTATTCTTTTGAAGTAGAAATTGTTTCAAATTTTGATATTCCTGATTTTGAATTTGATGAAGATGAAAAAAAATTAACTCTTCACATCAACAGTGGTTTAGAAAATAATTTGGGTGAAGTGATTATTCCTCTAAATCTTATTGGTGGAAATATGACATTCTATCTAAATGATCAAGAGTATTTTCCAAATGTAAATACTAATGAAAAAATTTCTTTTCTAACCTTGAATTTTACTGGGTCAGGGGAGAATAAATTAGAGATTTTGGGGACCACTTATCTTTCTGGTTTAGATGAAATTACTGAAGCAGAACTTCCTCCTTCAAATTTAACCCCCACAGTAACTGATGATGATGAATTAATCTCTGTCATTATCATGGTTCTCCTAATAATTGGTGGAATTATTGGTGTGGTTGTTTTTACAGTTAAGAGAAGAAAATAAAATATACAATTCTTCTTTACTGTAGTAATTATGGATAATGCAAAAATCGCTCTTGTCAGTGGATTTGTTATTGTTATGGCCCTGTCTGCAATGATTGTTTTAATGAGGTAATCTAGTCTTCATTAAGTAATTTTTGAATGATGGCATCTGCATGACCTGATTGACCAAATGAAACATCTCTGAGAATTCCTTTTCTATCTACTATGATCATTGAAGGTGTTCCTTGTAATGCAAATTTCTCAAAAGTTTCAGCTGAATATTCTTTAGATTTCATGTAACTCTTTACTCTTTCAATGATTTGATTTTTGTATTCATCTGGTTGGGAATCAAAATCTGGAATTTGTGGATAAATAAACTCCATAATTTTTTCTTGACTGATTTCCCCTGATGTCTTTGTGAGATTATCCATTCCTAATGGAAATGGGATTTTGTATGGTAATTTGTTGCCTTCTTGGAGTTGACCATATGATGAAAGAGCATCTTTAGTCTCTCCAATTACCTCTCCAGTTTCTGCAAGCATTTTCAAATTATCTAATGTATTTTTATCAAAATCCTCAAATGCTGTTGCAAGACCTAAAACTCTGACTCCTTCATCTTTGTACTTCTCATAGATGCTGATTGCCTCTGGAATTGCATGCATGAAACATCCTGGACAATTTACTTGGAAAACTTCTAAAACTATAATGTGATCTTTTTCTTGATCAAAATTTGTTGGAGCTCCTTGTACCCATTCTGACACTCCAAAGTTTGGTGCTTTTTCACCTATTTTTACACCCATAGAAAATTATTGAATTTTTTCCATTAAATACATAACTCATGTATTTTTTGATTTTCCCAAGTAACCTAATATATGACACAGAAGGTTCTAAAACAAAATGCAGGCAGTAACTGATGATCGATTAGCCCTTTTTGCGGAAATGGAATCAAAATATGAACAAAAAGACACAGAATACTTTGTTTCTCTTTTAGACCATCCTGATTTTGTTGTTAGAACAAGAGTTGCTTGTATTTTGGTTGATTTTGGTGGAGAAGACAAAGTTCCGTATATTGCTAAAGTTTTAAAAAATGATGAAAATGAATTGGTTCGCCATGAGGCAGCATTTGCACTAGGTCAAATGAGTTATTCTAGTGCAATACCTCCACTAACTGATGCTACCCTAAACGATCCAAGTATGTTTGTGCGTCATGAAGCTGCTATTGCTTTAGGAGTTGTAGGCTCTAAAGAAGCAAAAGAATCTCTCCAAAAAGCACTAAATGATCCTGAAGAACCTGTAGTAGAATCTGCAGTTGTCGCTTTATCTAATATTGAATTTATGGAAAAGTTAAGTAAGAACCCAGAGTTTGCAAAGTTAACAGGTGGATGAGATGAACTTTTCTTATGGTGTTATAGCTGCAGTTGGAATCCTAGCTGCAGTATCTATCGGATTCATATCTATGGATCCAAATTCTGTAATTGAGCCAAGAGAAGTACGAGAAGAAAATGCACAAGTGTGCACAATGCAATGGGATCCCGTATGTGGTGCAGATGGTGAAACATATGGAAACATGTGTATGTTAAATGCTGCTGGAGTAGAATTCTCTCATAGATTTGAATGTGGCGTAGATGATCCAATCGTTAAACCAAGGATTACCCCTGAAGATCTAGTCGAACCAACACCAGAACCAGAAGTTGAGACTGTGATGAAAAAGATTTCTGTCACCCCTAGACCTATGCCCCTTTTAGCAATTGAAGGCAATATTTTAGAAATTGAAACTGAATTTATTGGAGATGATGGAGAAATTGTTAATCATGTATTTTATACAATTACTGCAACACAGAGTGGAAATGAAATCCTATACGAGGAATCCCACAGACACACAACTCTTGATGATAATGGAAATCTAGTTGAAGTATATCCAGTT
>DATHYS010000051.1:0-6292 GCA_035458995.1 Candidatus Nitrosopumilus sp.
TCTGTCTAAAAATGCTACATGTGATTCATCTTCATACAAAAAATGGCCAGTTCTCTTACCATCCAAAATATCACAAAAAATACAGCCCATATAGAAGAGCATTTTGTGATTTTATTTATTGTTTTTAATTAATTCAAAACAAATTACTTTATCAGATAGCATTCAAGCACAAAAAGTAAATCCGATATGCCTAATTTTCTTCTTTTCCACAATGCATGCATCTTTTTGAGGATAATATCTCAAACCACACAAAATCATGAATAAACCCCTCTTTGCAATTCACATGGAGTATAGTAATAGAGAGATTACAAAGAGTCTGGTCAAAAACAGTATCGATCAGCATTAATACTTTTCAGAATTGATGAAAATTAGATTAATTTGATTTTGTAGAACATTTTGTTACGAATGGTTAATTAGGGCAAATTTTGAACTGGAAATATCTCATGGGCCGAAAAGAAAGACGAGAGCGTGAAGCAAAACGTGAAAACTATGCTACTAAACATTCAGCTGAAAAAAGAAAACAAACTCTAATTGCAGTTGGAGTTTTAGCTGTAATTGCAGTAATCGTCGGATATTCAGCCTATTTGTTCATGAATATGACAGAAACTGCACCAGGAGGTCCAGAAAATGCAGGTGCATTAGGAAGTGAGCACTCACATGCAGCAATCTTAGTAAAGATATTTGGAGATACTTTTGAATTCTCAGGTCCAGCATTCCAAATCAAATCAAGTTGGATTCACTTTGAAGGAAGAGATGGAGGTACAATCCATAAACATGCCACAGGAGTAGATTTAGGTTATCTCTTTGAAACACTATCAATTGGCCTTGATGATCAATGCTACATATTCCCAGATGGCAAACAATTCTGTACAAATGAAGATTATGCACTAAAGTTCTTCATTAACAGAGAACAAGTATCAGACATACGAGATTATGAAATTGAAGAGGATGACAGAATATTGATTGTGTTTGGTGCAGAAACTCCTGAAGAGATTGAAGCATACTTGCTACAACTAGACAACCAAGAGTTAATCAAATAAAATTAAGATTCGTTTTTAGTTGTAAAGGATGATGCAGATTTATCAAACATCATATAATATCCGCACATACTGCAACGCAAAACAGTTAGTTCAGTAGTGAGGAATTCCTTGTCTTCAAAACGTCCACCAAGCTTTACATCATCACCTGCAATTTCGGCTTTGTTGCTTTTACATATAGGACATTCAAGAGCTTTTTGTTCCATAGAATCATCCAAAATATTTACAATTTAAACTCAATGATAATTAGATTCTAAATTCAGTGTCGGCTAAAGATAGAAGATCTGATTTAATCTTCATCTTTTTCTAATTTCTTGTCCTTTTTTTCCAACCCTTCAATCTGTTTTCCATATAGATCATAGAGTAAATCTTCACTTAGTCTATCTAGATGCATTTCAATGTAGCGAGAGTTATCGTTAATCGTAGTATCATTATGTGAAGGTAGTAAAAAAACATGTTGGTATTTTCATTCCTTGAAACATCTCTTGAAATACAAGATCATACTATGAACTCAAAGTAGGTAAAACCATCAACTCTAGAAATTATCAAATACAATCCCTAAATCCTTAAGAAACAATCTCACATATTTTATAGAATTTTTAAACCGCATTTCCAGATTATAGTATTGATTTTAGGAATAAAGTCTAAATTATAGCAATTTGAAATCGACATGTTATGGAAATATCTAGTAAAAACGTCGTAGATGGAACAGCACGTTCCCCACATAGAGCAATGTACAAAGCTATGGGACTAGATGATAACGATCTTAGTAAACCATTCATCGGAGTTTGCCATACAGGTAATGAAGCAACTCCATGTAACATATTATTGCCAACATTAGCAGAAGAGGCAAAAAAGGGAGTAGCAGATAATGGTGCAACTCCAAGAATGTTCTCAACAATTGCAGTCAGTGATGGAATTGCCATGGGTCATGAAGGAATGAAATCATCACTAATTTCACGTGAAGTTATTGCAGACTCTATTGAATTAATGATAAGGGCCCATCAATATGACGCCATTGTAGGAATTGCAGGATGTGACAAAAGTCTTCCAGGAACAATGATGGCCATGGCCAGATTGAACTTGCCATCAGTTTTTGTATACGGTGGAACTATCATGCCAGGAATTCTAGACGGTAAAGAACTAACAGTTGTTGATGTCTATGAAGCAGTTGGAGCATACGATGCAGGTCAAATTTCTTTAGAGATGCTAAAAAATATCGAAAATACTGCATGTCCAAGTTCTGGTTCATGTGGAGGTATGTTTACTGCAAATACAATGGCATCAATCTCAGAGGCAATTGGATTATCACTGCCAGGAAGTGCCAGTCCGCCTGCAGAAGATGAACGTCGTAACAAGATGGTATATGATACAGGTGCGGCATGTGCAAAATTATTAGAATTAAACATTAAACCAAGAGACATAATGACCTATGAGGCATTTGAAAATTCAATTGTAATGTTAAATGCAGTTGGAGGTTCAACAAATGGAATTTTACATTTGTTATCAATGGCAAATGAAGCTAGAGTAAAATTAACTTATGATGATTTTGAAAGAATAAGAAAAAAGACACCACACATTGCAGATATGAAGCCAGGTGGAAGTTATGTAATGAACAGTCTAGATAAAATTGGAGGAATTCCATTTGTCATGAAAAAACTAGCAGAAAAAGGATTACTAAACGGGGATTGTATTACAGTTACAGGAAAAACACTACAACAAAATCTTGATTCAATGACTATTCCCGAACCAGAACAATCAATCATCAGACCAATTGAGAATCCAATACATTCTGTAGGAACTGCAGTTGTTCTCAAGGGAACACTTGCTCCAGAAGGAGCAGTAATCAAAACAGCAGGTGTTGAGATGACAAAATTCACTGGCAAAGCCAAGGTGTATGACAGAGAAGAATATGCATTTGATGCAGTTGCCAAAGGAGATGTAGAAGAAGGCGAAGTAGTAGTAATCAGATACGAGGGACCTAAAGGAGGCCCAGGAATGCGAGAAATGCTTGCTACAACTGCAGCACTAGTAGGTCAAGGTTTAGGTAAAAAAGTAGCAATGGTAACAGATGGAAGATTTTCAGGAGGCACTAGGGGATTCATGGTAGGTCACGTTGCACCTGAAGCATATGTTGGTGGTCCAATTGCATTAGTCAGAGACGGGGATGAAATTACAATTGATACTGATACAAGCATAATTGATCTTCATGTTTCTGAAGAAGAGTTGGCAAAGAGAAAACAAGATTGGAAGAAACCAGAGCCAAATTATACATCAGGTGCTCTTGCAAAATATGCAACATTAGTAGGCTCAGCAGCACAAGGCGCAATTACATCTGCTAATCCCTAGATGAACAATTTATCCACAAGCTTTATAGATCACGATCTGAGATTATAATCAGAGATAACAGGAAAAAGAAAAACTTATGCTTATCAAATTACTGTTGTCTACTAAAGGTTAATTTCTCAACATTTTACCCAATGATTAGATTTAAGTTCAAAATGAATAGTGAAACTTTGTGGATATTTATTCTAGTAAATTTGCAATAATCATAATTATTGTACTAGTGAGTATTTTGGCATTACAGGTTATAACAAACAGCAACAATACTGCTCAAAAAATTGATTCAGAAACATGTGAATTGTATGTTTTTGATTCAGAAATTAATGCAAAAAAATACCTAAATGAATTTAATCAAAAATGTCTTGATTTTAAAAATCTAAATCCATAAAAAATTAATTAAAGAATTAGTTTTCATAAAATATAACATGGATGGTCCATCTGAGATAAACTCTGTATTTTGGAATGAAGAGAAAAAAGCATGGGATTACAAAATGATCAAAGTCGATGAATATTTTGGATTTACTGAATGCCAACAATGTAGAAAACCAATGTCACATAATGTGAAAACGGATGGAGAGTTTAAGATGGTCTATGTCAAATGTGCTTGTGCAGATAGAAAGTAATGATTTCAGATTTAAACTTCATCTATCCCTAGAACATCATAGTATGCTTTTGGAATCATTTGCTGCCCCTTGAAAAATACGTTATTTACTGCAGTATCCAAAACGTATGTTTTTGCCCAATCATCATCACTTCTAATAGAGCGTCCAAACCCTTGCAAAATTTTTGTTAAAGTTTGAGATGTGTACCATAGAGGGAATTTGTTCATTTTTGCTCTAGTTCTTTTTTCAGTGTAATTGGGATAAGGGACTTTAGCAATTATTTGAAATCTAGACAAATCATCTTTCAAATCAACACCTTCCCATAATGAGGATGACAGTAAAACCCCCGTAGGATCATCTGCATGCTCAGAAATTACTTCATCTTGAGTTTTTCCATCTTTATTTTTACTGTGACACAGCCTAATTCTTTGTGTATTTTTTGGAGACAAGAATCGAATAATTTTCTGACATCTAGGAATAGATGAAGTCAGTATCAGTCCTCTTTCATCAGAATGTTCATCCATTATCCTGTCAATTGTTTTAATCACTTCAAGTTCATCTTCTTCTGTTGAACCATAACTTAATCGTCTAATGTTAAGAAGATCAATACTTCGATGCTCAATTGGAAAAGGAGATTTTGGAGTATCAACAAATGCTACATCATCTTGATACAATCCCATGTTTTCACAAAAACTAGATTTGTCAATAGTAGCAGACATGAAAATCTGATATTCAGTTTCAAAAAAGGAATTTGCAAACTTTGAAACGTCAATAGGCTTAACAGAAATGGTTCTAAAATTTCCATTCAAATCTTTGAGAGGATCATTAACAACAAAATTATCTTTATCAGACATGATGTCTATTTTTGCTTGTGCAGACCTGTCATGTCTACGCTCCAATCCAGTTATCAATTCATAATCAGGATTGTTTTGAAATGCAGCACTCTCTTTGATGTCTTTGATTTTTTTAGCATAAGAATATGCCATATCATCAGTTAATTGTATCATAGAATCCAAATCGGTAAAATCATATTTTTCAGAATTCAAATTACACTCATCTACTTGACCACTAAAAATATCAAATCCAACAAACTGAATAATTTGGTCTTCTATCTTATGAGCCTCATCAAAGACCGTAACTTTTCTGTCAAGATATTCCTCGAAAAGTTTTCTATTGAATTTCATGATTGTGAAAAATGCATGGTAATTCCAAAGGGAATGGTTTGAAACTAGGGCATCGTATTTTTGTAAATAGTAATGACATGACAAAGAGTCCTGAGTATTATCTTCAACTTGTTTTATCGTAGGCTTGAATTTGCAAACTTCAAAAATCTCTTTTCCATTTTTGTTGACTCTTTCTTGACATTCACCCTTATCACAAGTTAGGCCCCACCTCATAGCTCTTCTATCGTTATTGACTTTTTCAGATTCCATCAATTTGAGGCAAGGGAAGTTTTGTTTGCCTTTTACGGGTTTTAGAAATGGAATATCTTTGATATATTGATCCTGAAGATGTTTAGAAGCTGTTACGGTAAATGAGCTATCAAAATAACTAGAAACAGTAGCTCCAACTAGAGATTTTCCAACACCTGTAGGAGCACATAAAATGATTTTCTTAAATCCAGATTTTATCTTCTCTTCAATTTGTGAAAGGATCTCTTTTTGAATTTCTCTAGGAGTAAACTGATCTGGGAATTTTTCTAATAAAGACAGGATTACATCTCTTCATACTCAATATTAAAAGCATGAAGGTTCTTGTAATATCGTAATTTTCCAAACTAGTTTAATTGATTGTATCTTTTTCTTAACTTAGATTATCAATTATCAAGAAAATAATTTCAATTATTGTTCATATTACTAATGTGATTAAAAGTCGAGCATTAATCTTAATTCTTTTGGGCTGAAATTGGACAATTCCATTTGAAATAGAGTAACCTTCCTTAAAATTTTCATCTTCTGGTAAAAACTTAGTCTCAAATTTACCCGCTTTTACTAATGCCATAATATTTTTTTTTATAATTCCTCCATCTTGATCTAAATCAATTTTATCTCTATTGTAATTGATGACTCTTGGATAGTAGTCATGCTCAAATTTTTCAAAAACATATTGATTCAGATATTTTTTATCCAATCTTGCCTTAATCCACCAGTTGGGGGAGACATCCATGAAAAATTCCAATTTCATAAGTTTCAACCTATCTCTTTACATTTAATCATGCTCTGAAAAACTCAAAATTTGGACTAAATTTTGAAGTATTAAATTATACACAAATTATAACGTATTATGGCTTCAATTCTAGTCACTGGTGCT
>DATHYS010000052.1:0-12499 GCA_035458995.1 Candidatus Nitrosopumilus sp.
CGTAAATAAGATGCAAACTTTTTACTATCATCCATGTTAAAATCATCAAAGTTTTTTTCTTCAAGGCTAGTTGCTTGAAAAGTGTCTTTAACATGAGTTTTAGATACTCCAATACCGCGATAAAGATCAGTAATTGCATCCAATACATCGGTTCCACTTTGAATTAATTTTGAAACCTTGTCTCTGTTTCCTTCTAAGATTTTCAAATACCACATGATTAATTCTTCTTCAATGTCTGCAAAATCAGAAATAGGATCCCCTGATCCAGCCTCAGTAATTTTTCCAGTTGAATCAATTCCTCCTGAGGCATCTACAACATGTAGTAATACATCAGATTGAGCGGCAATGGACAAAAATTGATTACCAAGTCCTTTACCCTTCCAAGCATCTTTTATCAGACCAGGTAAATCGATTAATTCTATTGGAATGTATCTCCAGCCATCAAGACATTTTGAATTATTTGGATTGTCCTGAATTTTAAACTCAGGATGAACACATAGTGTAATTGCATGAGCAATCCCAGATACAGGGGATTTTGTAGTAAATGGATATGAAGATATTTCTTCAGAAGACAAAGTTGCAGAATTAAAGAAAGTTGTTTTACCGGTGTTAGTTTTACCAATTAAACCAATCTTGATAGACATGAAGTGATTAACATTTTAGAATATTTATCTCTGCCTAGCATTCAGAGGATTTTTTGTTTTTTATTTTATCTAGTGTTTCATTCAATTCTTTAATTGCCCATTCAATATCAGATATATCTTCTTTTGAAAGTGAAGACTTCCATTTATCTAAAACACTATTTGTGATTTCAGCGCAATTGTATATCAAATTCCAATATGGATGATGTTCTGCAGTAGTGTATGCAAGCTCTGTCACATCATTAAGACCATTTTGAGCTCTTGATAAGGATGAAATCTTTTCACCAAATATTTTTACAATATCATTTTCAAGATCTTTTTCTATTTTTAGAGGAATGTTTTGATCTTCATATTTTTTAGCAAAATCTAACAAGTCGTGATAAAAATTTTCAAAATCAGTCATTGTGATAATCTCTGATGTTCAGCCAACATACATCGATTAAAAATTACTTTGATTCCAGCCTTTTTTGCCAAATCTTCAGCTTCAGAATTATGAATTCCTTGTTGGAGCCAAATTACCTTAGGCTTTTTCTTTATAGCCTCTTTGATTACAGGCAACACTTGATCTGAGGGTCTAAAAACATCCACAATGTCAATGTCCTCATCAATTTCAGATATTGAGTTATAGCATTTTTTGCCCAATATTTCTTCAGTAGTGGGATTTACAGGAGTAATATCATATCCATTTTCTGAAAGATATTTGGGCACATAGTGTGCAGCTTTTGATGAGTTTTTTGACATTCCAACTACAACTATTTTATTTAATGATAAAATTTCACGAATTTGTTCATCAGATGAAGGATCCTGTTCCATAATTAGCAATTAACCATGCAGAATATAATTTTTGAAGCAAAATAGAGAAACAAAGAATTTTTTACCAGTCATCAAAATTAGATAACATGGAATCAGAGCCAAAAGATCTCATTGTATTAGGGGCCATAAAACACGGAGCAAAAAAGTTTGAGAAAATACAGAAAATGACTCAGATTGAGCCCGAGGAATTGAATTCAATCTTAGAACAATTAGAAAAAAGAGGATTTATTCAAACTGAAGAAAAAAAAGGATTGTTTGGGATGAAAATAGAAATCAAACCAACTGAAAAAGGCTCCAAAGAAGTAGATGAAAGGGTTCACGAGTTGCAAACAAAATGGAGCCAGATGTCATTACTGTACAAATCAGGAGACAAAGAGAAATTAAAACAAGAGATGGAAAATAACAAATCATTTCTTCCAACAATGATGTTTTTTGGAATAATGGACATGATGATGTTTTCAATGATGTTTAGTATGATGGGGATGGCAATGTCAGATTATGTTCCAGCTGAGAGCATGCCAGATACAGGGGATGGAGGCATGGATGATGGCGGAATGGATGATGGCGGATTTGATTTTGACATAGGATTCTAGTTTGTGTTTTATACTTGAAATAAAAACAATCATTGTTGAATTACAATTCTTTTGATAATCCAGGATTAGTCAAAGTACTGACATTTTTACAAACTCACAATACAGAGTATCTATCAGGTCAAGATTTGAGTGACGTATTACGAATCAGTAGAGTTGCAGTATGGAAGCATATCAAAAAAATTCAAGAGTTGGGATATGTCGTTGAATCAAAGCAAAAACTAGGATACAAGTTAATTTCAAATTCAGAGTTATTACTCCCATGGGAAATCACTTCAAATTTAAAAACAAAAATCATTGGACAAAAAGCATATTATTTTGATTCAATAGATTCTACTCAAAATGAGGCACTAAAAATGGCAGAGGATCCTGAAAATGCAGGAGCTGTAATAGTTGCATCAAAACAAACGGGAGGCCGTGGAAGATCTGGCAGAAAATGGATATCACCCAACGGAGGAATATGGATTTCAATCATACTTCATCCAAAATTTGATATTGGAATAACAACATTGTTTCCAATCGCATCTGCACTTGCACTGTCAATTGCAATAGAAAAGATATTTTCAATCAAACCCGAATTAAAGTGGCCTAATGATTTGACAATTAAAGGAAAAAAAGTTGCAGGAATGTTGGTAGATGTGTCACTAGAATCAAACAAAATTGAAAATTTGGTATTAGGTACAGGAATTAATTTTGATGTAAATGTAAAACAAATAGAAAAATCACTAAAGGGAACACCCAATTTTTATGGTGTTGCATCATTAAATGGCGAAAAGCAAAAAATCAAACCAGTACAATTAGTCCAGTCATTTCTACTAGAATTAGAAAAAATTTACAACTTATTGAATACAAAGCAAACAAAGAAAATTATTTCTGAATGGACTCTAAGGTCATCAACTATAGGAAAGAATATTGAATTGGAAACTATAGATGGGAAAATCAAAGGAAAAGCAGTGAAAATAGATGAGGATGGAGCATTAATTGTCTTAGAGAACAGTAAAACTCACAAAGTCATTGCAGGCGACATTGTGCATTTATCAAAATAATATTATTTTTTCTTGGATTTTGTTTTAGGTTTTGAGGTTCTTTTAGGAGAATCAGAGATCAGGGAAGATTGTTCTTTTAAGATATCTTTAAGATCTTTTTGGATGTCAAAAACAGAAGACAGTAATTCTTCAAGGGCAGTAGAATATTGCTGATAAGCAACTAGCAATTCAGATTTCTTGTCATTTGCTTTTGAAAGGTACTCATTTGAGCGAAGCAAATTAGATGATTCAATCATCTCAGGCAAGTCAGTTACAGGCTCACCCAGTTGGTCTAATGCCATTTGAATCTCCTGAATCTTTTTGCGTAAATCATAAATGATTTCACCAGCACCAATTTTTGTCAATACTAAAACACGTAATTATTAATCAATTAAAGATTTTCTAAGAAACACGAAGTAAAAGAGCATTTCATCTAAAATGAGCATACAAAGAGTAGAAATTAGAAATAAACTATAAACAAAATCAAGTTATGAAAAAATATAAGATGAAAATTGTTTATGTTTTGTTTGCAGTTTTGTTTAGTTTTACCATGTTTAGTCAGAATGCAATTGCTCAAAGTAATGAAAATCCAGAAATTATGTTCAATCTTGCTAAAGAACACTTTGTCAAGGGAGAGTACAATCAAGCAGTTACAATTTATGATGACATTCTAGAGATTGCTCCAAATAATATCTCAACACTAAAAATGAAAGGTATTGCTCAAAGTAATCTTGATCAACATTCTAATTCATTAAAACAATTCTTCAAAGTATTACAACACAGACCAAATGATGTGATTTCTTTAACTGGAATGGGGGTAGGTTTTGGAAATTTGGGAGAATACCAAGAATCGATGACATATTTTGAAAAAGCATCTATAGAAAAACCAAACAGTGTGGTAATTAACAATTACAAAGAATTTATCAACAAAGTCATTCAAAAATATCCCTATACCGCTACTGAGAAACCAAATGAAATTCAACAGAATCCAGCCATTCCAGAATGGATTAAAAATAACGCAAAATGGTGGTCCTTAACACAGATTTCTGATCAGGACTTTGCACAAGGTATAGAGTATTTGGTACAGCAAGGCATCATTCAAGTTCCTGAAAATCAATCCTCTGAAGGAGATTCAGAATCAGAATTACCTTCATGGCTTAGAAAAAATGCAGGATGGTGGAGTCAAGGATTATTATCAGATGACGAATTTTTCAAAAGTATTCAATGGTTGATTAATAATCAATTCATCACAGTTAATTTTGAAAAAGATTCACAAAAATCTCAAGAAGATCTAGATCATGAATTCTATTTGTTTGAAAAATACCTTAGAGACATTTCAAACAACATTTCAAAAGAAAAAAGATACATCGAATATCCTAACCCAAGTCAAGATGTCATAAAAAAATTCCTTAGAGACTACATAAAGTGGAATTTTGAAAGTGAAGTTAAAACAGCAGCAGACAAATTCCCAGATCCAACTTATCACATAGAAGATGATGTGTATGTTATCACTTACAAGGTATTCATTAATGAACAACCATCAGGACTACCATTAGATCATGTTAGTACTTTAGAGAACTCTTTCAAATTTTGGGAGCCAATGGGAGTAGCATTAGAAGAGGAAGAAACAAGAGTGAAATTCGAAATTACAAATCTAAAACATGAAGCTAATGTTTGGATAACATGGGTAGTTAGAGACATTGGTGATGGAGTATTAGGTCATGCACATCTCGGAAAAGGAGTAGTGGAAGTTACATTAGGAGATTACAATTGTGATGGAAGTTTCCAGCTATATGACGTCAATAGTGTTGCAACAATTATGACACATGAATTAGGTCATTCATTAGGTTGGATACATGTTGAGGATGAAAGCAATATCATGTATCCATCATTTAATCCATCATATGCATACTGCCTACTAAGTTAATTCAAAAAAACAAGATCATATTCTAAAAAATTAGAACAGGGGTTAGCTTGACCTACACACAATTAACCTGCAGATAGTATGTAAAATGGATAAAAAGCTATTTTCAGTATTACTAGTATTATGCTTAAAAATCAAATGATGGCAGGACCAAAATGTCCATCATGTGGAGATAAAAAAATGGTCACAGACCAAAATACGGGAGAATTATTTTGCAGTAAATGTGGACTAGTGGTTAATGATAAAATCACAGATACAGGTGCTGAATGGCGTTCTTTTTCAAATGATGAAGGGAACAAAGCAAGAACAGGTGCAGGAACATCTCTAACAATGCACGATATGGGATTATCAACTGTAATTGGTGCAGCAAACAAAGATGCCACAGGAAAACCACTATCAGCAAGTGTCAAAAGTTCAATTGAAAGACTAAGAACTTGGGACAGTAGAAGTCAAGCACATTCTTCAGCAGATAGAAATTTGAGACAAGCACTAAATGAAATGGACAAACTAAAAGACAAACTTGCTTTAACTGATGCAGTAATTGAGAAAGCAGCTTATATTTACAGAAAAGCTATGGAGAAAAAACTAGTTCGAGGCAGATCAATTCAAGGCCTAGTTGCAGCATGTCTTTATGCATCATGTAGAAATACAGAAACTCCTAGAACACTTGATGACATTGCAAAAGGAATCAACATTAGAAGAAAAGATGTTGCTAGATGTTATAGATTAATTTTCAGAGAATTAGAATTAAAGATGCCAGTTGTAGATCCTGTAAAAGGAGTTTCAAGAATTGCCAGCATTGCAGAATTAAGTGAGAAAAGCAAGCGTAAAGCAATTAAAATTTTGAATCAAGCAAAAGAGGTAGGAATGGTTGCAGGAAAAGATCCTATGGGAATTGCAGCCGCAGCACTTTACCTTGCATGTATCAGTACAGGCGAAGTCAAATCACAAAAAGACATCTCAATTGCATCAGGAGTCACAGAAGTAACTATTAGAAATAGATGCTCAGGACTCAGAAAAATGCTCAATGAATAAAATATAATAAATTATTTTTGTAGCCTTTCAAATTCCAATTTATCCCAAGGAAATACCACATATCCATCATCATTTGTTTTTTCCCCATAGATTAATTGTGAAGGGTATGATTTTCCACGTCTTGCAAATATTGTAACATAGAATAATTTTGCAGGATCATCTATTTTGGATATTATTTCTTCAAATGTTTCTCCAGTATCATAAATATCATCAACAACTAGAGAATCAGATGAAATTTTAGTTGGATCAACGATAATTTTTTCAATCCCTAAATGATCTGCCAATAAACGAGATGGAACCAAGCCCCCTCTACTTAATGTAGTGATGCTTGAAAAGTTCCTAGGCGATTTTGAGATACGATTTGAAAGCATTCCAATCAAAGAATCAATTTCATCCCAGCTAACGTATTGTTCCAAAGTCATAATCAGGATCTAAAAAAGTAGAATTAAGTTGTTATGATTAGAAAGTCTTCATAGGGGATTTTTTTAGAGATTGGATAATTTCAAGAACTTTAAAGGGTAATTTTCCAAAATCCGTTTCTTTTTCACAAGATACCAATAAAACATCATCATTATTCAAAGGAAAGCTCATGACAATTACCTTATCTCGATAAGACATTGAAAAATGAACTTCGCCAAATTCAGCATCAAATTCATGTCTCATTCTTACACGTAGTGCCAATTCCATGAACATCATCTCATCTTGTTTTTGAGCTTCAAGAGATAGCAACCCCTCTTTCATTCCACCAGCTATGAGATGACCCCTACTGTTGATGAGCCTAGCTGAACGCATTTTGGAGTCTAGTTTAATGATACTCTGACAAATTTTTTCAAGCTCATCAACATTCTCCATTAGTCTAATTTAGTAATCGAACTATTTATTGCGATCTGTAATTATAGATAGCTGTGCAACCGGATTCTCCAAAAACCACAATGGATTACTACAAACATCTGTCATTATTTTGGACAGACCTTATACATCTGATGTCTAGTAAGCCTCAGGCTTTAGCATCTACAGGTCCAATGAGGGCATTTGCAGCAAATTCAAAAAAAGTAACAACAGAATTAATTGAAATCAATGAGGATTTGATGGGATTTAATCAATACCTTACAGAATATTATAAGCAATTGTCTAGTGCATGGGAAGTTGCCCAAAAGAAAGTAAATCTGAAAGCTCCAGAAGTACCTCATGATGTTGAACAAATGGAAGCTTTCAAGAGAATATGGATTGATATTTTTGATAATGATTTTACGGAACTATTTGATTCTAAAGAATTTGGAGAGAATTATGGAAAACTTGTTTCAAAAGAATTAGAATTGACAAAACATTGGAATAATATTACAAACGTAGTTTTACAATCAATTAATCTTCCAAGTAAAGAAGAAATTGATGAAGTATACAAAGAACTTCATTCTTTAAAAAAAAGAGTGGGAAAATTAGAATTAGAATTAAGAAAAAAGGAGGCAAAGAAAAATGCAAAGTGAATCTAGAATAGATCCAAAAATCATAGAAGAAGTTTTAAAATTTAGTAAGAATGTAATTGATGCACCAAAATTAGTTTCTGCACCTGATGAAATTAGTTTAGAGGTAACACCTCACGATACCGTGCATGAGTTGGATAAAACAAGATTACTTCATTATAGACCATTAACAGAGAAGCAGCACAAAACACCATTACTGATTTCATATGCATTGATAAACAGATATCATATTCTAGATATTCAGCCAGAGAAAAGTTGGGTGAGGAATCTACTACAGCAAGGATTTGATGTATACATGTTAGACTGGGGAACCCCGACAAGTATGGACAAGTATCTTGATTTTGATGATTATGTTAACGGATACTTAGATTCAGCGGTAGAACATATCAAAGATGAATCATCAATTGAAAAAATTTCATTGCAAGGGTATTGCACCGGAGCAACAATTGCAACAGCATACACGTCACTGCATCCAGAAAGTGTAAAAAACTACATTGCAACAGCTCCTGTGATTGACGGATGGCGGGATACTACAGTGATTAGCAATCTTGCCAAACATATGGATGCAGACAAAATGGTAGAAACTATAGGAAATATGCCTCCAGAATTCATGTATTATTGCTTTTCAGTATTAAAGCCATTTGAGCAAGGTATCGAAAAATATGTGAAATTTTTCAAAAACATCGATAACAAAAAATTTGTGGATAATTTCCTCAGAGTTGAAAAATGGCTAGGAGATACACCACCAATTCCAGGAGAGCTATTCAAACAATGGATTAAAGATATCTATCAAGATAACTTGTTGATTCAAAATAAGATGTATGTGGGAGGAGAGCGCATAGATTTGAAGAAAATAGACATGCCAACATTTACACAAATTGCAGTGGGCGACCATCTGGTTTCACCAGAATGTAGTATGCCATTGCATTATGCAATAGGCAGTGAAGATAAAACCTTGAGAATGTATCCAACTGGACATGTAGGCATGATTGCCAGCTCATTATCACAAAAGAAGGTTTTGCCAGAGCTAGGACAATGGTTAGCTGAAAGATCATAAAAAAAGAAAAAAATTAAAAAAATAGGTTTTTCACTAGTTTGTTTTTGTAGTGAATGCAGAAATCCAAGACTGTAGAATGTTTCTGTTTAGGTCAGCAAATGATTTTGCATTATCGTTGAATGTTTTGATATTTTGTTGTGTTGCATCGATAGTTGCAAGGGTCACTTGGTTTTGAATAGAAGTTGCCTTTACAAATTCTTCAGTTGTATCATTAATTACTTTTAATGTTGCTTCAGGAATGTTTGCTGCAATACCTGCTTTCTTTACATATTCTTTTTGTAGTGTGATAGTTGAATCTACTACATTTTCATATGCTTGAAGGTATTCCTGTTGTACATTAGTGATGGATTGATGATATTGTGGTACTGATTTTTTAATACCATTGAAGAGTTTGTCGACATTTTCTTGATATACAGAAAATACATCTTTTGAATTTGTTTGTGTTGTTTCGTTTTTACTCATTGTTTCACCTCCTTATTTTTTGATTTTTTGGCTATTGGTAAAATAATGACTTGAACTAAATCACCATCACCTAAACCGAGGGCATTACGTTCTGCTTCAGGGATAGAGATTCTGCCATTACTACTGATTGTAGTTTTGTAAGCTCCCCAATTCATGAAGGAAGGTAGCATTTGTCCGATGTTAAACATAGTATCCATGCTTTTACTTTGCATAGTTGACATGTTTTCCATCACATTAGATTGAGTTTGTCTAGCACTTTCAGAAACTCCTTTTAGGGTCTCTAAAGGATTGAATGTTTGACTAGTTTGATTTGACATCAAAGAGCCAAAATTTTTCATAAATTCTGCTTGAGCGCGTCCACTTTTTTGAATCCAAGATTTGAACATCTCAGAAGGGTCGTATAGGTTTTGATTACCACTCATAGGTAATCATTGGAATAATTGGTATTTAAATGGATCTAAATACCATTTAAGAACTCCAAAGATTTGGAAGCAAACGTATGAGGGTCTTGAACATAAGGAGTATGACCACACCCATCCATCCTAAAAAATCTACAATCTTGAATAGAAGAAATGAAGCTATCAGAATAATCAATTGGAATTACAGGGTCATCGGAACCCCAAATAATCATTGTCGGTGTAGTAATGGATCCAAGTTTTGTTGTAATAGGTTTAGAATTTTTTAATCCCAAAACAGTTGACATGAATGCAAGTTTTGCATTAGGTAATTGCATTCTCTCTACAAATCCAGTAATAATTTCTTGAGGGACTTCCTCACCAGAACCTTCCATTAATTCAAATGCATTTTTAGCAGTTTGTTCACTAGGATATAGTGCAGCCATAACATATGCATCAAGAGCAGGAGTAGATTGAGTCATAGCACCTGCAGGGGAAACAAGAATAAGTTTTTCAATTTCATCAGTATGTGATGAAGTATAATTTGCAGCAATCTGACCACCCAATGAAGAACCAATAAGATTAGGTCGTATGATTCCAGTTTGCGCAAAAAATTTTTCTACAAAGTCTGAAAAGAGATCAGGAGTATAATCGATATGAGGTTTGTCACTTAATCCAAATCCTATCAAATCAGGAGCAATTACCCTATAGTCCTTTGAAAAAAGAGGAATTACATTTAGCCATCTTTCAGCTGATGCTCCCAACCCATGAAGTAAGACAAGAGTATTTTTTGAATTTCCCGATTCCAAATATCTGATTTTGTGCCCGTCGATTTTAAGGAATTTCTCTTCCACTGGTTTAGCAACAATTATCATCACTAGATAAGTTTTAATGAAATTGGCGATCATGGGCTTGAAAAAGAAACTGTGTTTTTTAAAATTAGAAGTATGTTTTTTAGGGTCAACCTTTGAGAATAATTGTGATTAAAAAGAAAATTTCAAAAATTCTGGTGCCACTAGATGGATCCAAAAACTCCGTAAGAGGACTAGAAACAGCAATCACATTAGCTAGAAGTTGCGGAGCCACAATTACCGGAATCTACTCAATTTACGCACCTCCTCACTCTGAATTTAGAGGAGTAGGCTCTGTAGAAAAAGCACTAAATGTCAAAGTGAAAAAATTCATGGAAGAAGCAAAGGTTTTAGCTGCCAAACATGGCATTGTATTTAATGAAAAAATGGCTCGAGGGGATATTGGATATAACATCATTAAACTAGCTCATGGAAAAGAGCATTTTGATATGATAGTTATGGGTTCAAGAGGTAGAAGTGCAACAAAAGAAATATTCTTTGGAAGTGTATCCAATTACGTAATACATACATCTAAAATTCCAGTTGTAATTGTAAAGTAATCTAAGAAAATCCGTGCTTTTTAAAATATTTTTGATGGTATTCTTCTGCTTTATAGAAAGTAGGAGCAGGAACTATTTCAGTTACAATAGGGTCGTTAAACTTTCCTGAGTTCTCAAGAGTTTTCTTAGAAGATTCAGCAATTTCTTTTTGTTTTTCATCATGATAAAAAATTGCAGAACGGTATTGGATTCCAACATCAGGTCCTTGTCGATTTAATGTGGTAGGATTATGATTAGACCAAAATACATCTAAAAGTTCTTCAAAGGAAATTTCTTCAGGATCATAGTCAACTTCCACAGCTTCTGCATGCCCTGTTTTATCAGTGCAGACTTCTTCATATGTGGGATTTGGAAGTTGTCCCCCAATGTATCCTACAGATGTAGATTTGACACCTTTTGTTTTATTAAGTAAATCTTCAACATGCCAGAAACAGCCTGCACCAAATGTTGCTTTCATAAAACAAATTATCAGCAACTAAATTAAAAGCATTCTAAGTTATTCAATTAGAATAATATCTTCTTGGATTAAATATTTGATGGAATTAATAAATTCTTGTTGAGATATCAATCCTGCAGACCACCAGTGGGATGTGTTTCTAAACCATGATGGAACATCTTCAGCAGAAAAAGAAGTAGAATCTATACCAGAGATTACAATAATTTTATTCTGTATCATAAAATCCAATCCAATCATGAATTCATTATCAGAAATTTCGCCAGTAGCCCAATTTCTTGCATAATCCTTTATCCAATCAGGAATATAGGTGGAAAAGCCTAAAACAGAATATATCGTTTTTCCAGGAAATTGATTGTCAAACCAAGATTTGTATGAAGGCTCATTATTGTATCTGTCAATATAGTGTTGGGGAGATTTGTCAAGAGCAGGAAAATTTTCTATGTGTGTCAATTGATAACCCACAACTTGTTCAAGATCATAAAAGGAAAATTGATTGTCAAACCAAGATTTGTATGAAGGCTCATTATTGTATCTGTCAATATAGTGTTGGGGAGATTTGTCAAGAGCAGGAAACCCAAAAATTATCATTTTAGGATTCACAATAAACAAGTCATCAATTTCAGCACTTGGTGTCGATGTGCTTGGTGTCGATGTGCTTGGTGTCGATGTAGGTGGAACATACTCAGAAGATTTTTGATACTCTATTGATTTCTCCAAATTACCACCATAGGAAAGTTTGATTGTATAGTATCCATTTTCAGGCCATGTAGGGCCACCGGCATTAATTGTTTTTGTAAAAGAACCATCATTGTTTGGAACAATACTATCAACATGTGCTAATCCAGAACCACCAGGAGTGATAATTTGTAGGATTATAGAAAAAAGGTCAGGATTATTATCGACATTTCCAGAAATAATTATCGAGTCATCAGTGTTGTACAATGTTTTGTCAGTAGTGAAATCATTAATGCTTGCAAAAGAAACAACAAAAAATGAAGGGGACATAAACAGTAATAGAATAAAAATGAAATAGTGATTCATAATTAAAGACAAGTTTTCAAGATATTATTAAACAATTCGTAAGATTGCTTAAAGATACTTAGTTAACATCTGTAAAAATTTCTACAACTTTTTTTGCCAAACTTTCGATATTCGCGGAAGGTTCGGCAGAAATTAACAATAGGATTTGGGTTATGGGAAAAGGAAAA